>NZ_CAJGBM010000021.1:0-48785 GCF_904426495.1 Pseudomonas sp. OF001 | reverse complement strand
TCGATGCCCTTGATCTGCGCGATCACCTCGTCGGAGACCTTCGGCGGGTAGCCGCCCACCTGCAGCAGGGCCAGCACCAGCGAGGTGAACTCGTGGCCCATGGGCAGGCCGGCGAAGCGCGGGCCGACTTCCACGCCGTCGCGGCGGAAGCCGAACGAGGGCTTGCGGGCATCGGTGCCGGTGGTATTCAGGGTGATCTTGTCGCTCAGGCCGTTGATGTCGTTGAGCAGCGAAACCATCTCGTCGGACTTCTCGCTGTCGTCCAGGGAAGCGACGATCTCGTACGGCTCGGTAACTTTCTCGAGGTAGGCTTGCAACTGGGCTTTCAGGTTGGCGTCCAACATATGACGATGTTCCTCTGCAAATCGGGGTTGATCTGTTTCAGATTAGGGGAGATGCCTGCCGTGGAAATTGCCCGTGGTCAGTGTTCGGCGTGTCTGTCGACGCTGTCGGGGCTTGGCTGGCTGCCTGGAGTGAATCCTACGCCTCACCGGGCCTCGATCCCATTTGATTGAATCAAGCCGTTCGATTGAAGTTGCCTATCGATACCCGGCGCAGGGAAATCCGACGCGCAGCATTGACAATGCTGGATGCCTATACAGATCATCCGAGCATGTCAGTGCCACTACCTCCCGAACTCTATTACCTCGGCAACTTCCGCACCGCACTCGCCTGGGTAGACGAGCGCCATGCCGATCTGCTGTCCGACGAAGAGTCCCGCTTCATCGCCCGCTTCGCCGAACTGGCCGTACCGGCACAGGCGCTGCTGGTGCGCATGGTCATGCGCAAGGGCAGCCACTTCCGCGCCAGCAAGCTGCGATACGACGAGATCGGCGATATCGCGGCGGCTGCCCGGCCGCTCCTCGAACTGGGCTGGCTGAGCGAGCGGGCACCGCTGGAGGCCGCCGCAGTCGCCGCCCTGCTGCGCAAGGACGAGTTGCTCGCCCACCTGCCGCTGGCCGACCGCCGCGCCAGCCAGAAGAAGGCCGAGCTGGAGGCGCAGCTGCTGGCGCTGGAGCTGCCGGCGCAGCCGTTCGCCGCCTGGTGCCCGAACCTCGACGAGCGCCTGTACAGCCTGCAGGTCGGCGAGCTGTGCGACCGCCTGCGCCTGCTGTTCTTCGGCAACCTGAGCCAGGACTGGTCGGAGTTCGTCCTCGCCGACCTCGGCATCTACCGCTACGAACCGGTGGCGATCGCCCCGGAATCGCGCGGCTTCCGCTGCCGGGAGGACGTCGACGACTACCTGTTCCTGCGTGCGCGGCGCGAGCGCTTCGAGGCCGGCGAGCCCGTCGCGGATCTGCTGGAAGGACTGCTCGACTTCGCCAGCGCCAATCCCTACCTGCAGTCGCGCCATGCCCGGCTGCTGTTCAGGCTGGCCCAGCAGCTGGAGAAGGACGGCGAGGCCGAGGCGGCGCTGGCCCTCTACCGGCGCAGCGCCCACGGCGAGGCGCGCTGGCGGCAGATCCGCGTGCTGGAGAAGCTCGAACGCCACAGCGAGGCCCATGCGCTGGCCGTGCAGCTGAGCGCCAGCCCCGGCAGCGACGAGGAAGCCCAGCGCCTTGAGCGGGCGCTGCCGCGCCTTTCGCGCAGGCTCGGCCTGCCCGCCCCCGCACGCCGCGCCGCCGTCGCCGAATGCCGCAGCGAGCTGGTGCTGCCGCGCCCGGCGCACGGCAGCGTCGAGCACGCGGTGCGCGAGCACCTGCACCGCGAACAGGCGCCGGTGCACTACGTGGAGAACACCCTGCTGTGCAGCCTGTTCGGCCTGCTGTGCTGGGAGGCGATCTTCGCGCCGCTGCCGGGAGCCTTCTTCCATCCGTTCCACAGCGGGCCGGTCGACCTGTACGGCAGCGACTTCCACGAGCGGCGCCGGGCGCTGTTCGACGCCTGCCTGGCGCGTCTGGACGACGGCAGCTACCGGGCGCACATGCGCCAGCTGCATCGCACCAAGTTCGGTACCCAGTCGCCCTTCGTGTTCTGGAACCTGCTCGACGAGGCGCTGCTCGAACTGGCGCTGGCCTGCATCCCCGCCGCGCACCTGCGCGCCTGCTGCGAGCGCCTGCTGCGCGACCTCAGGGCCAACCGCGCCGGCATGCCCGACCTGATCCAGTTCCACCCCGCCGAGCGCCACTACCGGCTGATCGAGGTGAAGGGCCCGGGCGACCGCCTGCAGGACAATCAGAAGCGCTGGCTGGCCTTCGCCGCCGAGCACGGCATCCCGGTCGAGGTCTGCTACGTGAGCTGGGCCGAGGCATGAGCTACGCCATCGCCGTGCGCGCGCTGTGCGAGTTCACCGCCAAGACCGGCGATCTCGACCTGCGCTTCACTCCCTCGCCCAGCGCCCAGGAAGGCATCGCCGGGCACCAGACGGTAGTAGCGCGGCGCGGCCCGCACTATCTGGCCGAGCTGCCGCTGGCCGGCGCCTGGCAGAGCCTCATGGTCAGCGGCCGCGCCGACGGCTACGACCCGGAGCAGAACCTGCTGGAGGAGATCAAGACCCACCGCGGCGACGTCGCGCGCATCCCCGACAACCACCGCCAGCTGCACTGGGCGCAGGCCAAGGTGTATGGCTGGCTGCTCTGCCAGAACCGCGGCCTCGCGGAGATCGAGCTGGCGCTGGTGTATTTCAACGTGCTGACCCAGAAGGAAACGGTGCTGCGCGAGCGCTTCGCGGCGGCCGAGCTGGAAGCCTTCTTCGCCCTGCAGTGCCGGCGCTTCATCACCTGGGCAGAGCAGGAAGAGGCGCACCGCACGGCGCGTGACGCCAGCCTGGAACGGCTGCGCTTCCCCTGGCCGGAGTTCCGCCGCGGCCAGCGCCAGCTGGCCGAAGCCGTCTACCGCGCCGCCCGCGACGGCCAGACGCTGATGGCGCAGGCCACCACCGGCATCGGCAAGACCCTCGCCACCCTGTTCCCGCAGCTCAAGGCCTTCCCCGGACAAAAGCTCGACCGCCTGTTCTTCCTCACCGCCAAGACCCCCGGCCGGCGCCTGGCCCTGGATGCGCTGGCCAGCCTGCGCCAGCAGGAAGACGACCTGCCGCTGCGCGTGCTCGAGCACGTGGCGCGCGACAAGGCCTGCGAGCACCCGGAGCGCAGCTGCCACGGCGAGTCCTGCCCGCTGGCCCGGGGCTTCTACGACCGCCTGCCCGGCGCGCGGCTGGCAGCGCTCGAACGGCGCTGGCTGACCCAGGGCGAGGTGCGCGAGATCGCCCTCGCCCATCAGGTCTGCCCCTACTACCTGAGCCAGGAGCTGTGCCGCTGGGTCGACGTGGTGGTCGGCGACTACAACTACTACTTCGATCTCAGCGCCCTGCTCCACGGCCTGACCGTGCTCAACGACTGGCGGGTGACGGTGCTGGTCGACGAGGCGCACAACCTGGTGGAGCGGGCGCGCGGCATGTACACGGCCGAGCTGGACCAGCACGTGTTCATGGAGATGCGCAGGTCGGCGCCGGCGGCGCTGAAAGGGCCGCTGGAGCGCGTCGGCCGCCACTGGAACCAGCTCAACCGCGACCAGGACAGCGACTACCGGATCCTGCCGAGCGTACCGGATCTGCTCGTCGCCGCGCTGCACAAGGCGGTCAGCGCCATCACCGATCACCTGACCGACCAGCCCGACGGCAACGACCGCGCCCTGCTGCAGTTCTACCTCGACGCCCTGCAGTTCTGCCGCCTCGCCGAGGCCTGGGGGCCGCACTCGCTGTTCGACGTCAGCCGCCATGCCGGCGCGGGAACGCGCGCCCGCTCGACGCTCTGCCTGCGCAACGTGGTCCCGGCGCCTTTCCTCGCCGGGCGCTTCGCCAGCGCCCACAGCACCACGCTGTTCTCCGCCACACTGCGTCCGGCCGACTACTACCGCGATCTGCTCGGCCTGCCGGAGCAGACCCGCTGGCTGGAGGTGGAATCGCCCTTCGCTGCCGAGCAGCTGGAGGTGAGGGTCATGCGCAACCTGTCGACCCGCTACCAGCATCGCGCGACGAGCCTGACGCCGATCTGCCGGATCATCGCCGAACAGTATCGGGACAGGCCGGGCAACTACCTGGCGTTCTTCAGCAGCTATGCCTACCTGCAGCAGGTGCGCGAGCTGTTCACGACGCTGCATCCGGAGATTCCCACCAGCGCGCAGACCCGCAGCATGGACGAGGGTGAGCGCCAGGCGTTCCTCGACGGCTTCACCGAGCACTCCCGCGGCATCGGCTTCGCCGTGCTGGGCGGCGCCTTCGGCGAGGGCATCGACCTGCCCGGCCGGCGCCTGATCGGCGCCTTCATCGCCACCCTCGGCCTGCCGCAGGTCAACGCGATCAACGAGGAGATCAAGGCGCGCATGCAGGAGATGTTCGGTCAGGCCATGGGGTACGACTACGCCTATCTGTATCCGGGGATGCAGAAGGTCGTCCAGGCCGCCGGGCGGGTCATCCGCACCACCGCCGACCGGGGCGTGGTGCATCTGCTCGATGACCGCTTCGCGCAGCCCAGGGTCCGGGAGCTGCTGCCGGGCTGGTGGCAGGTGGAGCTGGTGAGATGTTGAATGCCGGGGCGCGAGGCGGTGCTCAACCCTGCGTCTGCCAGAGAATCGCATAACCCAGGCACATCAGCAGCCAGCCGCCCAGCGGATGGAAGATGCTGCGCCACAGGCGGCTGTACGGATCGAAGCCGACGCCGTGGATGAAGCCGCTGGAAATCCCCCACATCACCAGCATCAGCAGGCCGTGGCTGTAGCGGCCCTCGGCGTCGAGCATGGCGGCGGGATGGATCAGCAGCACCAGCGCCAGCGGTGCTGCCAGCAGCAGGGAGCCGGCGCGGCTGATGCCGCGCTGCAGCCAGGGACAGGGCTCAGCGGTCACCCGCATCGCCCTCGTCGAGGTTCTGGGTGGTTTCCAGCCACAGGGCATTGATGATGCCGAAGCTGCAGGCCAGCAGCACGCCGAGGATCCAGGCGAAGTACCACATCTGTCGTTCTCCTTGGCCCAGGTGGGCACTGATCGAGTAGGGTGCGCCGTGCGCACCGGAAAACCGCCGTGGCCCCATGGTGCGCATGGCGCACCCTACGGCCTCGGCTGCAGTTCGCGGCCTCAGTACAGCCCGTGCGGGTTGGCCTCGATGGTCTTGTCGGTCAACCGGCCCCACATGCGGGTGTAGCACCACAGGGTGTAGAGCAGGATCAGCGGCACGAAGATGCCCGCCACCACCAGCATGATGCCCAGGGTCTTGTGGCTGGACACCGCGTCCCACACGGTCAGGCTCGACGCCGGGTCGAGGCTCGACGGGAACACGAAGGGGAACAGCGCGAAGCCCGCGGTGCAGATGGTGCCGACGATGGCCAGGCTGCTGCCGAGGAAGGCCACAAAGCCACGATTGAACAGCGCGCCGAGCAGCGCCAGCACTCCGCCGGCCAGGCCCGCCAGCGGGGCGATGCGGGTCCACGGATACGCGGCGTAGTTACCCAGCCAGCCGCTGTTGTCCAGGCTCACCTGCTTGTGCAGCGGGTTGAGCGCCGCGCCCAGATCGGCGAAGCCGCCGACCAGGCTGAAGCCCTGGATGCCCATTACCAGCCAGGTGCCGGCCGCCGCGAAGCTCAGCAGGTACACCAGCGCGCACAGCTGGGTGGCCTTGCGCGAGCGCTGGTGCAGGTCGGCGTCGGTACGCATCATCAGCCAGGCGCCGCCGTGGGTGCACAGCATGCTCAGGCTGACCACCCCGGCGAGCAGGGCGAAGGGATGCAGCAGACCAAAGAACGAGCCCTCGTAGGTCGAGCGCATCAGCTCGTCGAGGCGGAACGGCAGGCCGAGGAACAGGTTGCCGAAGGCCACGCCGAACAGCAGCGCAGGCAGAGCGCCGCCGACGAACAGCGCCCAGTCCCAGGCGCTGCGCCACTGCTGGTTCTCCAGCTTGCTGCGGTAGTCGAAGCCCACCGGACGGCAGAACAGGCCGAACAGCACCAGCAGCATCGCCCAGTACAGCCCGGAGAAGGCCACCGCGTAGACCATCGGCCAGGCGGCGAACAGCGCGCCGCCGGCGGTGATGAACCACACCTGGTTGCCGTCCCAGTGCGGGGCGATGGTGTTGATCGCCACCCGCCGCTCGTTGTCGGTGCGGCCGACGAAGGGCATCAGCGCCATGGCGCCCATGTCGAAGCCGTCGGTGAGGGCGAAGCCGATCAGCAGCACGCCGATCAGCACCCACCAGAGGAGTTTCAGGGTTTCGTAATCGAACATGGCGGTCTCCCCTCAGGCCTTGATCGCTTGCGCGTCGGCTTGGCGCTCGAAGTGGTAGCGGCCAGTGTGCAGGCTGGACGGGCCGAGACGGGCGAACTTGATCATCAGGTACATCTCCACCACCAGCAGCAGGCTGTAGAAGGCGATCAGGGCGATCAGCGAGCCCCACACGTCGCCGCTGCTCAGGCTGGAGGCCGACAGGTGGGTCGGCAGCACCTCGCCGATCGACCACGGCTGGCGACCGTGCTCGGCCACGTACCAGCCGGTCTGCGCGGCGATCCACGGCAGCGGCAGGCTGAGCAGCGCCCACCTGAGCAGCCAGGGCTTGGACTCCTCGTTCTTGCGCGCCGAGGCCCAGAAGGCGCAGGCGAACAGCGCCAGCATCAGGAAGCCCGAGGCGACCATGGCGCGGAAGCTCCAGAACAGGCTGAACACGTGGGGAATGGTGTCCCTGGCGGCCAGCCGGATCTGCTCGTCGCTGGCGTCGACCACGTTGGCGGTGTACTTCTTCAGCAGCAGGCCGTAGCCCAGATCGTTCTTCACCGCCTCGAAGGCGGCGATGGTCGCGCTGCTCTGGTCGCCCGCGCGCAGCTGCTCGAGCAGCGCGTAGGCGGTCATGCCGTTGCGGATGCGCGCCTCGTGCTCGACGATCAGGTCCTTGATGCCCTTGACCTCCTCGTCCAGCGAACGGGTGGCGATCAGGCCCAGCGCCCAGGGGATCTTCACCGCGTAGTCGGTGCGCATCTCCTCCTGGTTGGGCAGGCCGAACAGGGTGAAGCCGGCCGGCGCCGGGTGGGTTTCCCACTCGGCCTCGATGGCCGCCAGCTTGGTCTTCTGCACGTCGCCGATCTCGTAGCCGGACTCGTCGCCGAGGACGATCACCGAGAGGATCGAGGCCAGGCCGAAGGCCGAGGCGATGGCGAACGAGCGGCGGGCGAAGCCCAGGTCGCGCTTGTTCAGCAGGTACCAGCTGGAGATCGCCAGCACGAAGATCGCCCCGGTGACGTAGCCGGCCGCCACGGTGTGCACGAACTTGACCTGCGCCACCGGGTTGAAGATCAGCGCGCCGAAGTCCACCAGCTCCATGCGCATGGTCTGGTAGTTGAACTCGGCGCCCACCGGGTTCTGCATCCAGCCGTTGGCGATCAGGATCCACAGCGCCGACAGGTTGGAACCCAGCGCTACCAGCCAGGTCACCGCCAGGTGCTGCACCTTCGACAGCCGATCCCAGCCGAAGAAGAACAGGCCGATGAAGGTCGACTCGAGGAAGAACGCCATCAGCCCCTCGATGGCCAGCGGCGCGCCGAAGATGTCGCCCACGTAGTGGCTGTAGTAGGCCCAGTTGGTGCCGAACTGGAACTCCATGGTCAGCCCGGTGGTGACGCCGAGGGCGAAGTTGATGCCGAACAGCTTGCCCCAGAACTTGACCATGTCCTGGTAGACCTGTTTGCCGGTCATCACGTAGACCGACTCCATGATCGCCAGCAGGAAGGCCAGCCCGAGCGTCAATGGCACGAACAGGAAGTGGTACATCGCGGTCATGGCGAATTGCAGACGCGACAGGTCGACGACGGCTTCCGAGATCATCTCGGCTCCTCCTCGTTCAGGGATGCGGGTGATGCGGGAGAGGTTTGCGGGGTGCCGAGCAGACGCTCGCTGACCCGGGCGGTGCCGTTTTCCGGCACGATGGGTTCGGTGAACCAGACCGCCTTGATGGTCAGCAGGATGGCCAGCTTGACCAGCAGGATGACGCCTATCTCACGCACCAGCGGGATGCGCCACGGCGACTGCGGGGGGACTTGCGGCATGACGACAGCTCCTCAGCCTGCGGACGCCAATCCGGCGGTCCGGTGGCGACCAGTAATCCACTCTAGTCGCTGTGCGGAACACCGCTGGCGTGCGGGCTGTGGCCATCATACTCCCCCAGGTATGACAAAAGACCGAGCGAGACACTTGGTCGCAGCAGGGCCCGCAAGGGCCTGCTTAGGGACGAATGAATTCGCCCCTACAAGTCACGCGAGCGCGCGACGCGGCAGGCGCAGGCGCGCGCACAGCCCGCCGAGTTCGGCGCTGTCCTCCAGACTCAGGCTGCCCCCGCAGGCCTGGGCGATGTCGCGGACGATGGCCAGGCCCAGGCCATGGCCGGCCACCTGCTCGTCGAGACGGCTGCCACGGGCGACCACCACCTCGCGCTGCTCCGGCGCGATGCCCGGGCCGTCATCCTCGACGCACAGCCAGTAGCCTTCGCCATCCGCGCCGGCGCTGACCTGCACGGCGCTGTCGGCCCACTTGCAGGCGTTGTCCAGCAGGTTGCCGAGCGCCTCCAGCAGGTCCTCGCGGTCCCATGGCAGGCGCAGTCCCTCCGGCGCCTGCCAGTCGATGTCGACGTGCGGATGGATCTGCCTGAGGGTTGTGCACAGCGCGGGCAGCTCGGTGGCGCAGTCGAAGTGCGCGCCGGGCAGCGCCTCGCCGGCCAGACGCGCGCGGCCCAGCTCGCGGGCCAGGCGCTGCTCGATCTGCTCCAGCTGCTCACGCAGGGTGGCACGCAGTTCCGGCTGGGCGCGCAGCTCCTCGCGGTTGGCCAGGCTGACCAGTACGGCGAGCGGCGTCTTCAGCGCGTGGCCGAGGTTGCCGAGGGCGTGGCGCGAGCGCTTGAGGGTCTCCTCGGTGTGGTGCAGCAGGTGGTTGACCTGCCCCACCAGCGGCTCCAGCTCGCGCGGCACGTCGCTGTCCAGCGCGCCGAGGCGACCGGCCTGCAGTTCGGCGATCTGCGCGCGCACCCGCTCCAGCGGCGCCAGCGCACGGCGTACGGTCAGCCACTGCAGCAGCAGCGCCAGCAGCAGGCCGCCGGCACCGAGGCCGAGGCCGAGCCAGCGGATGCGCGCGAGGCTGGCGAGCACCGGGCTGTAGTCCTGCGCCACGCTGATGGAGAAGTTCTGCCCGAAGCGGCGGAAGTCGCCGCGATAGACCAGCAGGCGCTGGCCCTCGATGCCGTCCTCCAGCCCCGGCGCCAGCCCCTTGCGTGGCGGGCGCGGCAGCTCGCTGTCCCACAGGGAACGCGAACGCCAGACATCCTCGGCGAAGTCGATGCGGAAATAGCGCCCGGAAAAGGTCCGCTGATAGGCCGGGTGCAGGCGCCGCTCGTCCAGCTGCACGCCCTCCTCGCCGCGCACCAGGGCGATCAGCAGGGTCTCCGCCTCGTCCTGCAGGTTGCTCTCGTGGTAGCGGCGCAGGCCGCTGTCGAGCAGCCACAGGCTGCCCTGCAGCAGGGCGAGCATGACGACCGTCAGGGTCGCCGTCAGGCCGAGGCCGAGGCGGCTCTGGAGCGACCTCACCCGTCCTGCTCCGCGTCGCCGGCGTAACGGTAGCCCTGGCCGCGACGGGTCTCGATCACGCCGCGGCCGAGCTTGCGGCGCAGGTGGTTGACGTGCACTTCGATGACGTTGGACTCGCGCTCATTCTCGCCATCGTAGAGGTGCTCGGTGAGCTGGGTCTTGGAGAGGATCTGCCCGGGATGCAGCATGAAGTAGCGCAGCAGGCGGAATTCGGCGCCGCTCAGGGAAATCTCCTCGTCGCCGCGGCGCACGCACTGGCGCGCCTCGTCGAGAACCAGGCCGGCGGCCTTCAGCTCGCTCTGGTTGGCCACGCCGTGGGCGCGGCGCAGCAGCGCCTGGATGCGCAGGGCCAGCTCCTCGGGGTGGAACGGCTTGCTCAGGTAGTCGTCGGCGCCGGCCTTGAGGCCGTCGATGCGTTCGGCCCAGCTGCCGCGCGCGGTGAGGATCAGCACCGGGATGGCCAGGCCGTCGGCGCGCCAGCGACGCAATACCTCGAGCCCCGGCATGCCGGGCAGGCCGAGGTCGAGAACCACCAGGTCGTAGGGTTCGGTAGCGCCCTGCACCAGAGCATCGCGGCCGTCGGCCAGCCAGTCCACGGCGTAGCCCTGGCGGCCGAGATCGGCCAGCAGTTCGTCGGCGAGGGCGACGTTGTCTTCCACCAGCAGCAGGCGCATCAGTCGTCCTCCTCGTCCTTGAGGATGCGGCCCGTGACCGCATCCAGATCCAGTTCGCGCACCTGACCGCCGTCGGTGAGCAGCTCGACCTCGTAGACGTACTGGTCGTCCTCCTCCTCCAGCTCGGCCTCCAGCAGGCGTGCGCCGGGGTAGCGCTGCATGGCCTGCTGCAGCAACTGCTGCAGCGGCTGGATCACGCCCTCCTGGCGCAGGCGCAGGGCCTCGTCCTGGTCGAGATCGCGGGCCTGCGCCGAGGCGATCAGGCACAGGGTCAATCCGGCGATGAAGGGCGTGGTCTTGATCATCAGTCGTCCTGGTGGTCCTTGAGGATCTGGCCGTTGGTGGCATCCAGCTCCAGGTCCCACTGCACGCCCTGGGCGTCACGCAGTTCGACCTGGTAGACGTAGCGGCCGTACTCCTCTTCCAGCTCGGTTTCCTCGACGGCGGAACCCGGGTGCTTGGCGATGGCGGCTTCGTTGAGCTTCTCGAAGGACATGATGGTACCCGCATCGCGCAGTTTCAGCGCCTCGTCCGGGCCGAGGTCGCGGGCCTGGGCTACACCGGCGGTGGCGGCGATCAGGGCGGTGGCAAGCAGGGCAGTGAGTTTTTTCATCTTCGATCTCCTGGGGAGTGAG
Source organism: Pseudomonas sp. OF001 (assembly GCF_904426495.1). Lineage (NCBI taxonomy): Bacteria > Pseudomonadati > Pseudomonadota > Gammaproteobacteria > Pseudomonadales > Pseudomonadaceae > Pseudomonas > Pseudomonas sp. OF001. The sequence goes on along the minus strand of NZ_CAJGBM010000021.1, from coordinate 37,930 downwards.
TGGCTTTCGATGGGTTCACTCTAACCAGCGCTGCTTAATTGAGCCTGAATCGGCCATGGCGGACGGAGCGGCCTGAACTTGCCAGGACCACTGCTTGTAGACGTTGTTCTCCCCTTCGCTGCCGATGGCGACCTGATACAGCGACAGGTAGATCCCGTAGGAAGCTTCGATCTGGTGCATGGCGAGTTCGGCGCATCGACCGTCAACCGACCGGAGATCATGTAGATACCGCGCCGGGCCTTGGACGTCGATGCAGAAGACGGACCAAGGCCAGCATGCAACCACGAGATGAACAGATGGGGGAACAGCAAAGCCCAGAAACGACAAAGCCCCGGAAACCGGGGCTTTGTGCTGAATAGATGGCGGAAGCGTAGAGATTCGAACTCTAGGACAGTTGCCCGTCGGCGGTTTTCAAGACCGCTGCCTTAAACCACTCGGCCACGCTTCCACAACGGGCGGCAATACTACCCGATCGAAACAGACTGTCAAACTCTGTTTCTTGGCGCGGCGTCCGGCTTTGCTAAGATTCGGGCATCCCGCCAATCTGGCGGACGTTGCATGTCCAGGAGGAAAGCACAATGCGCGAACAACCCTATGTCCTGCAGGGCACGCAGGTCGACCAGATCGAGACCAGCAAGGTCCTGCGCAACACCTACGCCCTGCTGGCGATGACCTTGGGCTTCAGCGGCCTGGTGGCCTTCGCCGCGCAGCAGGCCCATGTGCCGCACCCGGGCATCCTGATCACCCTGGTCGGCTTCTACGGCCTGTTCTTCCTCACCGTGAAGCTGCGCAACTCCGGCTGGGGCCTGCTCAGCACCTTCGCCCTGACCGGCTTCATGGGCTACACCCTCGGCCCGATCCTCGATCGCTACCTGAGCATGGCCAACGGTGCCGACGTGATCGTCAGCGCCTTCACCATGACCGCCATCGTGTTCGGCGGCCTGTCGGCCTACGTGCTGACCACCCGCAAGAACATGAGCTTCCTGTCGGGCTTCATCACCGTGGGCTTCTTCGTCCTGCTCGGCGCCATGCTGGCCGCCTGGCTGTTCGAGATCAGCGGCCTGCAACTGGCGATCAGCGCCGGCTTCGTGCTGTTCTCCTCGGCGGCGATCCTCTACCAGACCAGCGAGATCATCCACGGCGGCGAGCGCAACTACATCATGGCGACCATCAGCCTGTATGTGTCGATCTACAACCTGTTCATCAGCCTGCTGCAGATCTTCGGCATCATGGGCAGCGACGACTGATCCCACCCTGCCGTGCACTCCATGGAGCCCGCCTTTTGGCGGGCTCTTTCGTTTGCGTTTATCATGTGCGGCATTGTTGCCAGGCCGCTCCAGATGAAATTCGCCATCGCCCTGTTCGCCCCGCCCCATGCCCCGTCCAGCCGCCGTGCCCTGCGTTTTGCCGAGGCGGTGCTGGCTGGCGGCCACGAGATCGTCCGCCTGTTCGTCTATCAGGATGCCGTACAGCTGGCTTCCGCGCTGACGGTCAGCGCCCAGGACGAGCTGGACCTGCCGGCCGCCTGGCGCGCCTTCGTCACCGAGCACCAGCTGGATGGCGTGGTGTGCATCGCCGCCGCCCTGCGCCGCGGCGTGCTGAACGCGGAAGAAGCGCAGCGCTACGGCCGCGCCAGCCACAACCTGGAGGCGCCCTGGGAGCTGTCCGGTCTCGGCCAGCTGCACGAGGCGGCCCAGGACGCCGACCGCCTGATCTGCTTCGGAGGGGACTGAGATGGCCAAATCCCTGCTGCTGATCTGCCGCCGCTCGCCGTGGAACGGCCCGGCCGCCCGCGAGGCGCTGGACATCGCCCTGGCCGGCGGCGCCTTCGACCTGCCGATCAGCCTGCTGTTTCTCGACGACGGCGTGTTCCAGCTGCACAGCGGCCAGCACCCGAAAGCCATCGAGCAGAAGGACCTGACCGCCAACCTGCAGGCGCTGCCGCTGTTCGGGGTCGAGGCGCTGTACGTCGCCGCCAGCGACCTGCAGCACCGCGGCCTCACCGCCCGGCAGCTCGCCCTGCCGGTCACCGAGCTGCCCGACGCCGAACTGCCTGCCCTGCTCAACCATCACGACCTGGTGATCACCCTCTGATGGCCACCCTGCACCTGCTTTCCCGTTCGCCGTTCGCCGACACCAGCGGCGCCAGCTGCCTGCGCCTGCTCGGCCCGGGCGATGGCCTGCTGCTCTGCGGCGACGCCGTCTACGCCCTGCAACCCGGCTCGCAGCCGTTCGAGGTGCTGCGCGCGCTGCCGGCCGACCGCCGGCTGTTCGCCCTCGCCGAGGACCTCCAGGCCCGCGGCATCGCCGCGCCGGAGTTCGTCCACCCGCTCGACTACCCCGGCTTCGTCGAGCTGACCCTGCGTTTCGAGCGGACCAACAGCTGGCTATGAGCATGATCACCGTAGACGGCAAGGACATCGCCCTGGACAAGGACGGCTACCTGGTCGCGCTGGACGACTGGAACCCGGCGGTGGCCGAGGCGCTGGCCGCGCGCGAGCAGATCGTGCTGGGCGCGGCGCACTGGGAAATCCTCGAACTGCTGCAGCGCTTCTATGCCGAATTCCAGCTGTCGCCGGCCACCCGCCCGCTGATCCGCTACACCGCCCAGCAGCTCGGCCCGGAAAAGGGCAACAGCCTGCACCTCAACCAACTGTTCCACGGCACTCCCGCCAAACTGGCCGCCAAGCTGGCCGGACTGCCCAAACCGACCAATTGCATATGACCCCGACCCTGGTGACTCCCGCAGAACACCCCTTCGCGCAGTTCGTGCGCATCCTCGGCAAGGGCAAGCGCGGCGCGCGCAGCCTGACCCGCGAGGAGGCCCGCGAGGCCATGGGCATGCTGCTCGACGGCAAGGCCGAGGAGGTGCAGCTCGGCGCCTTCCTCATGCTGCTGCGGCACAAGGAGGAGAGCGCCGAGGAGATCGCCGGCTTCACCGAGGCGGTGCGCGAGCGCCTCAACGCACCGCCCACCGTGGTCGATCTGGACTGGCCGAGCTACGCCGGCAAGAAGCGCCACCTGCCCTGGTACCTGCTGGCGGCCAAGGCCCTGGCCGCCAGCGGCGTGCGCATCCTGATGCATGGCGGCGGCGCACACACCGCCGGGCGCCTGTACAGCGAGCAGCTGCTCGACCGGCTGGACATCCCCTGCTGCAGCGACTGGGCGCAGGTCGGCCAGGCCCTGGACCTGGGCAATGTCGCCTTTATCCCGCTGGGCGCCTGGATGCCGCGCCTGCAGCACATGATCGACCTGCGCAACACCCTCGGCCTGCGCTCGCCGATCCACTCGCTGGCCCGCGTGCTCAACCCGCTGGGCGCGCGCTGCGTGCTGCAGAGCATCTTCCACCCCGGCTACCAGGCCATCCACCGCGAGGCCAGCGTGCTGCTCGGCGACCACGCCATCGTCATCAAGGGCGATGGCGGCGAGATCGAGGTCAATCCCGACGTCGACACCCACCTGTTCGGCACCACCACCGGCCAGGCGTGGGACGAGGAATGGCCGGCGCTGTCGGCGCAGCGTCACGTCAAGCCGGCCAGCCTCGACCCCGAGCACCTGGCCGCCTTCTGGTGCGGCGAGGCCGAGGACGCCTACGGCCGCCTGGCCGTGCTCGCCACCATGGCCCTCGCCCTGCGTGGCCTGGGCCTGGAGCGTGAGGCCGCCTTCCAGCGCGCCGCCGAACTGTGGGAGCGTCGACTGGGGTGAGCCGTCGGGGCGGGCTGCCGGATCGGGAGCCGCCCGAGGCTTTCCGGTCCGATCATCCATGACCCTGAGCATCCACCAACTGCGCGTACAGGACTGGCGTCAGGCCTTCGGCACCGGCGACTACAGCCGTGGCCGCGACTATTTCCTCGACAACCGCTCGCAGATCGACGGCCTCGAGAAGGGCGTGCTGCTCGCAGAGTGCCGCGGCTCCGGCCGCCAGCGCTACCGCCAGCGCATCCGCCTGATCGACCGCGGCGCGCACTGGGACGTCGACGGCCGCTGCAGCTGCCCGGTCGGCTACAACTGCAAGCACGTGGTCGCCGCCCTGCTGACCCTCGAGCGCCTGCAGCTGCAGGGGCATAGCGTGCCCGACCGCGACGCCCCGCCGGAAATCATCGACCTGCCCGCCGCGGCGCCGCAGCCGCGGCTGATCCTCGGCAGCCACGTGCGCGTGCACTACGACGCGCGCAAGGGGCGGATGATCGAGCAGACCCAGCACCGCGCCGCGCTGGCCTTCGACTACCAGGGCCACGTCACCTTCGGCCGGGTGGCGCAGAAGGAGTGGCTGGTCAGCCTCGATGCCCGCCGCCAGCTGCGCATCGCCCGCCAGCTGGAGGTCGAGGCCGCGCTGCGCCAGCAGCTCAACACGTGCGGCTTCAGCATCGCCCTGCGCCGCAGCGAGGCCCTGCCGGAAAGCGCCGGCGAGCCCTTCGAGCTGCCCGACGATGCCGCCTGGCTGCACTTCGTCCGCGAGCAGCTGCCGCAGTTGCGCGAACAGGGCTGGCAGATCCGCCTGCAGCCGGACTTCCAGTTCAACCTGGCGACCCTCGGCGACTGGCACGTCGGCATCGAGGAGGTCGAGGAAGGCGACTGGTTCGACCTGGAGATGGGCATCGAGGTGGACGGCGAGAAGGTCAGCCTGCTGCCGATCCTGCTCCACGCCATCCGCCACTCGCCCTGGCTGCTGACCGGCGAGGCGCTGGCCCGCCGCGGCGACGACGAGGAGCTGCTGGTGCCGCTGCCGCGCAGCTACGGCGGGCGCCGCGTCGCCCTGTCCTTCGGCCGCCTCAAGCCGCTGTTGGCCAGCCTCGGCGAGCTGTACTTCCGCGCCGAGCAGGACGAGGACGCGATCTGGAGCGAACGCCTGCGCCTGGGCCGCGCCGACGCCGCGCGCCTGGCCGCCCTGGAGCAGGTGCCGGCGCTGCACTGGCTGGGCGGCGAGCGCTTGCGCGAGTTCGCCCGCCGCCTGCAGGAGCTGCCGCAGCAGCCGGTGGCCACCCCGGCCGGTCTGCGCGCCGAACTGCGCGACTACCAGCAGCACAGCCTGGCCTGGCTGCAGGCCCTGCGCGAACTCAAGGTTGGCGGCATCCTCGCCGACGACATGGGCCTGGGCAAGACGCTGCAGACCCTGGCACACATCCTCGCCGAGAAGCAGGCCGGCCGGCTGACCAGCCCGGCGCTGATCGTCATGCCCACCAGCCTGATCCCCAACTGGCAGGACGAGGCGGCGCGCTTCGCCCCCGAGCTGCGCGTGCTGGCCCTGCACGGCGCCCGGCGCAAGGCGCTGTTCGCGCAGATCGAGCAGAGCGATCTGGTGTTGACCACCTACGCCCTGCTGCCGCGCGACCTCAAGCAGCTGCATGGCCGCCACTGGCACCTGCTGATCCTCGACGAGGCGCAGAACATCAAGAACCCGCGCAGCCGCGCCGCCCAGGCCGCCGGCCAGCTCATGGCCGACCAGCGCCTGTGCCTGACCGGCACGCCGCTGGAGAACCACCTCGGCGAGCTGTGGTCGCTGTTCAACTTCCTGATGCCCGGCTGGCTGGGCGACAGCAAGGCGTTCACCCGGGTCTACCGCACGCCGATCGAGAAGCGCGGCGATGCGCTGCGCCTCGCCCACCTGGTGGCGCGGGTCAAGCCCTTCCTGCTGCGCCGCACCAAGGAGCAGGTGGCCCGCGAGCTGCCGCCGAAGACCGAGATCACCCAGCGCATCGAGCTGACCGACGTGCAGCGCGACCGCTACGAGACCCTGCGCCTGGCCATGGACCAGAAGGTGCGCGCCGAGATCCAGCGCCTCGGCCTCGGCCGCAGCCAGCTGGTGATCCTCGAAGCGCTGCTGCGCCTGCGCCAGGCCTGCTGCGACCTGCGCCTGCTCGGCGACGAGGGCGCCGAACACGCCAGCGCCGACTCCGGCAAGCTCACTGCGCTGCTGGAGATGCTCGAGGAGTTGATCGCCGAGGGCCGCCGCGTGCTGCTGTTCTCGCAGTTCACCAGCATGCTCGGCCTGATCGAAGCCGAACTGAAGGCGCGCAAGATCGCCTACGCCAAGCTCACCGGCGCCACCCAGGACCGCCGCGCGCCGGTAGAGGCGTTCCAGGGTGGCCAGGTGCCGGTGTTCCTGATCAGCCTCAAGGCCGGCGGCGCCGGCCTCAACCTGACCGCCGCCGACACGGTGATCCACTTCGACCCCTGGTGGAACCCGGCCGCCGAGGCCCAGGCCAGCGACCGCGCCTACCGCATCGGCCAGGACAAGCCGGTGTTCGTCTACCGGTTGATCGCCCGCGGCAGCGTCGAGGAGAAGATCCAGCAGCTGCAGCAGAACAAGGCCAGTCTCGCCCGCAGCGTGCTGGAAGGCGGCGGCCAGGGTGAATGGACGCTGAGCGAGGCGGACCTCGACGCCCTGCTGGCGCCGCTGGCCTGAGGTGCGCTTCTCCGACCCGCTGCACGCCCCGGAGCAGAGCATCGCCTGCGAGCGGCGCGACTATCCGGAGTGGCACCGCGGCCGCACCCGCTATGGCGTGTGGACCCTGCCGGTCGACTGCCCGCGCATCCTCGCCCGCCTCGAACGGGCGCGCGCGCATCTGGGCGCCTGGCTGCATGGAGACTACCGGCGCCAGGCGCATATCACCCTGTTCGTCTGCGGCTTTCCGGCCGAGGCCGCGCGCTTCGACGACGACTTCCCAGGCGAACGCCTCTCCGCCCAGTTCGATACACTGCGCCGGCTGGCGGCTCGCCCCTTCGAGCTGCAGATCGGCGGCCTGGACAGCTACGCCAGCGCACCCTTCCTCACCGTCGGTGATCCCGACCGGCGCCTGGGGGCCCTGCGCGCAGCGCTGGCAGCGCACAGCGCGGAAATCCGCCAGGCACCCTATCATCCGCACCTGACGGTCGGCCTGTACGCCCGCGCCGTGCCGCGGCAGGCCCTGCAGCAACGGCTGGGCGGGTTCGCCGACGCCGAGCCGCTGGCGCTACCTATCCACGAACTGCACTACAGCACCTACGCCGCCAGCGAGCTGGCTGGCCCGCTGCACGTCGAGCACCGGCTGGCACTCTGCCCCAGCCCTAGGTCTTGATCACGTAGCCGTAGGCGCGCTTGCGTCCGTCCGCCTCGCGCTGCAGGTAGACGCCCTGGATTTCCGGCTCGAAGCCGGGCAGCGCGTTGACGCCCTCCTCCAGCGCCAGGAAATACTGCAGCGCCGCACCGCCCCACACCTCGCCCGGCACCACGCAGAGCACTCCCGGCGGATAGGGCAGCGCCCCTTCGGCGGCGATGCGCCCGTCGATCTCGGCCAGCGACACCAGCTCCACGTTGTTGCGCAGCAGATGCTGGTTGGCCTCCCAGGGCGTCAGCGCCTGGCGGGGGAAGTGCTGCTTGCGGAACATCTGCTTCTGCAGCTTGTTCATCGCGTGGCGCCTGTAGAAATCGTGCATTTCCAGGCACAACCGGCGCAGCGTGTAGTCGGCGTATTTCTCGTGCGCGGCATGGATGGCCGGCAGAACCTCGCTCAGCGGGCTGTCGTGGTCGATATGGCGCTCGAACTGGGCGATATGCGCCACCAGGTGCTGCAGCTTGGCGAAGTTGTCCGAGGGCGTGAGCAGGAACAGGATCGAGTTGAGGTCGGCCTTCTCCGGCACTATGCCGTTGGCGCGCAGGTAGTGGGCGAGCACCGCGGCCGGTACGCCGAGCGAGGCATAGCCCCCCGTGGTCGGGTCGATGCCGAAGGTGGTCAGCAGCATCTTGCACGGATCGACGTAGTACTGGTCCCTGGCGTAGCCGGCGAAGTCGTGCCACTGGTCCTCCGGCCGGAATTTGAAGAAGCGCAGGTCGTCGATGATCATCTCGGTTTCGTGCTCGGCCCACGGGCGGCCGTCCACCTGCGCCGGAATGAACGGCTTGATGTACTTGCAGGTGCGCAGCATCAGCTTGCGCGCCTCCACGCCGTTCCTGATGCACTCGCGCCACAGGTTGCGCCCGGCCAGGCCGTCGTGCATCTGCGCGTTGACGTCCAGCGCCGCGAAGATCGGATAGAAGGGGCTGGTCGAGGCATGCATCATGTAGGCGTTGTTCAGCCGCTTGTGGTTGCAGTAGCGCGGCTGGCTCTTGATGTGACGGTCCTTCTTGTGGATCTGCGACGACTGCGAGAAGCCCGCCTGCTGCTTGTGCACCGACTGGGTGACGAACAGCCCCGGGTCGTCCGGCCCCAGGTCGAGCAGCAGCGGCGAGCTGTCGTGCATCATCGGGATGAACTGCTCGTAGCCGACCCAGGCCGAGTCGAACAGGATGTAGTCGCACAGCCGGCCGATCTTCTCCACCACCTGGCGGGCGTCGTAGATGGTGCCGTCGTAGGTGCCGAGCTGGATCACCGCCAGGCGGATCGGCCGCTCCTGCTGTGCCCTGTCCGGGTCGACCTCGGCGATCGCCGCACGGATGTACTGCTCGTCGAAGCAGTGCGCATCGATGCCGCCGATGAAGCCGTAGCAGTTGCGCGCCGTCTCCAGGTACACCGGCCTGGCGCCGCAGAGGATCAGCGCGCCGAGGTGGATGGACTTGTGGTTGTTGCGGTCGAACAGCACCAGGTCGTCCTTGGCCAGCAGCGCGCTGGTAACCACCTTGTTGGAGGTCGAGGTGCCGTTGAGCACGAAGTAGGTCTTGTCGGCGTTGTAGATGCGCGCGGCGTTCATCTGCGCGTCGCGGGCCGGCCCCTCGTGGATCAGCAGGTCGCCGAGCTTGACGTCGGCGTTGCACAGGTCGGCGCGGAACACGTTCTCGCCGAAGAACTCGAAGAACGCCCTCCCCAGCGGATGCCCGCGGAAGAACTGCCCGCCCTGGTGCCCTGGGCAGTCGAAGGCCACGTTGCCGGTCTTCACGTACTCCTTGAGCGCCCTGAAGAACGGCGGGTAGAGCTTCTGCGCGTAGGTCTCGGCCGCCTGGGCGATGCGCTTGCCGTTGAAATGGCGCTCGCCCTTGCCCACCTGCAGCGTGCCGGCGATGCGCGACAGGATGTCCTCCGGCACCGCCTCGCCCGGCCGCAGGGCGACGAACAGCGGGATCGGGAAACCGGTATGGGCGATCCGGGCCAGCACCTCGCGCGCCTCGTCCGCCGCCGTCACCACGGCGGCCACGTTGGTGAAGTCGGTGCTGGCCAGATCGATCATCGCGTGTTCGAGGATGAAGCTGTCGAACAGTGAGGGCGGGCAGGCGATCTTGAACGTGCTCATGGGACTCTCCGGGCCGAAGCCCTCGGCGGCGACCTCTTGAATCTAGCCAGCGGCACGGGCTTTGCCAGCGCCCACGCCAGGCGCCGCGGATCGACGATGGGCGCGCGCGATCAATGCGTCCTTCTGTTGACCGGTGAAGCGTGCAGGTGATGCCAATATGGGCGATCACAATTCATTATGTTAAGTGACGCCTGATAAAATGGCTGCCTGCCCCCCACTCGCCACTGCCGCTGGATCGCCAGGCCCAACCAGCTCACCACGCGACTGCAAGCCGGCCGTATAATCCGGCCACTTACCCCGCAGCCCGGACGGAGGGATTCCCCGGAGCCATGCCGATCAAGTACGCCCGCCGCCTCACCGATCGCCGCCGTTCCCGGCAGAGCAATCGCCAGCTCGGCCTGTGCCTGGCGTTCATCGCCGGGGCGGCGAACGCCGGCGGCTTCATCGCCGTGCAGCAGTACACCTCGCACATGACCGGCATCCTTTCCTCGGTGGCCGACAACCTGGTGCTCGGCGCCAGCGACCTGGCCCTCGGCGGTATCGGCGGCCTGCTGTCCTTCGTCGCCGGGGCCATCACCTCCACCCTGCTGATCAACTTCTCGCGCCGGCGCCGCCTGCACGGCCAGTTCGCCCTGCCGCTGCTGCTCGAGGCCTGCCTGCTGCTGTGCTTCGGCGTGCTGGGGGCGCGGCTGATGGAGATTCCCGGCTTCTTCGTGCCGCTGACGGTAATGCTGCTGTGCTTCATCATGGGGCTGCAGAACGCCATCATCACCAAACTCTCCAACGCCGAGATCCGCACCACCCACGTCACCGGGATGATCACCGACATCGGCATCGAGCTGGGCAAGGCGCTCTACGTCAACCGCCACGAGCGCCCGGACCAGGCGCCGGTACGCGCCAACCGCGAGCGCCTGCGCATCAATGCCCTGCTGGTCGGCTGCTTCTTCACCGGCGGAGTCAGCGGCGCCTTCGGCTTCCAGCACTTCGGCTTTCTCGTCACCGTACCGCTGGCGGCCCTGCTGCTGACCCTGGCGCTGGTGCCGGTGTTCGACGACCTGCGCCTGGGCTGGCAACTGCGGCGGCGCCGGCGCAGCTGATGCAGCGTCCACAGGCCGGGGCGCTGCGGATAGTCCGCTTGAGCGATAGGCAATGCACGGCTGGTCTGATATATAGAGGAAGCGCCCTCGCAAACGGATGGACGAGATGAATCAACGCAAATGGATCGCCCGCGGCATTCTCCTCGCGGCGCTGGCCGGCGCCGGCTGGCTGGTCTGGCAGGGGCTGCAGCCCAAGGGCCTCGGCGAGAGCTTCGTCAGCGGCAACGGGCGCATCGAGGCCACCGAGATCGACGTGGCCACCAAGCTGGCCGGGCGCATCGCCGCCATCGAGGTCGACGAGGGCGCCTTCGTCCAGCCCGGCCAGGTGCTGGCGCGCATGGACACCACGGTGCTGCAGGCGCAGCTCAGCCAGGCCCAGGCCCAGGTGCGCCAGGCGCAGAACGCCATCCACACCGCCCACGCCCTGGTCGCCCAGCGCGAGAGCGAGAAGGCCACCGCCGCGGCGGTGGTGCTGCAGCGCCAGGCCGAGCTGACCGCCGCGCAGAAGCGCCACCAGCGCACCGCGGCGCTGGTCAAGCGCAACGCCATGGCCCTGCAGCAGCTCGACGACGACCTCGCCGCCCTGCAGGGCGCCCAGGCGGCGCTGGCCGCGGCGCGGGCCCGGGTACTGTCCGACCAGGCCGCCATCGAGGCGGCCCGCTCGCAAGTGATCGAAGCCGAATCCGCCGTCGAGGCCGCCAAGGCCACGGTGACCCGCCTGCAGGCGGACATCGACGACAGCGCGCTGAAGATCGACCGCGTGGCCCGCGTGCAGTACCGCATCGCCCAGCCCGGCGAGGTGCTCGGCGCCGGCGGCAAGCTGCTCAACCTGGTCGACCTGGCCGACGTGTACATGACCTTCTTCCTGCCCGAGCGCCAGGCCGGCCTGGTGGCGCTGGGCAGCGAGGTGCGCGTGGTGCTGGATGCCGCGCCGCAGTTCGTCATCCCGGCCAGGGTCAGCTACGTCGCCAGCGTCGCCCAGTTCACCCCCAAGACCGTGGAGACCGCCAGCGAACGGGAAAAGATGATGTTCCGGGTCAAGGCGCGCATCGACCCGGAACTGCTGCGCAAGCACCAGGACCAGGTGAAGACCGGCCTGCCCGGCATGGCCTACCTCAAGCTCGCGCCTGAGGCCCAGTGGCCCGCCCACCTGCAGCTGAACGCGAATGCCGGCCAATGACTGAGGAGCGCGTCGCCCGGCTGGACAACGTCAGCCTCGTCTACGGCAAGACCCATGCCCTGGACGGCATCGGTCTGGCAATTCCCGCCCGGCGCATGGTCGGCCTGATCGGCCCGGACGGGGTCGGCAAGTCCAGCCTGCTGGCGCTGGTCGCCGGCGCCCGGCAGATCCAGCAGGGGCGCGTCGAGGTGCTCGATGGCGACATGGCCGACAAGGACCACCGCCGCGCGGTGTGCCCGCGCATCGCCTACATGCCGCAGGGCCTGGGCAGGAACCTCTATCCCACTCTCACGGTGCGCGAGAACCTCGAATTCTTCGCCCGCCTGTTCGGCCAGGCCCGCGAGGAGCGGCGCTGGCGCATCGACGAGCTGACCCGCAGCACCGGCCTGCACCCCTTCCTCGACCGCCCGGCCGGCAAGCTGTCCGGCGGCATGAAGCAGAAGCTCGGCCTGTGCTGCGCGCTGATCCACGACCCCGACCTGCTGATCCTCGACGAGCCGACCACCGGCGTCGATCCGCTGTCGCGCAACCAGTTCTGGGAGCTGATCGAGCGCATCCGTGCCGGCCGCCCGCAGATGAGCGTGCTGGTGGCCACCGCCTACATGGACGAGGCGCAGCGCTTCGACCACCTGGTGGCGATGGACGCCGGCCGGGTGCTGGCCACCGGCACGCCGGTCGAACTGCTCGAACGCACGCGGAGCGACAACCTGGAGCAGGCCTTCATCCGCCTGCTGCCGGAGGAGCGGCGCCAGCACCACCAGGCGCTGGTGATCCCGCCGCGCCAGCACAACGACAGCATCGCCATCGAGGCGCACGGCCTGAGCATGCGCTTCGGCGACTTCGTGGCGGTCGACCGGGTGAACTTCCGCATCGAACGCGGGGAGATCTTCGGCTTTCTCGGCTCCAACGGCTGCGGCAAGACCACCACCATGAAGATGCTCACCGGCCTGCTGCCGGCCAGCGCGGGCGAAGCGCTGCTGTTCGGCAAGCCGGTGGACCCGCACGACCTGCAGACCCGCCAGCGCGTCGGCTACATGTCGCAGGCCTTCTCGCTGTACAGCGAGCTGAGCGTGCTGCAGAACCTCGAGATGCACGCCCGCCTGTTCCACCTACCGGCCGAACGCCGCCAGGCGCGCATCCGCGAGATGCTCGAGCGTTTCGAGCTGCAGGACGAACTCGACAGCCTGCCCGACAACCTGCCGCTGGGCGTGCGCCAGCGCCTGTCGCTGGCAGTGGCGGTGATCCACCAGCCGGAGATCCTGATCCTCGACGAACCCACCTCGGGCGTCGACCCGATCGCCCGCGACGGCTTCTGGGCACTGCTGATCCAGCTGTCGCGCGAGGAAGGGGTTACCATCTTCATCTCCACCCACTTCATGAACGAGGCGCTGCGCTGCGACCGCATCTCGCTGATGCACGCAGGCCGGGTGCTGGACAGCGACACGCCGCAGGCGCTGATGGAAAAGCGCGGCCTGCCGACCCTGGAGGCGACCTTCATCGCCTATCTGGAGGATGCCCAGGCCGACACCGAAGAACCGCAGGCGAACGCGGACAGCGCGCCCCGCGCGGCGCCGCGCAAGGTCGCCGGCAGCGCCGAACAGCACGCGCGCTTCAGCCTGCGGCGCCTGCTCAGCTACAGTCGCCGCGAGTCCATGGAACTGCGCCGCGACCCGGTGCGCGCCCTGCTGGCGACGCTCGGCACCGTGCTGCTGATGTTCATCATGGGTTACGGCGTCAGCTTCGACGTGGAGAACCTCAGCTACGCGGTGCTCGACCGCGACCAGACCACCACCAGCCAGAGCTACCTGCAGAACATCGCCGGCTCGCGCTACTTCATCGAGCAGGCGCCGTTGGCCAGCCACGCCGAGCTGGACCGGCGCCTGCGCAGCGGCGAGATCAGCCTGGCCATCGAGATCCCGCCCGGCTTCGGCCGCGACCTCAAGCGCGGCGACCGCCCGCAGGTGGCGTTCTGGATCGACGGCGCCATGCCGGTGCGCGCCGACACCGTCAAGGGCTACGTGCAGGGCCTGCACGCCAGCTACCTGCAGGAGCTGGCCCGCGAGGCCGGGGTCGACGCGACCCAGCCGGCCGAGGTGGCCATCCGCTACCGCTACAACCCCGACGTGCAGAGCCTGCCGGCGATGGTGCCGGCGATGATCCCGATCCTGCTGATGATGATCCCGGCGATGCTCACCGCCCTCGGCGTGGTGCGCGAGAAGGAGCTGGGCTCGATCACCAACTTCTACGTCACGCCGACCACCCGCCTGGAGTTCCTGCTCGGCAAGCAGCTGCCCTACGTCGGCCTGGCCATGATCAACTTCTTCACCATGGTGCTGCTCGCCGTGTTCGTCATGGGCATCCCGCTCAAGGGCAGCCTGCTGACCCTGAGCCTCGGCGCGCTGCTGTACATCGTCTGCTCCACCGGCCTGGGCCTGCTGATGTCGTCGATCCTGCACAGCCAGATCGCGGCGATCTTCGGCACCGCCATCGCCACCCTGCTGCCGGCCATCCAGTTCTCCGGGCTGACCCACCCGGTGTCGGCGCTGGAGGGCGCCAGCGCCTTCATCGGCCAGCTGTACCCGACCAGCCACTTCCTGATCATCAGCCGCGGAGTGTTCTCCAAGGCGCTGGACCTGGGCGAGCTGCTGCCCTCCTTCCTCCCGCTGCTGCTGGCCATCCCGCTGCTGACCCTGGCCAGCGTCGCCGGCCTGCGCAAGCAGGAGAAGTGACATGCGCGCCCTGTCCAACATCCTCCAGCTCGGCCTCAAGGAACTGCGCAGCCTGTACCGCGACCCGGCGCTGGTGGTACTGATCGTCTACTCCTTCACCCTGGCGATCTACTCCAGCGCCACCGCCATCCCCGAGGCGCCGCACCGAGCCACCATCGCGGTGGTCGACGAGGACCGCTCGCCGGTCTCGCAGCGCCTGCTCAACGCCTTCCAGCTGCCCTACTTCGTGCCGCCGGTGTACATCGACCACGCGCAGATGGACGGCGGCATGGACGACGGCCGCTACACCTTCACCCTGAACATCCCGCCGGGCTTCCAGGAGGACCTGCTGGCCGGGCGCCGGCCAGCCATCCAGCTCAACGTCGACGCCACCCAGGTCAGCCAGGCGTTCACCGGCGCCGGGCACATCCAGCAGATCATCGCCGCCGAGGTGGCCGAGTTCGTCCAGCGCTACCGCAGCGCCGAGGCCCTGCCGGTGGAGGCGGTGGTGCGCACCGCCTTCAACCCCAACCTGACCCGCGCCTGGTTCGGCGCGGTCAACGAGGTGGTCAACCAGATCACCATGCTGGCGATCATCCTCACCGGCGCGGCGCTGATCCGCGAGCGCGAGCACGGCACCATCGAGCACCTGCTGGTGATGCCGGTCACCCCCGTCGAGATCATGCTCGGCAAGGTCTGGGCGATGGGCCTGGTGGTGCTCGCCGCCGCCGCCTTCTCGCTGGCCTTCGTGGTGCGCGGCTGGCTCGACATTCCCCTGCAGGGCTCGCTGGCGCTGTTCATCGGCGCCTGCGCCCTGCACCTGTTCGCCACCACCTCGATGGGCATCTTCTTCGGCACCGTGGCGCGTTCGATGCCGCAGTTGGGCCTGCTGACCATCCTGGTGATGATTCCGCTGCACATCCTCTCCGGCGGCGTCACCCCGCGCGAAAGCATGCCCGAAGCGGTCCAGCAGGTGATGCTGGCCGCACCCACCACCCACTTCGTCCAGCTGGCCCAGGCCGTGCTGTTCCGCAGCGCCGGGGTCGACATCGTCTGGCCGCAGCTGCTGGCCCTGGCGGCCATCGGCGCGGCCTTCTTCGCCGGCGCACTCGGCCGCCTGCGCAGGTCGCTGCAGTGACGGATACTTCGCAGATCAGGAACATGAGGAAACTCACCTTGAAACGGACCCCCAGCCTCGCTCGCCTGCTGGCGCTGGCCATCGCCCTGGGCACCAGCCACGGCCTGCGAGCCGAACAGCCGGCGCTGTCGACCCGCGTCGACCTGTTCGGCGTCTACATGGAGGCGATGCGCAACAACGCCGATCTGGCCGCCGCGCGCGCCGACTACCAGGCGCGCAAGGAAGCGGTACCGCAGGCGCGTTCCGCCCTGCTGCCGCAGCTCAACGGCGGCGCCAGCCTGCGCGACACCCGCACCGAGCTGGACCAGCCCTCGACCAGCTTCTCGCGCAGCGGCCCGCTCTTCCAGGCCAGCCTCAGCCAGGCGCTGCTGCGCGCCGACCGCTGGTTCCAGCTGCAGGCCGCCAAGGCAGTGAGCAGCCAGGCCGCGCTGGAGCTGTCGGCGGTGGAGCAGAACCTGATCCTGCAGAGCGCCGACGCCTACTTCGGCGTGCTGCGCGCCCAGGACACCCTGGCGGCGACCAAGGCCGAGGAGGCGGCCTTCCAGCGCCAGTTCGAGCAGGCCAGCGCGCGCTTCGAGGTCGGCCTGTCGGATCGCACCGAGGTGCTCGAGACCCAGGCCGGCCGCGACACCGCGCGCGCCAACCGGCTGATCGCCGAGCGCCGGGTGGAGGACGCCTTCCAGGCGCTGACCACCCTCACCGACCGTCACTACCGCTTCGTCGAGGGCGTCCGCCATGAGCTGCCGATCGCCCCGCCGGCCCCCAACGAACCCGACTCCTGGGTCGACACCGCCATGCAGCGCAACATCCTGCTGCAGGCCAGCCAGTACGCGGTGAGCGGCGCCGAACAGACCCTGCGCCAGCGCAAGGCCGGCCACGCACCGACCATCGACCTGGTGGCGCAGTACCAGAAGGGCGACAACGACCGCCTGGGCTACAGCAATACCGCGCTGTCCGGGCGCGTCGGCCCGCTCATCAGCGACGTGGAGCAGCAGAGCATCGGCCTGGAACTGAACATCCCGCTGTTCAGCGGCGGCCTGACCAGCTCGCAGGTGCGCGAGGCCTGGCAGCGCCTGAGCCAGAGCGAGCAACAGCGCGAGAGCCTGCGCCGCCAGGTGGTGCAGAACACCCGCGACTCCTACCGCGCGGTGAACAGCGCGGTATCCCAGGTGGAGGCCCGCAAGCAGGCGATCGTCTCCAGCAGCAGCGCCCTGGAAGCCACCCAGCTCGGCTACGAGGTGGGCACCCGCAACGTCGTCGACGTGCTCGATGCCCAGCGCCAGCTGTACAGCGCCGTGCGCCTGTACAACGAGGCGCGCTACAGCTATCTCCTCGAGCAGCTGCGCCTCAAGCAGGCGGCCGGCATCCTCAGCCCGGAGGACCTGCAGGAGCTGTCGCCCTGGCTCAAGCCCGACTACGACCCGGACCGCGACTTCCTGCCGCCGCTGACCCGCACCGCTGACGACGCCCGGGAGTGAGCCACCCGAGCTTTTTCTGTTGCAGCGCACAAAAGACAGCTATCCTGTTCCTCGAGCCCCGATCTCGATACCGTCTGGCCCGAGCCTTCCAGACGTCCGCCTGCGGGCGTCTGCGCCGCATCAACGGAGCGCTGCGGCACCGCGAGAGCCTGTTCCGCCAGTTGAAGGAGTAAACGATGAACATGCCCACCCCTGCGTCCGCCCTGCCGCCTTCGACGCCCGTACCGGACGACGGCGCCCCCAATCCGCTCGATCTCAAGGTCCACGCCGCGATCGCCCGGGCCAGTTCGTCGCTCTCCCCCACCGCCCTCTTGCTCGCCCTGATCGACTGGTCCTGCCACCTGGCCGGCTCGCCCGGCAAGCAGCTGGAGCTGACCAGCCTGGCGCTGGAACATACCCGGCGGGTCAGCCAGTACCTGCGCGAGATCGCCCTCGCAACCCCCGACTGCCCGGCCCACGACTGCGTCGAACCGCCCAGGCGCGACCGCCGCTTCGCCGCCCGGGAGTGGCACGACTGGCCGTTCAACCTGATGCACCAGTCCTTCCTGCTCACCCAGGACTGGTGGCGCGCGGCGACCCACGGCGTGCGCGGGGTGTCGCGCCACCACGAGGAGGTGGTTGCCTTCGCCGCCCGCCAGCTGCTCGACCTGTTCTCGCCCGGCAACTACCTGCCGACCAACCCGGTGGTGCTGCAGCGCACCCTGGAAACCGGCGGCGGCAACCTGGCGCGCGGCATGATCCACTGGCTGGAGGACTTCGAGCGGATGGCCGCCGGCCGGCCGCCGGCCGGCGCCGAGAACTTCGTGGTCGGCCGCGACGTGGCGACGACGCCCGGCAAGGTGGTGCTGAAGAACCGCCTGATCGAACTGATCCAGTACGCGCCGACCACCGGTACCGTCCATCCCGAGCCGATCCTCATCGTGCCGGCGTGGATCATGAAGTACTACATCCTCGACCTGTCGCCGCACAACTCGCTGGTCAGGTACCTGGTCGACCAGGGTCACACGGTGTTCTGCCTGTCGTGGAAGAACCCCGGCGCCGAGGACGGCGACCTGGGCATGGACGAGTACCTGCAGCTCGGTTTCTTCGCCGCCCTCGAGGCGATCAACGCCATAGTCCCCGGCCAGAAGGTGCACGCCACCGGCTACTGCCTGGGCGGCACCCTGCTGTCGATCGCCGCCGCCGCCATGGCCCGCGACAACGACGAGCGCCTGGCTTCGGTCAGCCTGTTCACCGCGCAGACCGACTTCACCGAGCCCGGCGAGCTGGCGCTGTTCATCGACGAGAGCCAGGTCAGCCTGCTCGAGGCGCAGATGCGCGAAACCGGCTACCTGACCGCCGGACAGATGGTCGGCGCCTTCCAGCTGCTGCGCTCCAACGACCTGCTGTGGTCGCGCATGGTCGGCGAGTACCTGATGGGCGAACGCGGCACGATGAACGACCTGATGGCCTGGAACGCCGACGCCACGCGCATGCCGGCCCGCATGCACGCCCAGTACCTGCGCCGCCTGTTCCTCAACGACGACCTCAGCGAGGGACGCTACCCGGTGGGCGGGCGCCCGGTGTCGCTGAGCGACATCGACACGCCGATCTTCTGCGTGGCCACCACCCAGGACCACGTCGCGCCCTGGCGCTCGGTGTTCAAGCTGCACTACCTGACCCCGGCGCCGATCACCTTCCTGCTCACCAGCGGCGGCCACAACGCCGGCATCGTCAGCGAACCGGGCCGGGCCCGGCGCCACTACCAGGTCATGGACCGCCCTGCCGGCGGCACCTACGTGGCCCCCGATGCCTGGCTGACCAATGCACCGCGCCACGAGGGCTCCTGGTGGCCGCAGTGGCAGGCCTGGCTGCAGGAGCGCTCGGGGTCACCCGTCGCGCCACCCGCGCTGGGCGCCCCCGAGCGCGGCTATCCGCCGCTCGACGACGCGCCCGGCCAGTACGTGCGTGAAAAGTAGCCTGCCGCCCCTCCTCCCACCTCAGCCCCGAGGGAAGTCGCCATGTATTTCGATGCCCAGTCCGCCCTGACGCTGTACAAGGTCAATCTGCAGTTCTCCTTCCGCCTCTGCGACCTGCTGCGGGAAAACGCACTGCGCTGGAACGAGGCCGGCAGCCGGGCGGTCGACACCTGCGCCGCCGAACTGGAGAGCGCCACCACGCGCATGCTCGACGCCAGCGACTGGAGCCGCCTGGCCTTGGTCTCCAGCGACCTCTACTGGAAGGCCCTGCAGCTGCAGACCCGTGCCGTGCAGCACCTGGCGGAAACCACCCTGAGCAATCACGGCTCGCTCTCCGCCGCGACCCAGGAAGCGGTATCCGCCTGGCAGAAGGAGGCCGCCGCCGCCCTCAAGGAAACCACCGGCGCCATGCCGATCAGTACCACCCTGCAGGACTACCTGCAGGACTACCTGCACCTGCTGAGCCCCGAGGGGGCCACTGCCCGGCGCAAGTCGACGCGCAGCAAGCCCCACTGAGGCCCGCTTGCCCGGCGCCGACCGGCCCACGCCAGGCCAGGTCGGCGCCGGCTGCCCCCGGGCAGCGAGCGCCCGTTGTGCGACGCAAAAAAAATCGCCCGAATCCTTCATTAACCTATTCACGAGCATTAGACCTTGGTCTAAAATGGGACCACCTTGACAAGCAGAGGAATCCCCTCATGAACGAACCCCAGCTAAAGAACCTGCTCGATGACCTGGACTCCGCCAAGGCTGCCTGCGACGGCCTGAGCCGCCTCGTGGTGACGCGCCTCGCCGAGAAGCGGATTCCGTATCGGGCAATGCTGGGAACGGTGGAACTGGACGGCAAGGTGATCTCTCCCCATATCTGGGTAGAAGCCGACGGTTGCCTGATCGACTACCGCGCGCGCGAGCAGCTGGGCGACGACACGCGCCTGCCGCACGGCGTGATCGCCAGGGACGAGGTGAAGGCCAACTACCGGGGCCAGAGCATCGTGATCGACCCGCTGCCCGACTACCTGTTCGAGCAGCTCGTGCACTGAAGCAACACATCGCCCCCGCGCCACCCTCCCCGGGTGACGCCACACAGACCCCGGCCTGCGCCGGGGTTTGTCGTTTCCGCATGCAGGAATGCTTGATTTTTAACTGTACGCATATACAGTAATCCGGAAGCCGGAGGGCCTGTCCGCCCTCCGTCCCGGCGCCCAACGGGCGACAGTCATCGAAGCAAACCGCAAGGAGCCCAGCCATGTTCATCTCACTCACTGGCCGCACGATAGCCCTGAGGAAGGCCTCTCCCTACGATCTCAACGACTTCCGCTGCTCGCCCAACGAGCTGCAGGACAAGTACGCGGCCGGCCACCGGCACGCCGAACACCCGCACTTCTCCCGCGCCCAGTGGCTGCACGCGATCAATGGCGGCGCCACCCTGCTGGGCTACTGGCAGTGGGTGTTCGAACAGGTCCAGGCCGACGACGAGACCTATCTGCTGCGCCACTGAGGCGCGCCGCTCAATCCAGCGGCTGGTCGTCGCGGATCAGCACGCAACGCCGGCCGTGGTCGTCCTCGGCACAGTCGTGGACGTAATACATCGCCACCTCGCCCTGGCCGGTCATCGCCGCCAGGTAGTCGCCCTCCTCGGCGAGGAAGAAGGCCGCGGAGCCGGGCTCGGCCTCGCACTCGATCAGCGCGGTGACGAACAGTGCCGGATCGTCGTCGCCGAAGAATGCCTCGCGCTCCGCGGCCTCCCAGTGCGCCGGTGCCTGGAACGGCCCGACCAGCAGGACGCGGGCCTCGCCCAGATCCTCCTCCTCGGCATCCGGGTCATTCTCGTCGGGGCGGTAGAGGGTGCACTCCAGCGCCCGGGCGTCCTCGAGGATCGCCCGGCGCGCCGCCAGCCGCCGCTGCGGGTCGATACCGGCCGCCGTGCACATCTGTTGCCATATCTTGTCCATGCTGTCCTTCCGCTTGGCCCCTGCCGGGGCTGACCGTGGTCGCGCGCGCCGATTGCCGGGCCGCGCATCAGGCGGCCATTCTCGACCTATTTGCCCGCCCTCGCCAGCGCAGCGATCCCGCGGCCGAACCGGCCGACGAGCAGACGAAGTGACCGCGCCGCAGCCGTGCCTCCTCGCCGGCGCCGCCTCGTTTCGTGCCTGATTGCGCAGCTTTTCCGCGGGATCGGAGCTGGCGTTGACCTGGATCAGCTTTTGCGCGGTGCGCAACGCCAATCGCTCAGGTAGCGTCGCGGGATCACGGAAAGTCGCGGCCGACGCCATCCCCGCGGACCATGCCGCATGGCCGGCCAGCGCCGCCGGGCACGCACGGGCAGCGCCTTGCCGCGAATGCAGGCGCGCCGCGCAAGCGTGAAAACGCTTCAAAAAACACGTGCAACCCCTTGATTGAAATGTTAACAATCCAGCCACAACAAGAACGGGAGCCTCCTTCCATGAAAACCCTCAAGCTCGCAGCCCTCACCCTCGCCATCGGCGCCGCCGGCGCCGCCCAGGCCGCCGACAGCTATACCCTGAAGGTTGCGCACTTCCTGCCGTCCACCTCCAACGCCCAGGTCAACATCATCGAGCCGTGGTGCGAACAGCTGCGCCAGGAGTCCAACGACCGCCTGAAGTGCCAGCTGTACCCGTCGATGCAGCTGGGCGGCACCCCCGCCAAGCTTGCCGACATGGCGCGCAACGGCGTGGCCGACATCGTCTGGACCGCCCCGGCCTACTCCGCCGGCAAGTTCCCGCGCGTCGAGGCCCTCGAGCTGCCGTTCATGCTGCCCTACGGCGGCAAGGCCGGTAACGACATCATCTGGAAGTTCTACGAGCAGTACGCCAAGGACGACTTCAAGGGCTACAAGGTGCTCTCCGTGTTCGGCGATGGCGGCATGGACCTGCACACCCGCGGCAAGGCGGTGAAGACCCTCGAGGACCTCAAGGGCCTGAAGCTGCGCGCCTCCAGCCGCACCGCCGCCAAGACCCTGGAAGCCCTCGGCGTCACCCCGGTGAGCATGCCGCCGGCGCAGATGACCGAAGCCATCTCCAAGGGCGTGGTCGACGGCGCCCTGGCCTCCTGGGAAGTGGTCCCGGCCACCAAGCTCAACGAGGTGACCCAGTACCACAGCGCCACCCCGGCTGGCGAAAACGCCTTCGGCTACACCGTGCTGACCATGCTGATGAACCAGGACAAGTTCGCCAGCCTGCCCAAGGACCTGCAGGAAATCATCGACCGCAACAGCGGCCCGGCGCTGAACGACCGTTTCGCCACCGCCTGGGACAAGGCGATGGACGCCGCCCGCAGCGCCACCCCGGCCGAAGGCCTGGTGGCCATCGACGCCGCCGCCTACAAGGCCATGCAGGACGCCACTGCCGGCGTCGCCGATGCCTGGATCAAGGACGCCAGCGGCGTCGACGGCAAGGTGCTGGTCGATGGCGTGCGCAGCCTGTCCTCCGCCTCCCGCTGACCCGTCAGCCCGATAGGCTCCCGGAGCGCCACGCGCTCCGGGACTGCCGGCCAGCCTGCCGCCTGGGCAGCGCCCCTCCCCTCGCCATGCCGCCCCGGATGGGCTGGGCTAAGCTCAGCCTGTGAGGACCCGTGGCCACGGCCGCTCCGCCCACGCCACGCCCGGGACAGAAACCGCAGGCCGGCTTCCTGCCCCGCATGCACGGACCGCACTCCCTGACCGCTACCGAAGGGGCGTGCCATGAAGGTCAAGGTTGATGCCTATCCCTGGCTGCTGGGTGCCATGATCGTGGGGGCCGCCCTTGTCGCCGGCGGCCAGGCCCGGAGCGCGGCCAGCGGTCCGCTCGCACAAGGGTGTACCGGCGACCATGTCCACCACTGCCCGCTGCCACCGAACATCGGCATCTGGCCCAGCCTGTTGCCCTGAAACCTCATGGGCGCGGCGAAGACCGCCTTCGTGCTGGCCGGCGGCGGCAGCCTCGGCGCCGTGCAGGTCGGCATGCTCAAGGCGCTGTGTCGCGCGCGCATTACCCCCGACCTGGTAGTCGGCGCCTCGGTGGGAGCCATCAACGCCGCCTACTATGCCGCCGCACCCGACGAAAGCGGCGTCGCGCAGCTCGAGCGCATCTGGCTGAACCTGCGCCGCAGCGATGTCTTCCCGCTGTCGACCAGCGACACCCTGCTCTGCCTGCTCGGCCGGCGCGACTTTCTGGCGCAGCCCGACCCGCTGCGCGCCCTGATCGCCACGCGCCTGCCCTACCGCAACCTGGAAGACGCCGCGCTGCCCTGCCACGTGGTCGCCACCGATGCGCTGGACGGCCGGGAAGTCATCCTCTCCACCGGCGATGCCGCCGATGCCCTGCTCGCCAGTGCGGCCATCCCGGCAGTGTTTCCCAGCGTGGTCATCGACGGCCGGCCGCTGATGGACGGCGGCATCGCCAGCAACACGCCGATTTCCGCAGCGATCGAACTGGGGGCGACCCGCGTGCTGATCCTGCCCACCGGCACGCCCTGTGCACTGCAGGAGCCGCCCCACGGCGCGCTGGCCATCGCCCTGCACGCCATCAACCTGCTGGCCATGCGCCAGTTGCTGGCCGACGTCGACCGCTTCGCGCAGCGCTGCGAACTGGTCGTGCTGCCGCCCCTGTGCCCGCTGGCCATCAACACCTTCGACTTCTCGCACACCGCCGAACTCATCCAGCGGGCGGAGAAGGCCGCCAGCCACTGGCTGCAGAACGGCATGCAGCGGTTGCAGGGCAAGGATCCGCACTGGCTGCTGGCGCCCCACCGCCATCGGCCGGGGCATGGTTGAGCCACAAAAAATAACCATATCGAATAGATAAATAATTTTTTATTACTTAACAATATTTCATCCACTACCTAGACTGCACGGGTCCACAGCCTCCACGAGGGCCAGCCCATGCGCCGTCACGCCGTCCACTACCTGATCCTGCCTGGCTGGCAGGGCTCCCCCGCCGAACACTGGCAGAGTCACTGGCAGCGCAGCCTGCCGGATGCCAGCCGGGTCGAGCAGGACGACTGGCTGCAGCCGCGGCGCGAGGACTGGGTCGCCAGTCTCGACCGCCACGTGGCGGCAGCGCCCCGGCGGCTGATCCTGATCGCCCACAGCCTGGGCTGCGTGACCCTCGCCCACTGGGCGGCCCAGGCGGCACCGGCGCTGCGCGACAAGGTGCTGGGGGCGCTGCTGGTGGCGCCGGCGGACGTCGAACGCCCCGGCTGCCCCGAGGCGCTGCAGGACTTCGCGCCCATCCCGCGCCAGCTGCTGCCGTTCCCCAGCCTGCTGGTCGGCTCGGACAACGACCCCGCCGCCACCCCGGCACGCGCCCTTGAGCTGGCCCGCCAGTGGGGGGCCGAGCCGGTTCTGCTGGCCGGCGCCGGACACATCAACGTCAAGTCCGGCCACCGCCAGTGGGAGCAGGGTTTCGCCCACCTCTTCCGCCTGCAGAACCTGATCGAACAGCATGCCCGCCGCCTGGCCTGAAGCCCGCGCGGCGGGCCTCCCCTCGTCCTGAACGGCCGGCGCGCACTCCGGCCCGGAGTCCGCCATGCCATCCGACAACCCGCTCGCCCAACCCGTGCTGACCTTCAGCGACGCCGAGCGCAGCCCGCTGAGCATCCGCGCCAAGGCGCTGGTGTTCGTCGACCCGCGCTCCCAGGCGCTGTACCAGGAGGTCGAGCGCCTCGCTCCCGGCGGCCAGCCGCTACTGATCCGCGGCGAAACCGGCACCGGCAAGGAACTGCTGGCCCGCCACATCCACCGCGCCAGCGGCCGGCCCGGCCTGTTCGTCGCCCTCAACTGCGCCAGCCTCAGCCCGCAGCACGCCGAGGCCGAACTGTTCGGCCACGTGCCGGGTGTCCACAACGGCTCCGCGAGCAGCCGCGCCGGCTGGTTCGGCTCGGCGCACGGCGGCACCCTCTATCTGGACGAGATCGGCGATCTGCCGCTGAAGCTGCAGGGGCAGCTGCTGCGCGCCCTGGAAACCCGCGAGGTGCTGCGCGTCGGTGCGCGGGAAGCCAATCCGGTGGACGTGCGCCTGGTGGCCGCCACCAGCTTCGACCTGAGCCGCGCGGCAGCGGTGGGCAAGTTCGACCAGCGCCTGATCGACTACCTGGCCGATGGCAGCCTAGAACTGCCGCCGCTGCGCCAGCGGCCGGGCGACATCCTGCCACTGGCCGGCTACTTCCTCGGCGTGCACGCCCAGCGGCTCGGCCTGCCGGCGCCGACGCTGGGCCTGGCGGCGCAGCAGGTGCTGGAGCGCCACGCCTGGCCCGGCAACACCCGCGAACTGGAAAGCGTCATCCACTTCGCCCTGCTGGTCAGCGACGGCGAGATCGCCCCGCAGCACCTCGAGCTGCAGGCCGGGTGACGAGACCGCAGCCACGCCTGCTGCGTGGATCTGAACAATCGTCCCGAGACGCGCACGGAGCCATCGTGGATGCCCAGGCTGGCTAGGGTTTCCACTGGCACTCCGCGGGACGAGGTCTTGCCCGGATGACTGATGCTGGTCGCCACGCCGGCCAGCGACGGGGCGAACACCGCCAGCGGCTGGCGATCAGGAGGTCGCCGGCCTCCGGCCCGTACTTCATCGTCTATCGTGAAACGGGGGACACCGCGCCGGGCGTTCCGGGCCGGCAAGCAGGACTGTCCGGGCAAGGCTCCCCGCCCTGACGGGCCAGTCAGGGACATCGACTCCGCCATGGTAGCCGGAATGAAGACTGCACCCGACCAGCCGACAGCGCCTGAACGATTCACCAGTGATCCGGCCGACTTCTCGCTGGTTCTCGGCGGCCCGCTGTTCCAATTGTTCCGCCGCGCGCGGCTGTCCGGCGACGCGCTCGAACTGGCGCAGAAACGCATCCTCTTCATCGCGCTGCTGGCCTGGCTGCCGCTGCTGCTGCTCTCGGCGCTCGAGGGACGACTGCTGGGCGGCGGGGTGGCCATCCCCTTTCTGATGGACTTCGACGTGCATATCCGCTTCCTGGTGGCGATGCCGTTGCTGATCGGCGCCGAGCTGATCGTCCATCAGCGTATCCGTCCGGTAGTCAGGCAGTTCCTCGAGCGCCGGCTGGTCCCCGAGGCTGCGACGACGAGATTCGAGGCCGCCATTGCCTCCGCCATGCGCCTGCGCAACTCGGTGATCGCCGAGGTGCTGCTCATCGCCTTCGTCTACGGGGTTGGCGTGCTGGTGGTATGGCGCAGCTCCGCCGTCCTCGATACCGCCACCTGGTATACGGTGCCGACCGCTTCGGGATTCGATCTGTCACTGGCCGGGATCTGGTACGGCTACGTGAGCGTGCCGATCTTCCAGTTCCTGCTGATCCGCTGGTTCTTCCGCCTGTTCATCTGGATGCGCTTTCTCTGGCAGGTATCGCGCATCGAGCTGAACCTGGTACCCACCCATCCGGACCGGGTCGGCGGCCTGGGCTTCCTCGCCAACTCGGCCTACGCCTTCATGCCGCTGGCGCTGGCGCACGGCGCGCTGCTGGCCGGGATGCTGGCCAACCGGATCTTCTACGTCGGCGCCAGGCTGCCGGCTTTCAAGGCCGAGATCGCCATGGTGGTGATCTTCGTCGAATGCCTGGTCATTGCCCCGCTATTCGTCTTCTCGGCGCAACTGGCCAACGCCAAGCGCATCGGCCTGCGCGAATACGGCGGTCTGGCGATGAACTACGTGCGCGACTTCGACAGCAAATGGCTGCGCGGTGGCGCCCCGGCCGACGAGCCGCTGGTGGGCAGCGGCGATATCCAGTCGCTTGCCGATCTCGGCAACAGCTTTGCAGTGGTGCAGGAGATGCGCATCGCCCCGGTCACCAGGGATGTCTTCATGCGCCTCGCGTTTGCGACGCTGTTGCCGGTGGTGCCGCTGCTGCTCACCGTCATGCCGCTCGAAGAACTGCTGAAGAAGCTGGTGGGCATAGTTCTCTAGTGACCCAGCAGGCGCGCGGTGACTGCCAGGTTGGCCTGGCGCACCGCCTCGACGAAGCCCTGCCAGGGCCGGTCGGTGATCGCCACCAGGCCCAGGTGGCCGTTCTCGCCGTCGAGCAGGCGCCCGGTCACCGGCTGGTCCAGGTACTGGAACCAGTGCAGGCCGACGATGCTCGGCTCGGCCAGCGCCCGCTCCAGGTAGTGCGCATAGGCCGGACCGCGCTGCTCCTCGACCCAGACCTCCTGCATGCCGCCCCAGAACGGCCCGCGGTCGCGCGAGCCGAAGTGGAACTCGGTGACCAGCAGTGGCTTGTCGAGCGCGCGCAGCATGGCGAAGTCGTAGCCGTGCTGCGGCTCGCGGGTATAGAAGTTGAAGCTCAGCACGTCGCAGTACTGCGCGCAGGAGGCCACCGCCTCCGGCGTGGTGCCGGCGAAACGCCCGCCCAGCAACAGATGGTTGGGCGCCTGCGCCTCGAGCGCCGCGGCGACGGTGCGGAAGTAGCGGTCGGCGTACAGGCGCTGGAAGCGCTGCAGATCCTCCGCGATGGCCGGACGGCCCTCCTGCGGCAGCGGCGCCTGGAAGCCGGCCCCCTCCAGAGCGCCCCAGTCCGCCAGCGCGATGCCCCAGGCCTCCGCCAGTTGCCGGGCGCTGGCGTACTGGCCGCGCAACTGCTCGACGAAGGCGCGCTTGGCCGGCGACTCCGGACCGAGGCGCAGGGTGCCCAGCGCCAGCGCGTAGCGCGCCCGCAGCGGATCGCCGCTGCCGACCCAGGCCAGTTCGTTGTCGGCGAAGTAGCCGATCAGCCAGGGATCGTCGCGATGGCCACGGCTGGCGACCTGCACGGCACGCTCGGCAGCCGCGGCGAAGCGCGGATCAAACGGATCGGGCATGCCGCCCCACAGGTCGAGGCCGGTGCTGACCACCGCGTAGTCGCCGCTGATCAGCAGTGGCAGGGTGTAGGGCACCCGGCGGGCCTCCACCAGGGCGGCATCGCTCCAGTTGCCGATGGTGTTGAAACCCCAAGCCTGCAGGCGGTCGAGGGTGTGCGTCGTCCAGCGCCGGGCGTCGAAGACGCTGCAGTCCTCGGCGCCGGTGGGCGCCGCGCTGCGACAGTGCGGCCCGGCATAGCTGCGTTGCAGGTTGGCGCGGTAGAAGTCGAACCAGCGCCCGTGGGCGAAGCCGAGGTCGCGGCTGGCGCCGGTGCCGCGCCGGCTGTCGTCGCTGCCGTACCAGCCGGCCAGGGCGCTGCCGGCCGCCGGCAGGTCGGCGAACATGGCCTCGCGGCCCTCGACGTAGGTCGCGCTCTGCGCCGCGCTGAGCGCATTGACGCCGAGCGAATAGAACGGATGCCCCTCCGGAGTGACCAGGAACCAGCGGCCGTCGCGCTTCTCGGTGCGGAAGAAGCCGCTGGCGACGAAGCTGGGGCCGTCCAGCAGGCCGCCGTAGCGATCCTGGCGGGGGCGCCCGGCCAGCCAGCCCTGCAACTGGATGCGTTCGGCGGCGGCCGCTTCGCGCAGCTGGGCGTCGTTGTCGACCTTCCCGGGCCACTGGCCGCGGCTGAACTGGCCGTAGCCGTCGACGAGGCCGGCATAGCCCGCCTGCTGGAGATCGCTCCCGGCGCGCACGCCGAACTGGCCGAGCAGCAGGCTCTGCGGCGCCTGCGGATGATCCAGCGACAGCGTCACCGCCACCACCCGGCTGCGCTCGAGCTGGCCGCCCACCTGCGTGGCCAGCAGGATGCGCTGGCCGCCGTGCTCCCATGGCATCGGCGGCGCGGCGCGCATCCCCTGCTGGCGCGGCGAGCGGGCCTGCAGCGGCACCAGCAGCTCCTGGGCCGGCCCGGCCGGCAGGGCGATGCGACTGACCAGCGCCCGGCCGTCGGCGCTTTCGATCTTCACGTCGAGGGTCAGCGCCCAGTCCATCGCGTTCTGCAGGCGCAGACTCATCGCGCTGGCCTGCGACCAGTCCCAGCTCCCCGCCTGCGGCGCCAGGCGCACACTCGCCACCTCGCCCGCGGCGAAGGTCAGCCGGCGCAGCGCCTCGCCCTGCGCCGTGACCTCGGCGGCGGGGGCCGGCAGAGCGGCATTGTGGGTAGCGAGCTGCACCGCCTCATCGGGGCTGACGAAGTCGAACAGGGGCTGGCGCTCGGCCTGCCCGGCGAACAGCGGAGCGGCGATCAGCAACGACAGCAGGGCGGGCACGAAGGGGCGAAGCATCGGGCGGATTCTCCATGGGCCCGCGAAGCACGTTGCGACGGGCTGGCTGGCGCAGTAAACCACGCCGCGGCCGGTCGACTACAGGTCGCTGCCGCCGACGCGCACCTGGCCGGGGAGTCTCCGCCGCGGGCGAAGGCCCGGAAAAATCCGCAACGGGTTACCAAAGTCAGGCCATCGAATTATAAGGGTAGGTTTTCAATCAACGGATAGTAAGGATCCAGGAGCCATGACCGACAATTCCCGCGTCGCCACCCATGCCATCGACCCGCAGTTCATCGAGCGCTGGTCGCCGCGCGCCTTCACCGGCGAGAACATCCCCGAAACCACCCTGCTCGGCTTCATCGAGGCCGCGCGCTGGGCGCCCTCGGCCTACAACTCGCAGCCCTGGCGCTTCCTCTACGCCCGCCGCGACAGCGCCGACTGGCCGCGCTACCTGAGCCTGCTGGTCGAGTTCAACCGCGGCTGGGCGCAGCACGCCTCGGCGCTGCTGGTGATCGTCTCGAAGACCAGCTTCGTGGCGCCGGGCAAGAGCGAGGAACAGCCCGCCCCCTCGCACGCCTTCGACACCGGCGCCGCCTGGGGCTTCTTCGCCCTGCAGGCGCACCTGGCCGGCTGGCACACCCACGCCATGACCGGCTTCGACAAGGAACTGGCGCGCCGCGAGCTGAAGATCCCGGACGGCTACGAGGTCCATGCCATGGTCGCCGTCGGCAAGCGCGGCGACACCGCCAGCCTGCCCGAACCGCTGCAGGCCCGCGAAACCCCCAGCCCGCGCCTGGCGCTGGAAGCCATCGCCGCGGAAGGCGAATTCAGCCTGTAAGCCCGCCAGAAACGCGATGGACGAAGACACCGCAAGGTGCTTCGCCCATCGTTGGCTTGCCCTGCCGGCCGTGCAGGCCGGGGGGACTGGCTCAGAACGCCAGCTTGTAGCCGATCAGGGACAGCATGATCGCCAGGCACGGACGCAGGAGATGCTCGGGAATTCGCCCGGTCAGATGGCTGCCGATATAAATGCCCGGCAGCGAGCCGACCAGCAGGTAGCCCAGCAACTGCCAGTCGATGCTGCCCATGCCGGCATGGCCCAGGCCGGCGACCAGGGTCAGGGGCACCGCGTGAGCGATTTCCGTGCCGACCAGGCGGCGGGTGGGCAGGAACGGGTAGAGCATGAACAGGGCGACCGTGCCCAGCGCGCCGGCGCCGATCGAGGTCAACGTCACCATCACGCCGAGGATCACGCCGGTGACGACCGTCAGCGCATTCAGCGTCGGCGGGCTGAGCTGGTAGTGGTCGCCGGCATGCCGGCTGGCGAAGGCCAGCAGCTGCTTCTTGAACAGGATCGCCAGCGCGGTCAGCAGCAGGACGAAGCCCAGCGCCTGCTTGATCAGCGCATTCAGGGCCTGCGGGTCGGCATGCAGGTTGTGCAGGAACAGCAGCGTCAGCGCCGCGGCCGGCACGCTGCCGAGCGCCAGCCAGCCAGTGATGGCCCAGTCGATGTTCCTGTTCTTGCCGTGCACCAGCACGCCGCTGGACTTGGTGATCGCCGCGTACAGCAGGTCGGTGCCCACCGCGGTAGCCGGATTGATGCCGAACCACAGCAGGATGGGCGTCATCAGCGAACCGCCGCCAACGCCGGTCATGCCGACGATGAAGCCGACCGCCAGGCCTGCAAACACGAAACCGAAAATCGCCGAATCCATCATCACCCCTGCAGAGCGAACTCAAGCCCATCGCAAATTGCGCGGGAGAATAACGGCTTTTTGTCATAAGCGTTTAGAACGATGAGACCTGTAGTTATAACCGGGCTCGGCAAACCGTGCCCGGGGACTCGCCCTCGGCCACGCCTTCCGTAGCGGTCGTCGACACGCTCGCGAAACAAGATCACACATATCCTGCAGGGAATTGCCGGATTGCCAGGCTTATCCTGCCCACGACGGACCTCGGAACAGGACGGATCAATGACCGATCACCCGACCCCATCCCCCCAGGAAGCCGCGCAACCTGCCTGGCATGCCCTGTCGCGAGCGCAGATCGAGCAGGCCCTGCAGACCGGCCTCGCCGGCCTGTCGGAGGACGAGGCCCGGCGGCGCCTGGCGCACCACGGGCCCAACCGGCTGGCGCCACCGAAGAAGCGCGGCCCGCTGCTGCGCCTGCTGCTGCAGTTCCACAACATCCTGCTGTACGTGATGCTCGCCGCCGCCGTGATCACCGCCATCCTCGGCCATTGGGTCGACACCGGCGTGCTGCTGCTGGCGGTGCTGGTCAACGCCATCATCGGCTTCATCCAGGAAGGCAAGGCGGAATCGGCGCTGGACGCCATCCGCGCCATGCTCTCGCCGCACGCCACCGTGGTCCGCAACGGCCAGCGCCGCGAGATCGACGCCGCCGACCTGGTCCCCGGCGACCTGGTGCTGCTCGCCTCGGGCGACCGCGTGCCGGCCGACCTGCGCCTGGTCGAGGTCAAGGAACTGCGCGTCGAGGAGGCCGCGCTGACCGGCGAGTCGCTGCCGGTCGAGAAGAGCGCCGCCAGCGTGGCCGCCGACGCCCCGCTGGGCGACCGCCACGGCATGGCCTGGTCGGGCACCCTGGTAGTCTACGGACAGGCCAGCGGCCTGGTGGTGGGCACCGGCGCGGCCACCGAACTCGGCAAGATCAACCAGATGCTCTCCGCCATCCGCAATCTGAGCACGCCGCTGCTGCGCCAGGTCGACCGCTTCGGCCGCATGCTGGCGCTGGCCATCCTGGCGCTGTCGGCCGCCACCTTCGTGCTCGGCACCCTGTGGCGCGGCCATGCGCCGGCGGAAATGTTCATGATGGTCGTCGCCCTCGCCGCCTCGGCGATCCCCGAGGGCCTGCCGGCGATCATGACCGTCACCCTCGCCCTCGGCGTGCAGCGCATGGCCCGGCGCAACGCCATCGTCCGCCGCCTGCCGGCGGTGGAGGCGCTGGGCTCGGTCACCACCATCTGCTCGGACAAGACCGGCACCCTGACCCGCAACGAGATGACCGTGCAGCGCGTGGTCTGCGCCGGCCACGTGTTCGCCGTCGGCGGCGTGGGCTATGCGCCGGTGGGCGACCTGAGCCTCGACGGGCGCATCGTCGAGGCCGCGCACTATCCGCCGCTGGCCATGGCGATCCGCGCCGGCGTGCTGTGCAACGACGCCCGCCTGCGCGAGGAAGACCAGCTGTGGCGCGTGGAGGGCGATCCCACCGAAGGCGCCCTGCTGGTGCTCGGCGGCAAGACCGGCTTCACCCAGCAGCTGGGCGAGGAAGCCTGGCCGCGCCTCGACTCGATTCCCTTCGAGTCGCAGCACCGCTTCATGGCCACCTACCACCGCGACGGCGACGACGAGCCATGGCTGTTCGTCAAGGGCGCGCCGGAGCGGGTGCTCGACATGTGCGTGGCGCAGCTCGACCTCGACGGCGAGCGGCCGCTGGAGGTCGACTACTGGCGGCGCATGGCCACCGACACCGCGGCCCAGGGCCTGCGCCTGCTCGCCCTGGCCTGCAAGCGCGCCGCCCCGCAGCGCGAGCGGCTGGCGTTCGCCGACACCGAGTCCGGCTTCGTGCTGCTGGCCCTGGTCGGCATCATCGACCCGCCGCGCGAGGAGGCCATGCGCGCCGTCGCCGACTGCCACCTGGCCGGCATCCGCGTGAAGATGATCACCGGCGACCATGCCGAGACCGCCCGCGCCATCGGCGCGCAGCTGGCCATCGGCGTGGGCAAGCCGGCGCTCACCGGCGCCGAGGTGGCGCTGATGGACGATGCCGCCCTGCGCCGGGTGGCGATGGAAGTGGACGTGTTCGCCCGCGCCAGCCCCGAGCACAAGCTGCGCCTGGTACAGGCGCTGCAGGACGACGGCCAGGTGGTGGCGATGACCGGCGACGGCGTCAACGACGCCCCGGCGCTCAAGCGCGCCGACGTCGGCGTGGCGATGGGCCTCAAGGGCACCGAGGCGGCCAAGGAGGCCGCCGACATGGTGCTGGCCGACGACAACTTCGCCACCATCGCCAGCGCGGTTCGCGAGGGCCGCGCGGTCTACGACAACATCAGGAAGTTCATCCTGTTCATGCTGCCCACCAACGGCGGCGAGGCGCTGGTGGTGATCGCCGCCATCCTCTTCGAGCTGGCCCTGCCGCTCACCCCCGCGCAGGTGCTGTGGATCAACATGGTCACCTCCAGCACCCTGGGCCTGGCACTGGCCTTCGAGCCGGCCGAGCGCGGCATCATGCGCCGCCGCCCGCGGCCGGTGGGCGAGGCACTGCTGTCGGGCTTCTTCGTCTGGCGGGTGCTGATGGTCTCGGTGCTGATGATGACCGGCGCGCTCGGCCTGTTCCTCTGGGAGCTGGCCGCCGGCACCAGCCTGGAGACGGCGCGGACCATGGCGGTCAACGCGGTGGTGGTGGCGGAGATGTTCTACCTGCTCAACAGCCGCTTCATCTTCGCCCCGGTGCTCGGCCGCGGCGGCCTGCTCGGCAACCGCTACGTGCTGCTGGCCATCGCCGCCTGCATCCCCTTGCAACTGGCCTTCACCTACGCGCCGTTCATGCAGGGGATCTTCGGCTCGGCCGGGCTGACCCCGCTGGAGTGGCTCAAGGTGCTGGGCGCCGGCCTGCTGGTGTTCTGCGTGGCCGAGCTGGAGAAGCTGGTGATCCGCCGCACGGCGCTGGCGACGCGCCTGCACCCCGCGGCCTGACGATTGTTGGCGGCGCAGCGTTACCAGGCCAATACGCCGGAACGCCTGACCCGCCTGCAACGCTGGGCGGTGGAAACCGCCGCGCGGATCGGCCATACAGGTCGATGACCACCGCCAGATACAGCCAACCTTCCTCGGTGTGCAGGTAAGGGTGAGTAGACCAGGGGAATTTCACCCCCAGCCCCTCGCAGAACCGGACGTGAGCCTCTCGACTCATCCGGCTCCCATCATCCAGCCGAAGGAGCATATCCCAGCTCCCAATGTACGAAAGCCCGAGGCCATGCGGCAGCCAACCGCCCAAGCATTGCCCTGGCCCGTCGTTTATGACGAGCCAGGGACTTGTGCTTGCGCATTAGCCACCGCGCCAGATAAGCGTTCAGGTGTTTCCAGACATCGGCCATTGCCGAGCCATAGAAGCGTCCGTAATAGTTCAACCAGCCACGCAAGACTGGATTGAACCGGCGAGACAGGTCGCCGAGTTGTCGGTCGCACTGAAGCTGGAGATGCCAGCCCCGGATAGTCTGCCGCATTGCCCGCAGGGCATCGCGGCTGACTGCCGGAGCAAAGTTCACATAGACCCGGCCATGCTTGTCCACCGCCTTGCGCGGACGGAACGTGTAGCCAAGAAACGTGAACTGGATGACCGGATGGTCGTCCGGACGATTGATACCCCGACAGTAGACGATCCGCGTCTTGTCCGGATGCAGCTCCAGCCCACACTCACCGAACCGGGCGGCCAGTCGGCGCAAGACATATTCCGCCTGCGCCTGGCTTTTACAGTGGATCACCCCGTCATCGGCGTAGCGGCAGAAACGTACGCTGCGCAGATGCTCGGTCACCCAGCGGTCGAAGGCATAGTGCATGAACAGGTTGGCCAGCAGCGGGCTGATGACGCCACCTTGCGGCGTGCCTCGTGTCCGCTCTACCCGCTGTCCATCCGCCATTTCCATCGGTGCCTTGAGCCAGCGCTCGATATACAGCAGCACCCATGGATTCTGACAGTGCTTTCGGACCGCCCGCATCAGCAACTCATGGTCGATGTTGTCGAACAGTCCCTTGATGTCGAACTCGATGACCCAGTCGTATTCCCAACACCGCTGCCGCACCATCGCCACCGCATCGAGCGCAGAACGCCCTGGGCGGTAGCCGTAGGAGTTGCGGTGAAAGATCGGCTCCAGGATCGGTTCCAATACACCCTTGACCACGGCTTGCGCCACCCGGTCCGCCACGGTGGGCACTCCGAGCAGGCGCACACCCCCTGCTTTCTTCGGAATCGGCACGCCTTTCACCGGCGGCGGAAGGTAGCTGCCGGAACATAACCGGTTCCAAACGACATACAGGTTATCGCCCAGCCGACGTTCGAACTGCTCGATCGACTCCTGATCGACGCCAGCTGAACCTCTGTTGGCCCTGACACGCTGATACGCTTCCCAGATCCATGCCTTGGGAATTTCATACGGCTTTGTCATGCGAATGGGCTCCTCCTGCTCACGCAGTTGGCGCATTCGAATGACTGGATGATGCGGCCCCTTCGCTCCCTCGCCATTACAGCGACTTCATCACTACTACGAGCCGCTCCGCCCCTTGGTGGCGCATCGGTACTGTCGGCCTCGCCTTGCGGGCTTGCGCCTTTCCCTTGCCATCGCCACCGAAGGTTCCCGCAGTTCAACGCAAGAGCCCGAACCCGGCTCGCGCTGCCTCTATGCCGGACACCGCTGGGCCCGTAAGCAAGTTTCGTCCCAGCCTCTCCCGGAGCAACATCACTCCCCGGTTTCGATGTCATCTGAGTAGTCTCGACACTTGAACGGCAGTTCACGGTTGTTCGCCTTCCGGGTTCACACCTGACGCCTTTGGGCGCCTTTTCCGCAACGCTCACGACCGAGGCTTTTGACCCAAGCCGCTTGCGGTGGTTTGCCACCCGCTCCTGCAAGCTGATGGCGAGGGGCCATACCCTCATCTCTTACGCCGCTTGCTGCGGCACACTGATGTCGCCCACCCATTTCTGATTCGGTGCCAATGCAGTGAAATCCTGCTTGAACAGGTTCTCTGCCACCGGCAGCGAGTGGCGGGAGTTGGTGGTGGCCTTGAACTTCTTGGCGGCCCTGGCACGCAGTCCTTGCCGTTGCATCGAAGCGGCAACTGTCTTGCGATTGCAGGGCAGCCCGGCGTCTCGCAGGTCGTGGCACAGCCGTGGAGCCCCGCTGCGCCCGTTGCGTGCGCTGTATGCCTGCGCGACCTGCCGATCCAGCTCAATCCTCCGCTGGTGGCGCATCGACGTCTTGCGTGAGCACCAAGCGTAGAAGCCACTGCGGGCCACGCCCAGCACGCGGCACATGGTTTTCACCGGGAACAGCAAGGCGTGCGCTCTCATGAAGGCGTACTTCACTTGAGGCTCTTGGCAAAGTACGCGGCGACCTTTTTTACGATGGCCAGCTCCTCGGCTTGTTCGGCCAACAGCCGCTTGAGCCGGGCGTTCTCGTCGGCCAGTGACTGCTCACGCTCGCTGCTGGTCTGGCTCTGCTGCTTCTTGCTGCGCCAACCGTAGAGCTGGGAAGCATGGAGGCCGAGTTGTTCGGCAGCCTTACTGACGCCGATTCGTTCGGCCAACGCCAGTGCTTCGTCCTTGTAGGCCTGGGAATGGCGGGTGCGGGTCTGTTTCATCGGGGTTGTTGGTCTTGCCATGGTTCACCTCGTTGCAGTTTATCGCTTAACGGGGTGTCCACTGCGGCTGGGCAAGATCAACCCTCTGTGGTGCCGGCTACGGCATCAAGAGCGACGAGCGCAGTAATAGCCGCAACGGCTACTGCGACCGCCTATGGCAAACCCGCGCCGGCGACGTCGAGCTGCGCACTCCCAAGCTGCGCCAGGGCAGCTACTTTCCGCCCTTCCTGGAGCCCCGGCGCACCGCCGAGAAGGCGTTGGCGGCGGTAATTCAGGAGGCCTACGTGCAAGGCGTCTCGACCCGCTCGGTCGATGAGCTGGTGCAGGCCATGGGCATGAGCGGCATCTCCAAGAGCCAGGTGTCACGCCTGGCGGCGGAGATCGATGACCGTGTGCACGCGTTTCTCGACCGGCCCATCGAGGGCGACTGGCCCTACCTATGGATCGACGCCACCTACGTCAAGGTGCGGGAGGCCGGGCGGATCGTCTCGGTCGCCGTGATAATCGCCGTGGCAGTGAACACTGACGGTGTGCGCGAAGTGCTGGGCATGCGGGTGGGACCATCGGAGGCCGAGCCCTTCTGGACGGAGTTCCTGCGCAGCCTGATGCGTCGCGGCCTGCGGGGCGTGAAGCTGGTGATCTCGGATGCCCATGAGGGGCTAAAGGCCGCCGTGTCCCGGGTACTGAAAGCGACTTGGCAGCGCTGCCGGGTGCACTTCATGCGCAACGCCCTGGCGCATGTCGGCAAGGGCCAGCGCACCATGGTGGCGGCCCTGCTGCGCACGGTGTTCGCCCAGGACAATGAGGCCGAGGCGCGGCGCCAATGGCGGGCGGTGGCCGATCAGTTGCGCGAGCGTTTCCCGAAGATCGCCCAGTTGATGGACGGCTGCGAAGACGAGGTGCTGGCCCATATGGGGTTTCCCAAGGCACACCGACAGCAGATCCACAGCACCAACCCGTTGGAGCGCCTGAACGCCGAGATCAAGCGGCGCACCGACGTGGTGGGTATCTTCCCCAACGACGCGGCCATCGTCCGGCTGGTCGGGGCAATGCTGCTGGAACAGAACGACGAATGGAGTCTGCAACGGCGCTACATGCAGCTTGAGGGGCTGCAATCGCTCAGTGACAATCAATCTGCTCGGCTGTCCGCTGTGATCAGCAGAGTCCCCCGCAGACTCGACTGCCAGAGCCACGGGCAGTTACACCACTTCCCGGGACACAATCCTCCAGAACAATCGGGAGCACAGCATCGGCGGGTGTGCAGCTTATTGGCAGATGGGGTTTATGAAGCGCTTACGACTCTTGATCCCTCGGCTGCTGAAAATTTTCCGCTCCGAAAAGACGAAACCCCGACCAGCGTGGCTGATCGGGGTTTCTGTATAGGTGCTTGACGATGACCTACTCTCACATGGGGAAGCCCCACACTACCATCGGCGATGCGTCGTTTCACTGCTGAGTTCGGGATGGGATCAGGTGGTTCCAACGCTCTATGGTCGTCAAGCAATTCGGTTGGGGCATCGCCGTGGCGCTACCCCGAATTGGGCAAGTGATAGTGTATCAGATTTGGTAATTTGCGGTTCTGCAAGCTTTCGGCCTGTCGCACCCACTGTGATCCTGGGATCGCAGATTGTTTGGGTGTTATATGGTCAAGCCTCACGGGCAATTAGTACTGGTTAGCTCAACGCCTCACAA
>NZ_CAJGBM010000020.1:0-58978 GCF_904426495.1 Pseudomonas sp. OF001 | reverse complement strand
CCCGCCGCCGAGGTGCCGGCCATCCCGCCTGCAGCCAAGCCGGCGCGCAAGCGCAGCGCCCCGGCCGGCAAGCCCGCTGCCGGCGCCAAGCCGGCGAACAAGCCCGCCAAGCCGGCCGCGCGCAAGCCGGCTGCCGCGGCACCCGCCGCTGAGCCGTCCGCTCAGGACTGAGGAGTACCGGCCGCGACGCGCAGCGCCGCCAGCGCGTCGCGGCACTCGGGCGCCAGGGCCGCGAGCCAGGCGCCCGGCTCGGCGCTCGGTGTCGCCGGCCAGTCCTCCGCCAGCGCCTGCAGCCGCTCCAGCAGCAGGCGTTCGGCCTGCAGTTCCAGCTCCGCCAGCTGCCGGCGCAGCTCGGCCAGCGTCGGGTCGTCCGCCGCCGGCGCCTTCCAGGCGCGCCGCAGCCGGCGCAGGGGCAGGGTGACCGTCCGTTGCCAGGGCCCCGCCTGATCGCGGAGGGCGGCGACCCGCTCCGCCGCGACATCCACCCGGCGCCGCTCCAGCCACAGCGCGGCGAGCAGCAGGCAGACGTCGGCGTCGCGTTCGTCCTGCAGGCGCAGGCACAGCTCGGCCACCCCCGGGCGGGCGTAGAGCGCCACGGAAAAATCCCATAACGATTGCTGCATGCTGGCCTCCGGGCGAGGGACGGGGGAAGCTGGTAGACTTCGCCACCGCTGAATCCTCTCTCACGATCATGATCCGACTCCAGAATCTTATCCTGCAGCGTGGCCCGCAGCGTCTGCTCGACGGCGCCGAGCTGACCCTGCATCCCGGCCAGAAGGTCGGTCTCGTCGGCGCCAACGGCGCCGGCAAATCCAGCCTGTTCGCCCTGCTGCGCGGCGAACTGCACGCCGACGGCGGCGACTGCCTGCTGCCGGCGGACTGGCGCATCGCCCACATGCGCCAGGAGGTCGATACCCTCGAGCGCCGCGCGGTGGACTACGTGCTGGATGGCGACAGCAACCTGCGCCGCATCCAGGCCGAGCTGGCGGCGGCCGAGGCGGCCCACGACGGCCATGCCCTGGCCCGCCTGCACAGCGAGTTCGACAGCGCCGACGGCTACACGGCCGACGCCCGCGCGCGCAAGCTGCTGGCCGGCCTCGGCTTCGACAGCGCGCAGATGGAGCGCGCGGTCGGCGACTTTTCCGGCGGTTGGCGCATGCGCCTCAACCTGGCGCAGGCGCTGATGTGTCCGTCCGAGCTGCTGCTGCTCGACGAGCCGACCAACCACCTCGACCTCGACGCCATCCTCTGGCTGGAAAGCTGGCTGAAAGGCTACCCCGGTACCCTGCTGCTGATTTCCCATGACCGGGACTTCCTCGATGCGGTGGTCGACCACGTGGTGCACCTCGAGCAGCAGAAACTGACCCTCTATCGCGGCGGCTACTCGGCCTTCGAGCGCACCCGCGTCGAACGCCTGGCCCAGCAGCAGCAGGCCTACGAGAAGCAGCAGGCGCAGCGCGCGCACATGGAAGACTTCATCCGCCGCTTCAAGGCCAAGGCCAGCAAGGCCCGTCAGGCGCAGAGCCGCATCAAGGCGCTGGAGCGCCTCGAGGAACTGGCGCCGGCGCACATCGACTCGCCGTTCGACTTCCGCTTCCGCGAGGCCGACAAGGTCTCCAGCCCGCTGCTCGATCTGGCCGAGGGCTGCCTCGGCTACGGCGACAGGGCGGTGCTGGAGAAGGTCAAGCTGCAGCTGGTGCCCGGCGCGCGCATCGGCCTGCTCGGCCCCAACGGCGCCGGCAAGTCGACCCTGATCAAGACCCTGGCCGGCGAGCTGCAGCCTTTGGGCGGGCGCCTGACCTGCGGCGAGAACCTCGCGGTCGGCTACTTCGCCCAGCACCAGCTCGACTCGCTGGACCCCAAGGCCAGCCCGCTGCTGCACCTGGCGCGCATCGCTCCGGGCGAGCGCGAGCAGACCCTGCGCGACTTCCTCGGCGGCTTCGACTTCCGCGGGCCGCGCTGCGACGAGCCGGTGGTCAACTTCTCCGGCGGCGAGAAGGCGCGCCTGGCGCTGGCGCTGATCGCCTGGCAGAAGCCCAACCTGCTGCTGCTCGACGAACCGACCAACCACCTCGACCTGGAGATGCGCTTGGCGCTGACCCTGGCCCTGCAGGACTTCGAGGGCGCGGTGCTGGTGGTGTCGCACGACCGCCACCTGCTGAAGAGCACCACCGACGAGTTCCTGCTGGTGGCCGACGGCCGCGTGCAGGCCTTCGACGGCGACCTCGACGACTACAGCCGCTGGCTGGTCGACTACCGCGCCCGCCAGCAGCCGGTGGTCGAGGCGGCGCCGGGCGCCGACAGGACCGACAAGCGTGCCCAGCGCCAGGCCGCCGCCGCCCTGCGCCAGCAGCTGGCGCCGCGCAAGAAGGCGGCCGACAAGCTGGAGAAGGAACTCGGCGGCGTGCAGGAGAAACTGGCCGCGCTGGAAACCCGCCTGGGCGACAGCGCCCTCTACGAGGCGGCGCGCAAGGACGAGCTGCGCACCCTGCTGGCCGAGCAGGCGACCCTCAAGACCCGCGAGGCCGAGCTGGAGGAGGCCTGGCTGCTGGCCCTCGAGGAACTGGAGGCGCTGGAAGCCGAGCTGGGAGGCGCGGCGTGAAGGTCTGGCTGGCGCAGTGGCTGGGCGCCTGGAGCGAAACCCTGCTGCTCGGCGGGCAGATCCTGCTGATCCTGCTCGCCGGCTACGTGCTGCAGCGCCTGGTGGCGCGCGGCCTGACCCGTCTGGCCAACCGCTACCACCTGCCCGGCGAGTTGCTGCTGCCGCTGCGCGGCGCCCTGCGCTGGCTGATCATGGGCAGCGCGCTGATGCTGGCGCTGGAGCACCTGGGCGTGTCCGCCGGCGTGCTGTGGGCGGCCTTCTCCGGCTTCGTCGCGGTGGCCGCGGTGGCCTTCTTCGCCGTGTGGAGCGTGCTGTCCAACCTGTTCTGCGCGGTGCTGATCTTCACCATCGGGCCGTTCCGCCTGGGCGATCGCGTCGAGGTGCTGGAGGCCGCGGACAAGCCCGGCGCCAAGGGCCGGGTGATCGCCATCAACCTGCTGTACACCACGCTGGAGGAAGACGCCGAGAACGGCAGCGGCGCGCTGGTGCAGATCCCCAACAGCCTGTTCTTCCAGAAGGTCGTGCGCCGCTGGCGCGGGACCGAACATCAACTCACTCCAACCACTACCCCCAACGAGACCTGAACCATCATGGAATGGCTGACTAGCCCGGAAATCTGGGTTGCTTTCCTCACTCTGACCGCCCTGGAGATCGTCCTCGGCATCGACAACATCATCTTCATCTCGATCCTGGTCGGCCGCCTGCCCAGGGAGCAGCAGGCCAAGGCGCGCTTCTTCGGCCTGGCGCTGGCCATGGGCACGCGCATCCTGCTGCTGCTGTCGATCGCCTGGGTGATGCGCCTGACCGCCGACCTGTTCACCGTGTTCGAGCAGGGCGTCTCCGGCCGCGATCTGATCCTGTTCTTCGGCGGCCTGTTCCTGCTGTTCAAGAGCACCATGGAGATCTGGCACAGCGTCGAGGGCGAGGAGGAAGCGGGCGAGGAGGGCGGCGTGAAGAAGGCCGCCTTCATGAGCGTGATCCTGCAGATCGCGGTGATCGACATCATCTTCTCGCTGGACTCGGTGATCACCGCGGTCGGCCTGGTGTCGAACGTGCCGGTGATGGTCGCCGCGATCATCATCGCCGTGCTGGTGATGATGCTGGCCGCCGGCACCATCAGCGACTTCATCGAGAAGCACCCGTCGCTGAAGATTCTCGCCCTGTCGTTCCTCATCGTGGTCGGCACCCTGCTGGTCGCCGAGGCGTTCGATGTGCACGTGCCCAAGGCCTACGTCTACTTCGCCATGGCCTTCTCGCTGGGCGTCGAGGCGCTCAACATCCGCATGCGCACCGCGATGAAGCGCAAGCTCAAGGAGCCGGTCAAGCTGCACAAGGACCTGCCGGACTGAGTGCTGGCGGGGTAGGCCGAAGCCTGTCCGCATGCCATGCTGTACCCGCGCCGGCCCGTCATGGGCCGGCGTCGTTTCCGCCATCCTCTACCGGAGAATGCCCCATGAGCCTGGAAACCTGGCTTGCCTTCTTCGCCGCCTGCTGGGTGATCAGCCTGTCGCCCGGCGCCGGCGCCATCGCCTCGATGTCCAGCGGCCTCAACTACGGCTTCCGCCGCGGCTACTGGAACGCCATCGGCCTGCAGCTGGCGCTGGCCCTGCAGATCGCCATCGTCGCCGCCGGCGTCGGTGCCATCCTCGCCACCTCCGAGCTGGCCTTCGCAGCGATCAAGTGGTTCGGCGTCGCCTACCTGGCCTATCTGGGCTGGAAGCAGTGGTGCGCGCCGGTCGGCGAGCTGGCCACCGAGAACGGCGGACGCCCGCTCGGCCGGCCGCTGACCCTGGTGCTGCGCGGCTTCGTGGTCAACGCCAGCAACCCCAAGGCCATCGTGTTCATCCTCGCCGTGCTGCCGCAGTTCCTCGACCCGGCCCGTCCGCTGCTGGCCCAGTACCTGGCCATGGCGGCGACCATGATCGCCGTCGACCTGGTGGTGATGGCCGGCTACACCGGACTGGCCGCGCGGGTCCTGCGCCTGCTGCGCACGCCGCGCCAGCAGCGCCTGCTCAACCGCACCTTCGCCAGCCTGTTCGTCGCCGCCGCGGGCCTGCTGTCGCTGGTGCGCCGCGCGCCGGCCTGAGGACTTTCGCGGCGAATCGTCGCAGCCGCTGGCCGGGACGGCCCTTGAGTGACGCCGCAATGAGGCGTAAAAGGGCAATGGCATTTGTTCTCATTTGGGATTCACTCATGCTTACCCGCAAGCGATTTCTGAGCTGGCTGCTGCTGCCCGTGCTGGCGCTGTGCAGCCTGATGGCCCTCGCCGAACCCGAGGGCGCCGCCCAGGCCCTGCACCTGCTGAGCTACCTGGGCGCCGACTACCCGGCCACGGTGGCCGCCGGCCAGGTGGTCGACAGCGGCGAATACCAGGAGCAGCTGGAGTTCCATGGCGTGCTGGCCGGGCTGGTCGCCGCGCTGCCGGCCAACGCCGGCAAGGATGGCCTGCTGCAGGGCGTCGCCCGTCTCGGCGACAGCATCCGCGAGCGCCGCGACGGCGCCGCGGTGGCCGACCAGGCACGCCAGCTGGCCGCCGATCTGGTGGCGAGCTACCGGATCAGCCTGACTCCGCGCATCACTCCCAACCCGGCGCGCGGCGCGGCGCTGTTCGCCCAGCACTGCAGCGTCTGCCACGGCGAGGGCGGGCTCGGCGACGGCCCGGCGGGGATCGGCCTCGAGCCGCCGCCGGCGAACATGCGCAATGCCGCGCGGATGGACAGCCTGAGCCTCTACGACCTGTACAACAGCATCGGCCTCGGCGTGGAGGGCACCGACATGCCGGCCTTCGCCGCGCAGCTCGACGAGCGCGCGCGCTGGGATCTGGCCAGCCATGTCGCCGGCTTCAGCGCCGATCCCGCTGCGGCACGCGGGGCGACCTTCAGCCTCGAGCAACTGGCCGGGCAGACCCCGCAGCAGGTCGCGGCCGAGCAGGGGCCTGCCGCGGC
The DNA here is from genome assembly GCF_904426495.1 of Pseudomonas sp. OF001. Classification (NCBI taxonomy): domain Bacteria; kingdom Pseudomonadati; phylum Pseudomonadota; class Gammaproteobacteria; order Pseudomonadales; family Pseudomonadaceae; genus Pseudomonas; species Pseudomonas sp. OF001. The sequence goes on along the minus strand of NZ_CAJGBM010000020.1, from coordinate 53,431 downwards.
GGCTGCCCTGCGCGCCCAGCGAGCGGCGCCGCCGCAGCCGCAGCGCAGCACCCAGCAGCTGCTCGACTTCTCCCGCGACACCCTCGAACAGAGCCTGGCCGCCTATCGCGACGGCCAGCGCGACCAGGCCTACGACCTGGCGGTGGCCGCCTACCTGGAAGGCTTCGAGCTGGTGGAGAGCGCCCTGGACAATGTCGACGGCGCGCAGCGCAAGGCCACCGAGCGGGCGCTGATGGCCTACCGCCAGGGCCTGCAGGACGGCCTGCCGGCCACCCGCCTGGCGCCGCGCCTGGAGGCCGCCAAGGCCGAACTGGCGCGCTGCGCCGAGCTGCTCGGCGGCGACGGCCTGTCCGCCTCGCTGAGCTTCCTGTCCAGCCTGCTGATCCTGCTGCGCGAGGGTATCGAAGCGATCCTGGTGCTGGCGGCGATCCTCGCCTACCTGCGCAACACCGGCCAGCAGCAGGCCGTGCGCAGCGTGCACCTCGGCTGGGGCCTGGCGCTGCTCGCCGGCGTCGCCAGCTGGGGGCTGGCCGCCTGGGTGATCGAGGTCAGCGGCGCGCAGCGCGAGCTGCTGGAAGGCGGCTCGGCGCTGTTCGCCAGCGTGGTGCTGCTGTGGGTCGGCGTGTGGATGCACGACCGCCGGCATGCCGCGGCCTGGCAGGCGCACATCAGCAGCAGCCTGCTCGGCAGCGGCGGGCGCCTGGGCTTCGCCGTGCTGGCCTTCGTGTCGATCTACCGCGAACTGTTCGAGGTCATCCTGTTCTACGAGACCCTCTGGCTGCAGGCCGGCGCTGCCGGCCACGGCATGGTGCTGGCCGGCGCCGGCGCCGCCCTGGTGCTGCTGCTCGGCCTGGCCTGGGTGATCCTGCGCGGTTCGCAGCGGCTGCCGCTGGGCACCTTCTTCGCCATCAACGCCGTGCTGCTCTGCGCGCTGTCGGTGGTGTTCGCCGGGCATGGCGTCGCCGCCCTGCAGGAGGCCGGCGTGTTCGGCCTGCATCCGCTGCGCTTCGTCGAGCTCGACTGGCTGGGCATCCATCCCGACGCCCTGAGCCTCGGTGCCCAGGCCCTGGCGCTGCTGGCCATCGCCGTGTTCTACGGGCGCAGCCGGCTGGGCGCGCGGGGGCGCGAGCTGGCGTGAACGCCCGAGGCGTGGCCAGCCCCGGCCGCGCGCCAAAAGCGAGGGCGACCCGCGGGTCGCCCTTGCCGTTTCAGCGCAGGATGCGCGGTGGCTCGTCCGGCGGCAGCTGGCCGGACCCCGACTGGACGTCGGTGCCGTCGTCGTACTCGCCGAGCAGCTGCTCCTTGAGCTGACGGGTCACGTCCTCGCCGATCGACTTCGACACCTCGCGCATCACCCGGCCGCGGTTGGGTGTGGCGCGGATGTCGTTGCCGTTCACCAGCCGCACGTCCTGCGCCTCGCCCATGGCGGTGAAGGCCGCAGTCACCTCGTGGGTGCGGGTGTCGATCAGGCTGAAGTCGGCCACCAGGGTCAGGCCGAGCACCTTCGAGTAGCTGTCGGTGTTGGCGATGTCGTTGAGGTCCTCGCGGAAGTCGATGTCCGAGAGGCTGCCGAACAGCACATAGTCGGCCCCTTCGAACTGGCCCAGCTCGATGCGCTGGATCACGTCGTGCAGGCCTTCGCCGTTCTCCACGCCGCTGTGCGGACGCCCCTGCACCAGCTGGAACAGGCCGGAGCGGAGGATCTCGCCCTTGATGTCGCCGGTGAACTTGCGCAGCTCGCCGCGCTCGATGTACTTGCGCACGTCCTCGACCTCCTCGTAGCTGGAGGTGGCGCTGGTGGCGAAGCCGTTGGCCTGCATATGGCTGTGGGCATTGACGGTGCGGATCTGTTCGCGCACCTGCTCCTCGTAGGCCAGGTCGGTGACCGCGATCTTCGGTTCCGCCTGGCAGGCCAGGCTCAGTCCCAGCGCGATCAGTGCTATCGATGCTCGCATGCTCTAGCGCTCCGTGGTCTTGCGGATTTCCTTCTCGTCCATCCACTCGGCCAGGCCGCTCTCGACCTCGACCAACTGCAGGCTGAACTTGTAGAACACGTCCTTGTAGTCGTTGCTGCGCTTGACGATGGAGCTGATCGAGCCCTCCAGGCGGTACTTGGCGGCCACCATGTTGCCGGTCTTGGCCACGGTGGCGTTCTTGTACAGGCCACTCTGGTTCTGCAGCTTGAGCTGGTCGACCTGGCTCTGCATGTCGACGTTGTCGCTGGCGAAGCGCGCCACGCCGGACTTGAGCAGCTGGGTCTTGATCGAGGTGGTGATCTCGCGGGTGTCGATGTATTCGCTGGTCTTGTTCTTCACGTCGTAGACCTGCACCACCGGGCGACCCTGCAGCACGCCGGACTGGGCCAGCGAGCGGGTCATGGATTCGGCGATGGTCTGCAGGTCGGTGGAGCCGAACTCGTTGGTGACCAGCTCGACGGCCTTGCTGTCGCCGTAGCTGATGTTGCCACCGCCCAGCACCGGCGAGGAGGTGGAGGCGCAGCCGCTGGCCAGCAGGGCGAAGGCGGCGACGAGGGACAGGCGTGCGAACGGCATGGGGACTCTCTCTTAGCGGAACAGGTTGACGGAGTTTTCCGGGGTCTGGACTTCCAGGCGGAAGTCGGTGGCCTGCGGCACCGGGGCGATGGCCGGGAGGTAGCTGACCTGCTTGCCGTACAGGGTCAGGCTCTTCCAGGCTTCCTCGCCGGCGACCGGGAAGCCGTCGTCGCCCAGCCAGGCGAAGCGGTAGTACATGCCCTTGTTCTTGTGGCTGTCGTTGCGCAGCTCGACCTTGACGGTGAGGAAGCCGTTCTCGCGGGCGACGCGCATGGCGCCGACCTCGATGTGCTCCATGCTGCCCAGCGACACCACCTTGCTGGCCGCGCTGCCCGGTGCCGGCGGCGGCGTGGCGCAGCCGGCCAGCAGGGCCAGGCCGAGGGCGGCGAAAATGTTGCGTTTCATGGGGGCTCCTTAGCGGGCGGCGGTCTGCATGGGGCTGGCGGGGGTGGCGGTGCCGGCGCTGAACAGCTGGTTGCCGACGCTGCGCAGGGTGATGACCTGGTAGTCGCGCTCGACCTTGACGTGTAGCGGGTGGCCGTCAAGGTTCAGCTCGTGCTCGCCCTTCTTCAGGCGCAGGCGGGCGATGCGTGTGCGGTCCGGCAGGGTGCGCCAGGTGCGCTCGTCGGCGCCTTCGGTGATGGCCGAGGCCAGGCCCACGGCCAGGCCGGCCAGCGGATTGACCTCGTTGAGCTGCTTCTGCGCGACGCTGCGGCTGATGGCGCGCACGCTGGTGCGCAGGATGATGCCGGGCATGTCGTCGCGCAGGGCGCGGCGCGACATGGCCGAGGTGCTGTTCAGCTCGGTCAGGTCGACCGTCCGGCCGGCGACGACCAGGCTGGCGGGAGCCGGGGTCGAGTTGTCCTCGCGGATCACCGGGAAGGACAGCGGGGTGATGATCAGGCCGTTGGGGGTCGGGATCGGCAGGGGGATGCGTACCGAGTCGCGGCTCGGTGCCAGGCCGCTCTGCACCACCAGCAGCACCTCGCTCTCGTCGGCCTTGCGGCGGGCGCTGGCGTCGAGGTCGAGCAGCGCCTGCTCCAGCAGGGGGGTATTCGGGCGCAGTTCGAGGGCCTTGCGGTAGCCGGGCGCTGCCAGCCCGCGCTCGCCGAGCGCCTCGTAGACGAAGCCGGACAGGTAGTGGCTGAAGGCGCTCTGGTAGCTGTTCTTCAGGCCGAGCACTTCCGGAGCGTCGAGGGTTTCCACCGGATAGCCCTGCAGATCCTTGAACTCGGCGGTGATGCCTTTCTCCTTGGCCTCCTCCTCGCGCTTGAGGTATTCCTTGTCGCGCAGCTCGGCGATCAGCGCCTCGCGCTCGTGGGTCTTCTTGATCTCGGTGCGGGCGCCGTCGAAGTCGCCGAGGGCCAGGTGGCTGAGGGCCATCTGGGTGGTCAGCATGACCTTCTCGTAGTCGTAGCCCTCGTAGCGGCGTACCTTGTCGTTGACCAGCAGGCTGCCGACCGTGCCGAGATGCTTGCCCGGATCGGCCTTGAGCGAGTCCTCCCACTCGACGATGGTGCGGTCGGCGCTGCGCCAGGCTTCCTGGCTGCCGGCGAGGTCGCCCTGGGCGCGCAGCAGTTCGCCCTTCTCGAAGTAGTAGAGGAGGTCCTTGTCGGCGGAGCTGTTGTTCTTCTCCAGCAGGGCCAGGGCGGCGGGCACGTCGCCGCTCGACAGGTGCTGGCTGGTCTGGGTGAGTTCGCTTTGGTAGCTGCGGAAGGCCGAGCAGCCGGCCAGCGGCAGGGTGGCGCAGAGGGCGAGCGCCAGAAGGGTACGGGATGCCATCGGGGGATCTCTCGTCCATGAATCGAAAGCCCGGCCTCGTGGCGAGGCTGGGGTGTGGTCACCACATGGCATGCGCTTTGGGCTTCCGTGCCATCTCCGCCGCGGCGGGGCCTGATTCCTCGTGAGGGTCAAGGCGGCGGCGGGAACTTTAACAAAGATCGGTTGTCATGCCCATCGCCGGCCCCGGCCCGGTGGCATACTGCCGTCTTTTGCCGGGGGAGCAACTGGTGATGCGCGTGTGGATCGATGCCGACGCCTGCCCGCGGGCGGCGCGGGATCTGGTGGTGAAGTTTGCGCTCAAGCGCAAGTTCGAGGTGGTGCTGGTGGCCGGCCAGGCGCAGGTCAAGCCGGCGTTCGCCTGCGTGCGGCTGATCGTGGTGCCGAGCGGGCCGGATGCCGCCGACGACTACCTGGTCGAGCACGCCGTGCCCGGCGAGCTGGTGATCTGCTCGGACGTGCCGCTGGCCGACCGCCTGGTGAAGAAGGGCGTGGCGGCGCTGGACCCGCGCGGCCGCGAGTTCGACGAGCGCAACATGGGCGAGCGCCTGGCGGTGCGCAACCTGTTCACCGACCTGCGCGAGCAGGGCCAGGTCGGCGGCGGCCAGGCGGCCTACGGCGAGAAGGACCGCCAGGCCTTCGCCAACGCGCTGGACCGCCTGCTCAACGCCCTGGCGCGGCTGTAGGGGCGAATCGATTGGCTATGTCTGCGTTAGGCGTTGGAGCCTGGCGCAAAGGCCCGTAGGGTGGGCTTTAGCCCACCAACGGAGGTCTGCGTGGGCTAAAGCCCACCCTGCAAGGCTCCCTGCCCCCTGCAGGTGATCAGGCCAGCTCGAGCACCCGGTCGACCAGCTTGTTGATGCCGCTGGCCGCCTCGGCCAGCGACCTGGCCAGCATGTAGGCCGGGGTGGTGACCAGCTTGCGTGCCTCGTCCACCACGATGTCCTCCACCGGGCACTCGACGTGCTCGGCGCCCATGTCGGCCAGCTTGGCCGCGGTGTCCGGGTCATGGCCGATGGTGCAGTGCACGCCGGCGCCGTAGATGCGCGCGGCCATCGCCGGGGCGATGCAGATCAGGCCGACCGGCTTGTGCGCCTCGGCGAAGCCGCGGGTGGCGGCCAGCACGTCTGGCCGCACGCTGCAGCTGGCGCCCTTGAAGGCGAAGTCGGACAGGTTCTTCGCCGCGCCGAAGCCGCCGGGGATCACCAGGGCGTCGAAGTCGGCGGCCTTCAGCTCGCGCACGTCGCGCACCTGGCCGCGGGCGATGCGCGCCGATTCCACCAGCACGTTGCGGCTCTCGGCCATTTCCTGGCCGGTCAGGTGGTTGACCACGTGGTACTGGGCCATGTCCGGGGCGAAGCACTGCACCTGGGCGCCGCGCTGGCTGAGGCGCAGCAGGGCGATCACGCTCTCGTGGATCTCGGCACCGTCGTAGACGCCGCAGCCGGACAGGATCACGGCAACCTTCTTGCTCATTCTGGGCACTCCTTGGGGGATGTCGGACGGACCTGCGCGCGGTGGCCGGCGCAGGCGATGGCATTGCCATCATCCTAGCCGCAAGCGGGGCTCTGCGGCCATGCGTCAGTGGCCGAGGAGGGCGGTGGCGGGCTATGGTAGGCGTCGGAGCGACTGCGGCAGCGCCTCGTGCTGCGGCCAGGCTGTCGCATTTCCGTCACAATTGCTTCATAGACTGTCTAGCGTGCCCGTTTCGGGCCTGGAGTGCGCCGTGAGCTTTACCCCCGCCAATCGCCTGTTCCCCGCCACCCGCCTGCGCCGCAACCGTCGCGACGAGTTCTCCCGCCGCCTGGTGCGCGAGAACGTGCTGACCGTCGACGACCTGATCCTGCCGGTGTTCGTGCTGGAGGGCGAGAACCGCCGCGAGCAGGTCGAGTCGATGCCGGGGGTGGAGCGCCTGTCCATCGACCTGCTGCTCGAGGAAGCCGCCGAGCTGGTGGCCCTCGGCATTCCGGCGCTGGCGCTGTTCCCGGTGACTCCGCTGGAGAAGAAGTCGCTGCTCGCCGAGGAGGCGTGGAACCCGGACGGCCTGGCCCAGCGCGCCACCCGCGCCCTGCGCGCGCGCTTCCCCGAGCTCGGCGTGATCACCGACGTGGCCCTCGACCCGTTCACCACCCACGGCCAGGACGGCATCCTCGACGACGCCGGCTACGTGCAGAACGACGTGACCATCGATGCGCTGGTCAGGCAGGCGCTGTCCCACGCCGAGGCCGGCGCCCAGGTGGTGGCGCCCTCGGACATGATGGACGGGCGCATCCAGGCGATCCGCGAGGCGCTGGAGGTGGCCGGTCATGGCAACGTGCGCATCATGGCCTACTCGGCCAAGTACGCCAGCGCCTACTACGGCCCGTTCCGCGACGCGGTCGGCTCGGCCGGCAACCTCAAGGGCGGCAACAAGTTCACCTACCAGATGGACCCGGCCAACGGCGACGAGGCCCTGCACGAGGTGGCCCTCGACCTGGCCGAAGGCGCCGACATGGTGATGGTCAAGCCGGGCATGCCCTACCTCGACATCGTGCGTCGGGTGAAGGACGAATTCCGCGCGCCGACCTTTGTCTATCAGGTCAGCGGCGAGTACGCCATGCACATGGCGGCGATCCAGAACGGCTGGCTTTCCGAGGCGGTGATCCTCGAGTCTTTGGTAGCGTTCAAGCGCGCCGGGGCCGATGGCATCCTCACCTACTTCGCCAAGCGTGCGGCACAACAGTTGAAGCAGGGCTGACGTCCCTGCGGGAAGATGCAATGAACACTCAAGGACTCATCGATAGCGAATTGCCGGAAGCCGTGGCGGCTTCCGTTCCGCCGGCCGTCGAGGCCGAGCCTGCGCCAGAGCCCGAAGCCGTGGTCGCCGAGGTCGCGACCACCGCGGAGTCGGTCGCGGCGGTACCCGGCCTCGACGACAGCAGCCTGTACATCCACCGCGAGCTGTCGCAGCTGCAGTTCAACATCCGCGTGCTGGAGCAGGCGCTCGACGAGTCCGTGCCGCTGCTCGAGCGGCTGAAGTTCCTGCTGATCTTCTCCAGCAACCTCGACGAGTTCTTCGAGATCCGCGTCGCCGGGCTGAAGAAGCAGGTCGCCTTCGCCCGCGAGCTGGCCGGCGCCGACGGCCTGCAGCCGCACCAGGTGCTGGCGCGGATTTCCGAGCTGGTCCACGAGCAGGTCGAGCGCCAGTACGCGATCCTCAACGACGTGCTGCTGCCGGCGCTGGAGCAGCACCAGATCCGCTTCATCCGCCGGCGCAACTGGACGCTGAAGATCAAGAACTGGGTGCGCAAGTATTTCCGCGAGGAGATCGCGCCGATCATGACGCCGATCGGCCTCGACCCGACCCACCCGTTCCCGCTGCTGGTCAACAAGAGCCTGAACTTCATCGTCGAGCTGGAGGGCATCGACGCCTTCGGCCGCGATTCGGGCCTGGCCATCCTGCCGGCGCCGCGCCTGCTGCCGCGGGTGATCCGCGTGCCGGAGGAGGTGGGCGGCCCCGGCGACAACTTCGTGTTCCTCTCCTCGATGATCCACGCCCACGCCGACGACCTGTTCCACGGCATGAGCGTCAAGGGCTGCTACCAGTTCCGCCTGACCCGCAACGCCGACCTGTCGGTGGACGCCGAGGACGTCGAGGACCTGGCCCGCGCGCTGCGCGGCGAGCTGTACTCGCGGCGCTTCGGCGACGCGGTGCGCCTGGAGGTGGCGGACAACTGTCCCGAGCACCTCACCAGCTACCTGCTCAAGCAGTTCGGCCTGGCCGAGAGCGAGCTGTACCGGGTCAACGGCCCGGTCAACCTGACCCGGCTGTTCTCCATCACCGGCCTGGAAAGCCAGCGGGCGCTGCAGTTCACGCCGCTGACCCCGGTTATTCCCCGGCTGCTGCAGAGCAGCGAGAAGCTGTTCAACGTGGTCGGCAAGCAGGACGTGCTGCTCTACCACCCGTTCGAGTCGTTCACCCCGGTGGTCGACCTGCTGCGCCAGGCGGCCAAGGACCCCAATGTGCTGGCGATCAAGCAGACCCTGTACCGCTCCGGGGCCAACTCGGAGATCGTCGACGCGCTGGTCGACGCGGCGCGCAGCGGCAAGGAAGTCACCGCGGTGATCGAGCTGCGCGCGCGCTTCGACGAGGAGTCCAACCTGGCCCTGGCCAGCCGCCTGCAGCAGGCCGGCGCGGTGGTGATCTACGGCGTGGTCGGCTTCAAGACCCACGCCAAGATGATGCTGATCCTGCGTCGCGAGAACGGCGAGCTGGTGCGCTACGCCCACCTCGGCACCGGCAACTACCACGCCGGCAACGCCCGCCTGTACACCGACTACAGCCTGCTGACTTCGGACGACGCGCTGTGCGAGGACGTCTCCAAGCTGTTCAACCAGTTGATCGGCATGGGCAAGACCCTGCGCATGAAGAAGCTGCTGCATGCGCCCTTCACCCTGAAGAAGACCCTGCTCGACATGATCGCGCGGGAGACCCAGCACGCCAGCGAGGGCAAGTCGGCGCACATCATCATCAAGGTCAACGCCCTGACCGACCCGAAGATGATCAAGGCGCTGTACAAGGCCAGCCAGACCGGGGTGAGGGTCGACCTGATCGTGCGCGGCATGTGCTGCCTGCGCCCGGGCATCCCCGGGGTATCGCACAACATCCACGTGCGCTCGATCATCGGCCGCTTCCTCGAGCACAGCCGCGCCTACTACTTCCAGAACGACGGCGACGAGCAGCTGTACCTGGCCAGCGCCGACTGGATGGAGCGCAACCTCGACAAGCGGGTGGAGACCTGCTTCCCGCTGGAGGGCAAGAAGCTGATCGGCCGGGTCAAGAGGGAGCTGGAGGCCTACCTGGCCGACAACACCCAGGCCTGGGTGCTGCAGAGCGACGGCCGCTACGTGCACCTGCAGCCGACCGGCAACCAGAACCCGCGCAGCGCCCAGGCGCTGATGGTGGAGAAGCTGAGCGGCCCGCTGGCGCGCTGAGGCGATCCGCGCGGCAAACGAAAGGGGCGACTCCTCGCGGGGTCGCCCCTTTCGTCTTGCGCTCTGTTCAGCGCCCGCTGAGCTTGTAGCCCACCCGCGCCAGCCACTGCGCCTCGGCCTCGATGTCGGCCTCGGTCAGCGGGTTGGCGGCCAGCCAGCCGGGCGGGAACACCGCCTCCAGGCTGCGCGGGCCGGCGTGGAAGGTCACCTCGGGCATTTCCTGGGTGCCGCGGATGTGGTGGAACAGGATGGCGAAGCGCAGCACGATGCACAGGCGCACCAGGCGCTCGCCTTCCTCGCCGAACTCGGCGAAGCGCTCCACCGGGATGTTGCGGCGGTGGCCGCGCACCAGCAGGCCCAGCATCTCCTGGTCGAGGCGCGAGAAGCCGGGCAGGTCGGCGTGCTCGAGGATGTAGGCGCCGTGCTTGTGGTAGTGGTAGTGGGCGATGTCCAGGCCGATCTCGTGGACCTTGGCGCCCCAGCTGAGCAGCTCGCGGTGCCAGTCGTCGTTGAGCCCCCAGGGCTCGGCGACCTGGGCGAGGATCGACAGCGCCTTGGCCTCCACCCGCGCGGCCTGGTCGAGGTCGACGTGGCAGCGCTCCATCAGCGCCGACAGGGTGCGCTCGCGCACGTCCTCGTGGCTCTGCCGGCCGATCATGTCGTACAGCACGCCCTCGCGCAGGGCGCCCTCGGCATGGATCATCGACTGGATCTCGAGGGCGTCGAAGGTCGCCTCGAGGATCGCCAGGCCCGCCGGCAGGATCGGCTGACGGTCCGGCTTGACCCCGTCGATGGCCAGTTCGGCGAGGCTGTCGGACTTGAGGATCTTGCGCTTCAGCCAGGCCAGGCCCTGCGGGGTGATCTCGCCGTTGGTCTGCCCGCCGGCCTGCAGCGCCAGGCTGATGGCGCGGATGGTGCCGGAGGAGCCGACCGCCTCGTTCCAGCCGAGCCGGCGCAGCGCCTGCTCGAAGCCCATCAGCTCCAGGCGCGCCGCGGTGTAGGCCTGGGCATAGCGCGCCAGGCTGAGCTTGCCGTCGCCGAAGAAGCGCTTGCTGTAGCTGACGCAGCCCATCTGCTGGCTCTCGCGCAGCAGCGACTCGAAGCGCTCGCCGATGATGAACTCGGTGCTGCCGCCGCCGATGTCGATCACCAGGCGCTTGCCCTCGGCCACCGGCAGGCTGTGCGACACGCCGAGGTGGATCAGGCGTGCTTCCTCGCGGCCGGAGATCACCTCCACCTGGTGGCCGAGCAGCTCCTCGGCGCGGCGGATGAACACCGCGCGGTTGCGCGCCTCGCGCAGGGCGTTGGTGGCGACGATGCGCACCGCGCCCTGCGGCAGGCCCTGGATCAGCTGGGCGAAGCGGCGCAGGCAGTCGAGGCCGCGGCCCATCGCCGCCTCGTCGAGGTTGCGCTGCTCGTCGAGGCCGGCGGCCAGCTGCACCTTCTCGCCCAGACGCTCGAGCAGGCGGATTTCGCCCTGGTCGACCCGCGCCAGCACCATGTGGATGCTGTTGGAGCCGATGTCGATGGCGGCGATCAGGGGGAAGGCGTGGGCAGGGGTGTGCGGCATGATCGGGACTTCTCGCGGCAAAACGGCAGAATCCTGCCATGATAGAGCAATCCCGTCCGGCGCAGGTGACAGCGGTCAACGGCTCCGGTCCGGCCATAGGCACCGCCTGCGCGTGTCATAGCCAATGGCAATCGCCGCCGCCTTTCGGTTGCCGGCGAGTGGGGCTATCATGGCGCGACTTTTTCGCATCCGATTATCACGGAGAACCCCCATGAGCGAATTCATCACCAACGTTACCGACGCCAGCTTCGAGCAGGACGTGCTCAAGGCCGACGGCCCGGTGCTGGTCGACTACTGGGCCGAGTGGTGTGGTCCGTGCAAGATGATTGCCCCGGTGCTGGACGAGATTGCCAAGGACTACCAGGGCAAGCTCACCGTGTGCAAGCTGAACATCGACGAGAACCAGGACACCCCGGCCAAGTTCGGCGTACGCGGCATCCCGACCCTGATGCTGTTCAAGAACGGCAACGTCGAGGCGACCAAGGTCGGCGCCCTGTCCAAGTCGCAGCTGGCGGCCTTCCTCGACAGCAACATCTGACCCGGATGTTCGAAAAACCCCGTTGCGCGACGGGGTTTTTTCTGCTTGCGTGCTAGACTCTGCCACGAATGCAGTGATAAATTCGGCTAGCAGTCGCGATCAGACTGCCTCCCGCATGCCGTAGCCGCCGCCCTCTCGCCCCGAATTCTCGCAGTGAAGCTGCCGTATTCACGCGGCGCGGCTCCCGAAGCTCGAAGCTTTCCTTCTTTCTCGCCAACCTGCACCTCATCCTATGAACCTGACCGAACTCAAGCAAAAGCCGATTCCCGAACTGCTGGAAATGGCCGACCAGATGGGCCTGGAGAACATGGCCCGGTCGCGCAAGCAGGACATCATCTTCGCCCTGCTGAAGAAGCACGCGAAAAGTGGCGAGGAGATCTCCGGTGACGGCGTGCTGGAGATCCTGCAGGACGGCTTCGGATTCCTGCGCAGCGCGGACTCCTCCTACCTGGCCGGCCCGGACGACATCTACGTCTCGCCCAGCCAGATCCGCCGCTTCAACCTGCGCACCGGCGACACCATCGTCGGCAAGATCCGTCCGCCCAAGGAAGGCGAGCGCTACTTCGCGCTGCTCAAGGTCGACACCATCAACTTCGACCGCCCGGAGAACGCCAAGAACAAGGTCCTGTTCGAGAACCTGACCCCGCTGTTCGCCAACAAGCGCCTGAAGATGGAGGCCGGCAACGGCTCCAAGGAAGACCTCACCGGCCGGGTGATCGACCTCTGCGCACCGATCGGCAAGGGCCAGCGCGGCCTGATCGTCGCCCCGCCGAAGGCGGGCAAGACCATCATGCTGCAGAACATCGCCGCCAACATCACCCGCAACAACCCCGAGTGCTACCTGATCGTCCTGCTGATCGACGAGCGCCCGGAGGAAGTGACCGAGATGCAGCGCACCGTGCGCGGCGAAGTGGTCGCCTCCACCTTCGACGAGCCGCCGGCCCGTCACGTGCAGGTCGCCGAGATGGTCATCGAGAAGGCCAAGCGCCTGGTCGAGCACAAGAAGGACGTGGTCATCCTGCTCGACTCCATCACCCGCCTGGCGCGCGCCTACAACACCGTGATCCCCAGCTCCGGCAAGGTGCTCACCGGTGGTGTCGACGCCCACGCCCTGGAGAAGCCCAAGCGCTTCTTCGGCGCGGCGCGCAACATCGAGGAGGGCGGCAGCCTGACGATCCTCGCCACCGCGCTGGTGGAGACCGGCTCGAAGATGGACGAGGTGATCTACGAGGAGTTCAAGGGCACCGGCAACCTGGAGCTGCAGCTCGATCGCAAGATCGCCGAGAAGCGCGTGTTCCCGGCGATCAACATCAACCGCTCGGGCACCCGCCGCGAGGAGCTGCTCACTGGCGACGAGGAGCTGCAGCGCATCTGGATCCTGCGCAAGATCCTCCACCCGATGGACGAGATCGCCGCCATCGAGTTCCTCCTCGACCGTCTGAAGGACACCAAGACCAACGAGGAATTCTTCCAGTCGATGAAGCGCAAGTAAGCGCACCTCCCTGGAGTATCCACAACGGCCGGCCATCCCGGCCGTTGTCGTTTCCGGGCAATGCCGTTCGGCGCTAGACTGGCCGCCTTCCGAATCTTCCCGAGGCTCAAGCATGCAGTACCGCGACCTGCGCGAGTTCATCCGTGGGCTGGAGGCGCAAGGCGAACTCAAGCGCATCCGGGTGCCCGTCTCGCCCGTGCTGGAAATGACCGAAATCTGCGACCGCACCCTGCGCAAGGGCGGCCCGGCGCTGCTGTTCGAGCAGCCCACTGGCTTTTCCATGCCGGTGCTCGGCAACCTGTTCGGCACGCCCAGGCGGGTGGCGCTGGGCATGGGCGCCGAGGCGGTCCCCGAGCTGCGCGAGATCGGCAAGCTGCTGGCCTTCCTCAAGGAGCCGGAGCCGCCCAAGGGGCTCAGGGACGCCTGGAACAAGCTGCCGATCTTCAAGAAGGTCATCAGCATGGCGCCCAAGGTTCTCAAGGATGCGCCCTGCCAGGAGGTGGTGCTCGAAGGCGACGACGTCGACCTGTCGCGCATCCCGGTGCAGCACTGCTGGCCGGGCGACGCCGCGCCGCTGATCACCTGGGGCCTGACCATCACCCGCGGGCCCAACAAGGAGCGCCAGAACCTCGGCATCTACCGCCAGCAGGTGATCGGCCGCAACAAGGTGATCATGCGCTGGCTGAGCCACCGCGGCGGCGCGCTGGACTACCGCGAGTGGTGCCAGAAGCATCCGGGCCAGCCCTACCCGGTGTGCGTGGCGCTGGGCGCCGATCCGGCGACCATCCTCGGCGCGGTCACCCCGGTGCCGGACACCCTCTCCGAGTACGCCTTCGCCGGGCTGTTGCGCGGTTCGCGCACCGAGCTGGTCAAGGCCATCGGTTCGGACCTGCAGGTGCCGGCCTACGCCGAGATCGTGCTGGAGGGGCATATCCATCCCGGCGAGATGGCCGACGAAGGTCCCTACGGCGACCACACCGGCTACTACAACGAGGTCGACCGCTTCCCGGTGTTCACCGTCGAGCGCATCACCCACCGCAAGGACCCGATCTACCACAGCACCTACACCGGCCGCCCGCCGGACGAGCCGGCGATCCTCGGCGTGGCCCTCAACGAGGTGTTCGTGCCGATCCTGCAGAAGCAGTTCCCGGAGATCGTCGACTTCTACCTGCCGCCGGAAGGCTGCTCGTACCGCATGGCGGTGGTGACCATCAGGAAGCAGTATCCCGGCCACGCCAAGCGCGTCATGCTCGGCGTGTGGTCGTTCCTGCGCCAGTTCATGTACACCAAGTTCGTCATCGTCACCGACGACGACATCGACGCCCGCGACTGGAACGACGTGATCTGGGCGATCACCACGCGCATGGACCCTTCGCGCGATACCGTGCTGATCGACAACACGCCGATCGACTACCTGGACTTCGCCTCGCCGGTGTCCGGGCTGGGCTCGAAGATGGGCCTGGACGCCACCCACAAGTGGCCCGGCGAGACCGATCGCGAGTGGGGGCGGGCGATCGAGCGCGATCCGGCGACGGTGGCGCGGGTCGACGAGCTGTGGAGCCAGCTCGGCATCGACTGAGGTGTAGGGTGCGCCATGCGCACCATCGGATTGCGCCGGCGGTAGTGGTGCGCATGGCGCACCCTACCCAGTACCTTGGCAACGGGAGTCATCCATGCGCATCACCCTGCAACCCTCCGGCCTGAGCCTCGAACTGCAACCCGGCGAGCGTATTCTCGACGGCGCGCGGCGCCTGGGCTTCGACTGCCCGCAGAGCTGCCGCAACGGCAACTGCCACGTGTGTGCCGCGCTGCTGGTGGAAGGGCGGGTGCGCCAGCAGGGCGCCGAGCTGGACCACGGCGAGCTGTTCACCTGCATCGCCGAGCCGCTGACCGACTGCGTGCTGCACTGGGACGGCGTGCTGGCCCCCGGCGAGCTGCCGCGGCGCCGGCTGGCCTGCCAGCTGGCGGCCTGCGAGGCGCTCGGCGGCGACGTGTTCCGCCTGCGCCTGCGCGCCCCGGCCGGCAAGCCGCCGCGCTACCACGCCGGCCAGTACCTGCTGCTCGAGCGCGCCGGGGGGCGCCCGGCGGCCTTCTCCATCGCCTCGGCGCCGCACGCCGGGCGCGAACTGGAGCTGCACATCCTCGCCCGCGACGAGGCGACCCGCGCGCTGCTCGACGAGATCCGCGCGAACGGTCTGGCCCGCGTGCAGCTGCCGTTCGGCGACTGCCACCTGGCCGAGTTGCCCGCGGGTCCCTTGCTGCTGCTCGCCGCCGGCACGGGCCTGGCGCAGATGCACAGCCTGATCGAGCACTGCCGCGCCAGCGGCTTCGCCCATCCGGTGCATTTGTACTGGGGCGTGCGCCGCCCGCAGGACTTCTACCGCCTGCCGGTGTGGGAGGAGTGGCGGAGCCTGCCCAACCTGTTCCTCCACCCGGTGGTCAGCGACCCGCAGCCGGACGACGGCTGGAGCGGGCGCTGCGGCCTGCTGCACCAGGCGGTGCGCGCCGATTTCGCCGACCTGCGCGGCCTGCATGTGTACGCCAGCGGCTCGCCGGCGATGGTCTACGCCACGCTGGATGCGCTGGTTGAGGCCGGCATGGACGCGCACCAGATGCGCGCCGACGTGTTCGCCTACGCGCCGCGTCCGGCCTGAATCGCGGCGGCCGGGAGCGCGGCGGAGTCGAGCCGACCACCGGTTGCATGGACAAATTGCATGGTGCCCGCGCTTGCCGGAGAATGCGCGCGGTCCGACTCCGGACCCGTTCGCCAGTCGCGGCGAATCGCACTTCTGCTTGCCTGCGAGGGAGAGGCATCCGAGATGCAACTGCGCAAGAAACCTGACCTGCTGTGGGTGCTGGTCTGCCTGTTCGGCCTGGGGGTGGTGACCACCAGCTACGCGCAGAGCCTGTGGTGGCCGTGAGTCGGCTGCCGCCCCGCGATATCCCTTCCCGCCTCCGCTGAACCTGCGCGGCGCCCGCGCTCAGCGCTGGCGCCGCGGCTGGCCGGCGAGCGCCTCTTCCAGTTCCTCGCGCCGGCAGCCGGCGTGCCAGCCACGGTCGGTCACGGTGGCGTGCAGCGGCACGTCCCAGCTTTCCAGCGGCAGGCGGTCGACCTGCTGGCAGGCGTGCGCCAGGCCGAGCAGCACCGGCTTCTGCCAGTTGTGGTGGCGCAGGCGGTAGGCCAGGGCGCGGTCGTAGAATCCGCCACCCATGCCCAGGCGGCCGCCGCCGCCGTCGAAGCCCACCAGCGGCAGCAGCAGCAGGTCCAGCGCCCAGGGCTTGCGCTGGCGCGCCGGGCAGGGCTGCGGCTCGGGGATGCGGAAGCGGTTGCGGCGCAGCGTCTCGCCGGCCTCCAGGCGCTGGAACACCATGTGCGTGCGCGGCCAGTGCGCCAGCAGCGGCAGGTAGACCTGCTTGCCGCGGCGCTGCGCCTCGCGCCGCAGGTGCACGGGGTCGATCTCGCCGTCGTTGGGCAGGTACAGGGCGATGTGGCGGGCGCGGCGGAACAGCGGGTGCTGGGCCAGCTGGCGGTACAGGTCGCGGGCGGCCTGGCGCTGCTCGGCCGGGCTGAGGGCGCGGCGCCTGGCGCGCAGCAGGCGGCGCAGGGCGGGACGGGAGTGCTGGTCGGCGTGGATCATCGCGGAAGCTGGCGGATACGGACCGCCCGGGACGGGCGGTCGGTGGACGGGCAGCGGCAGTGCAGGCGGCGGTCGCCGCAGGCCGTGCGCAGGCGACGGCCGAAGGTAGGCATGACTCCCCGAAGTGCCGCTGTCGGATTAGCCCTTGAACCCGAAAGTTCAAGGTGGAGGTTGCAGGAAGCGTTAAGGCTTTCCGTCAGGCGGACATGCACACCGGCTTCCAGACGCAACCCCCGGGTTGTGTGAATCGGCTCAGGGACATTACCGACTGGCCAACACACCAGGGAGCTGGAGGTGAGTTTACCGCAAACTTCCGGCTTGTCATCCCCGTTGTTGCTCCAGCGGTCGCTCCTGCAGGGCGCGGTCGACCTTGTCGAGCAGCTCGCGCACCCGCTCGCGGGTGTCGCCGGCGGCCGGCTGCGCCGGCGCGGCGCCGCGCTGCAGCAGCTCGTGGGCGATGTTCAGCGCGGCGAGCACGGCGATGCGGTCGGCGCCGATCACCTTGCCGCTGTTGCGGATCTCGCGCATCTTGCCGTCCACGTAGCGCGCGGCGCTTTCCAGGTTGGCGCGCTGCTGCGGCGGACAGGCGATGGGGTAGTCCTTGTCGAGGATCTGTACGGTGACGGTCTGCGGCTGGGTCATGAGTCCTGCTCCAGGGCTTTTAGGCGCGAAATCATCGATTCGACCGTGTGCCGGGCCAGTTCGTTCTGCTCGATCAGGCGTGCGCGCTCGCTGCGCCACTGCTGTTCGCTGGCCCGCAGTTGGTGGTTTTCCAGGCTCAGCTGCTCGACCAGGTGGATCAGCTGATCGATCTTCGCCGCCAGGGCGTTGAGGTCGGCGTCTTCCATGGGCTCTTGCTCGAGGCGCGGAATGATCGTCTGACTATACAACACAACCAGCGCGGTCGCCGGCCGCTGCCGATGGTCTTGGCCGGCGCGCCGGTGCTAGCATTGGCCGACGATTCCCGTCCTTTCGCCCGGTGCCGACTGCCTGCCATGTCCCTGCCTGCCTCCGCCTATTCCGCCTTCGCCGCCCTGCTTTCCGGTTCCGGCCAGTCCATCTCTCCCGCCGAGCTGCACGGCCTGCTGCTCGGGCGCACCTGCGCCGGCGCCGGCTTCGACCCGGACCTGTGGTTGGCCGCCGCCGCCGAGCTGCTCGACGCCGCCCCCGACGAGCGCCTGCGCCAGGCCCTGCTCGGCCTGCAGGCGATGGTCAGGAGCGAGCTGGAGGGCGGCGAGCTGTCGCTGGTGCTGCTGCTGCCGGCCGACGAGGCGCCGCTGGCCGAGCGCGCCGCGGCGCTGGGCCAGTGGTGCCAGGGCTTCCTCGCCGGCTTCGGCCTCACCGCCCGCGAGGGCAAGCTGTCCGCCGAGGCCGGCGAGGTGCTCCAGGACCTGGCCGCCATCGCCCGTATCGAGGAGTCGCTGGAGGAGTCCGAGGACGCCGAGAACGACTACATGGAGGTGATGGAGTACCTGCGCGTCGCCCCCCTGCTGCTGCTCAGCGAGTGCGGCGGCCTGCCGGTGAAGCCCGCCGACGACGCCAAACCGTCCCTGCACTGATCCGCCAAGGAGGCGCGTCATGACCCGCATCGCCCAGTCCGAGTACGCCCGCCGCCGCCAGGCGCTGATGCAGCAGATGGTGCCGGGCAGCATCGCCATCCTGCCCGCCGCGCCGGTGCACGTGCGCAACCGCGACGTCGAGTACGACTACCGCCAGGACAGCGACTTCCAGTACCTGACCGGCTTCCCCGAGCCGGAGGCGGTGCTGGCACTGATCCCCGGGCGCGAGCACGGCGAGTACGTGCTGTTCTGCCGCGAGCGCAATCCCGAGCGCGAGCTGTGGGACGGCCTGCGCGCCGGCCAGGAGGGCGCGGTGCGCGACTACGGCGCCGACGACGCCTTCCCCATCGACGACATCGACGACATCCTCCCCGGCCTGATCGAGGGCCGCTCGCGGGTCTACTACGCCCTCGGCGCCAACCCCGAGTTCGACCGCCAGCTGGTCGGCTGGATCAACGCGATCCGCAGCAAGGTCCGCCAGGGCGCCACCCCGCCCAGCGAGTTCGGCGCCCTCGACCACCTGCTGCACGACATGCGCCTGTTCAAGTCGCCGGCCGAGGTCGAGGTGATGAAGGCCGCCGCGGCGATCTCCGCGCGCGCCCATGTGCGCGCCATGCAGGCCAGCCGCGCCGGACTGTCCGAGTACCACCTGGAGGCCGAGCTGGACTACGAGTTCCGCAAGGGCGGGGCGAAGCTGCCGGCCTACGGCTCGATCGTCGCCAGCGGCCGCAACGCCTGCATCCTCCACTACCGCGAGAACGATGCGCCGCTGCGCGACGGCGACCTGGTGCTGATCGACGCCGGCTGCGAGATCGACTGCTACGCCAGCGACATCACCCGCACCTTCCCGGTCAGCGGGCGCTTCTCGGCCGAGCAGAAGGCCATCTACGAGCTGGTGCTCGCCGCCCAGACCGCCGCCTTCGCCGAGATCGCCCCGGGCAAGCACTGGAACCAGGCCCACGAGGCCACCGTGCGGGTGATCACCGCCGGGCTGGTGGAGCTCGGCCTGCTGGCCGGCGAGGTCGACCAGTTGATCGAGTGCGAGGCCTACAAGCCGTTCTACATGCACCGCGCCGGCCACTGGCTGGGCATGGACGTGCACGACGTCGGCGACTACAAGATCGGCGGCGTGTGGCGCGAGCTGGAGCCGGGCATGTGCCTGACCGTCGAGCCGGGCATCTACATCGCCCACGACAACCAGAGCGTCGCGGAGCGCTGGCGCGGCATCGGCGTGCGCATCGAGGACGACGTGGTGGTCACCGCCGACGGCTGCGAGATCCTCACCGCCGGCGTGCCGAAGACGGTCGCCGAGATCGAGGCGCTGATGGCTGCCGCGCGCAGCCAGGCGGCCTGAGATGGCGGCTGACGGCAAGGGCCGCATCGCCATCGTCGGCGGCGGCCTGGTCGGCGCCAGCCTGGCGCTGGCCCTGCTGCAGGGCGGTGCGCGCGAGCGCGGCTGGACGATCAGCCTGATCGAGCCGCACGCCCCCGGCGACGGCTTCCAGCCCAGCTACGACGCGCGCTGCTCGGCGCTGTCGTTCGGCACCCGGCTGATCTACGAGGACCTCGGCCTGTGGCCGGCCATCGCCGGGCGCGCCGAGCCGATCACCCGCATCCACGTCTCCGAGCGCGGCCGCTTCGGCGCCACCCGCCTGGCGGCAGACGAGGAGGGCGTGCCGGCGCTCGGCTACGTGGTGGAGAACGCCTGGCTCGGCCACTGCCTGTGGCAGGCGCTGCATGGCGAGGCCGGCATCGACTGGCGCTGCCCGGCGCGGGTGAGCGCAGCGCAGGCGCGCACCAGCGGCTACCGGCTGACCCTCGACGACGGCAGCCCGCTGGACTGCGAGCTGCTGGTGCTGGCCGACGGCGGCCGCTCCGACCTGCGCCGGCAGCTGGGCATCCACGTGCGCCGCACGCCCTACGGGCAGACCGCGCTGATCGCCAACGTCACCCCCGGCGAGGCGCATCGCGGCGAGGCCTTCGAGCGCTTCACCAGCGACGGGCCGATGGCCCTGCTGCCGCTGGCCGACGACCGCTGCGCGCTGGTGTGGACCCGCCCCGACGCCGATGCCGCGCGCCTCGCCGCGCTCGACGAGCGCGCCTTCCTCGCCGAGCTGCAGCGGGCCTTCGGCTACCGCCTCGGCGCCCTGCGCAGGGTCGGCGCGCGGCACAGCTACCCGCTGGCGCTGCTCGAGGCCGAGGAGCAGGTGCGCCGCCACCTGGTGGTGCTCGGCAACGCCGCCCACGGCCTGCACCCGATCGCCGGACAGGGCTACAACCTTTCCTTGCGCGACGTCATGGCGCTGGCCGAGACCCTGCTGCAGGATGACGCAGCGCTCGGCGAGCTGGGCGTGCTGCAGCGCTACCTGGCCGGCCAGCGCCTCGACCAGACGCTGACCGTGGGCTTTTCCGACCGGGTCACCCGGCTGTTCTCCCACGAGCGCGCCGGCCTGAGCGACGTCCGCCACCTCGGCCTGCTGGCGCTCGACCTGCTGCCGCCGGCCAAGCACTGGTTCGCCCGCCAGGCCATGGGCCTGGGCACCCGGCCCTGACACCACTTCACAGGCGCCCGCCGCTGGCCGGGCGCGAGGAGCACCCGATGCACGCAGACCTGATCATCGTCGGCGCCGGCATGGTCGGCAGCAGCCTGGCGCTGGCCCTGGCCGGCAGCGGCCTGCGCATCCTGCTGATCGACGGCGGCGCGCTGGAACCGGCGCCCTTCGACCCGGCCGCGCCCTTCGAGCCGCGGGTCAGCGCGCTGTCCGAGGCCAGCCGGCGCATCCTCGCCCGTCTCGGCGCCTGGGAGGGCATCGTCGCGCGGCGCGCCGCGCCCTACACGGCGATGCAGGTGTGGGACGGCTCCGGCACCGGACAGATCCACTTTTCCGCCGCCAGCGTGCACGCCGCGGTGCTCGGCCACATCGTCGAGAACCGCGTGGTGCAGGACGCCCTGCTCGAACGGCTGCAGGATAGCGGCGTCGAGCTGCTCGCCCATGCCCGGCTCGAGCAGCTGCGCCGCTCTGCCGGTGGCTGGCTGCTGCAGCTGGCCGACGGCCGCGAGCTGCGCACGCCGCTGCTGGTCGCCGCCGATGGCGCTCATTCGGCGGTGCGCCGCCTGGCCGGCTGCGCCACCCGCGAGTGGGACTACCTGCACCAGGCCATAGTCACCAGCGTGCGTTGCGAGCAGCCGCATCAGGCCACCGCCTGGCAGCGCTTCACCGACGACGGTCCGCTGGCCTTCCTGCCGCTCGACAGGGGCGGCGACCGCCACTGGTGCTCGATCGTCTGGTCGTGCACCCCGGCCGAGGCCGAGCGGCTGATGGCGCTGGACGACGCCGCCTTCGCCCAGGCATTGGGCCGCGCCTTCGAACAGCGCCTGGGCACCGTGCTGCATGTCGATCCGCGCCTGTGCATCCCGCTGCGCCAGCGCCACGCCAAGCGCTACGTCGAGCCGGGCCTGGCGCTGATCGGCGACGCCGCCCACGTCATCCACCCGCTGGCCGGGCAGGGGGTCAACCTCGGCTTCCTCGACGCCGCCACCCTCGCCGAGGTGCTGCTGCACGCCCGCGCGCGCGGCGAGCAGCTGGCCGATGCGCGCGTGCTGGGGCGCTTCGAGCGCCGGCGCATGCCGCACAACCTGGCGATGATGGCAGCCATGGAGGGCTTCGAGCGCCTGTTCCAGGCCGACCGGCCAGCGCTTCGCTGGCTGCGCAACGCCGGCCTGCGCCTGATGGACGGCCACCACGAGGCCAAGGGCCTGTTCGTGCGCCAGGCGCTGGGCCTGTCCGGCGACCTGCCGGCACTGGCGCGGGCCGAGGGGCTTGATCGGGAGCAAAAAATGCGTGCCTGAAGGCACGTTGCGGGTTGTTATGGCAAATGCTAGTAACTATCATTTGCCCAACTCAACCCCCTACGAGGCGTGTTCCATGCAGGCAAACAAGAAGATCCTGGCAGCCCTGGCGCTGACCACCCTGGCCGGTACCGTGCAGGCAGCCGACGAGGTCGTGGTCTATTCGGCGCGCATCGACGAGCTGATCAAGCCGGTGTTCGACCAGTACACCGCCAAGACCGGGGTCAAGGTCAAGTTCATCACCGACAAGGAGGCGCCGCTGCTGGCGCGCCTGAAGGCCGAGGGCGAGAACACCCCGGCCGACCTGCTGATCACCGTGGACGCCGGCAACCTCTGGCAGGCCGAGCAGGAAGGCGTGCTCAAGCCGCTGCAGTCCAAGGTCATCGAGGCCAACATCCCCAGCCAGTACCGCTCCAGCACCGGTGCCTGGACCGGCCTGTCGCTGCGCGCACGGACCATCGTCTACTCCACCGAGCGGGTCAAGCCGGCCGAACTGAGCACCTACGAGGCGCTGGCCGACAAGAACTGGGAAGGCCGCCTGTGCCTGCGCTCGAGCAAGAAGGTCTACAACCAGTCGCTGACCGCCACCCTGATCGAGACTCACGGCGCCGAGAAGGCCGAGCAGATCGTCAAGGGCTGGGTCGCCAACCTGGCCACCGACCCGTTCGCCGACGACACCGCGCTGATCCAGGCCATCGACGCCGGCCAGTGCGACGTCGGCATCGTCAACACCTACTACTACGGCCGCCTGCACCAGCAGAAGCCGGACCTCAAGGCCAAGCTGTTCTGGCCGAACCAGGCCGACCGCGGCGTGCACGTCAACCTGGCCGGCGCCGGCGTGACCAAGTACGCCCCGCACGCCGAGCAGGCGCAGCAGCTGCTGGAGTGGATGACCAGCGCCGAAGCCCAGGGCGTGTTCGCCGGGGTCAACCAGGAGTACCCGGCCAACCCGCAGGTCAAGCCGTCCGCCGAGGTGGCCGCCTGGGGCGAGTTCAAGGCCGACAGCATCCCGGTGGAAGTGGCCGGCAAGCGCCAGGCCGAGGCGATCCGCCTGATGGATCGCGCCGGCTGGAACTGATTCCCGTCCGCCTTTGGTTATACTCGACGCCCCGGCCGCCCAGCCGGGGCGTTTTCGTTTGGGGATGGCGCATGGCTGTGCATGAGACTTGCATGATCCGGCCCGCCCGATCCCGTGTCCTGTCTGCCAAGGAGTCTGCGTGGCCCATTCCGCCCAACGCCGCTGGTATCCGCCCGCCGCGGCCATCGCCGCCCTGGTCCTGCTGCCGCTCAGCGTCCTGCTGCTGAGCTGGGGCGAAGTGGACGGCGAGATCTGGAGTCACCTGTGGGACACCCAGATGCCGCGCCTGCTCGGCAACACCCTGAGCCTGGTGCTCGGCGTCGGCGTCGGCGTGACCCTGCTCGGCGTCAGCCTGGCCTGGCTCACCGCGCTGTGCGAGTTCCCCGGCCGCAAGTGGCTGGACTGGGCGCTGATGCTGCCCTTCGCCATTCCCGCCTACGTGCTGGCGTTCGTCTTCGTCGGCCTGCTCGACTTCGCCGGGCCGGTGCAGAGCCTGCTGCGCGAGCTGTTCGGCAGCGGCCTGCGCCTGCCCCGGGTGCGCTCCACCGGCGGGGTGATCCTGGTGCTGGTGCTGGTGTTCTACCCCTACGTCTACCTGCTGGCGCGCAACGCCTTCCTCGCCCAGGGCAAGGGCCTGATGGAGGCGGCGCGGGTGCTCGGCCTGTCGCCCTGGCAGGCGTTCTGGCGGGTCGCCCTGCCGGTGGCGCGCCCGGCGATCGGCGCCGGCCTGGCGCTGGCGCTGATGGAGACCCTGGCCGACTTCGGCGCGGTGTCGGTGTTCAACTTCGACACCTTCACCACCGCCATCTACAAGACCTGGTACGGTTTCTACAGCCTGTCCGGCGCCACCCAGCTGGCCAGCCTGCTGCTGCTGGCGGTGATGGTCCTGCTCTGGGGCGAGCGCCGCGCCCGCGGCGCCAGCCGGCCCGGCAACGAGCGCGCGCGCAGCGCGGCGCTCTACCACCTGCGCGGCGCCCGCGCCTTCGCCGCCAGCGCCTGGTGCGGCCTGGTGTTCGCCTGCGCCTTCGTCGTCCCCGTGCTGCAGCTGCTGGCCTGGTTCTGGCAGCGCGGGCGCTTCGACCTCGACGAGCGCTACGTCGGCCTGATCCTGCACACCCTCTACCTCGGCGCGCTGGCCGCGGCGATCACCGTGGCCCTGGCCCTGCTGCTGGCCTTCGCCCGCCGCCTGGCGCCGACCCGGCGCATGCAGGCGCTGGTCGGCCTGGCCAACCTCGGCTACGCGCTGCCCGGCTCGGTGCTGGCGGTGTCGATCATGCTGGCCTTCAGCTGGCTGGACCGCCACCTGGTCATCCCGCTGTCCGGCGCCCTCGGCGGCGCCGGCAAGCCGCTGCTGCTGGGCAGTCTGGCGGCGCTGCTGCTGGCCTACCTGATCCGCTTCATGGCGGTGGCCTACGGCCCGCTGGAGGGCAGCCTGGCGCGCATCCGCCCGTCGCTGCCGGAGGCCTCGCGCAGCCTGGGGGTCGGCGGCGTGCGCCTGTTCGGTCGGGTCTACCTGCCGCTCCTGGTGCCCGGCGTGCTCAGCGCGGCGCTGCTGGTGTTCGTCGACGTGCTCAAGGAGATGCCGGCGACCCTGCTGATGCGCCCGTTCGGCTGGGACACCCTGGCGGTGCGGGTATTCGAGATGACCAGCGAGGGCGAGTGGGCGCGCGCGGCGCTGCCGGCGCTGACCCTGGTGCTGGTCGGCCTGCTGCCGGTGATCGGCCTGATCCGCCGCTCGGCGCGCCGCTACGGCTGAGCGCGCCGGCCGGCGGGCTGACCGGGCGCATGTCCGCTGGCGGATTTGCGGCTACAATGCCCGCCATTCGAGGCCCGGAAGAGGTTCCCATGGGACAGCGTACACCCCTCCATGATCTGCACGTGGCGCTGGGCGCCAAGATGGTCGACTTCGGCGGCTGGGACATGCCGCTGCACTACGGTTCGCAAGTCGAGGAGCACCATCAGGTGCGCAGCGACTGCGGGGTCTTCGACGTCTCGCACATGACCGTGGTGGACGTCGCCGGGCCCCAGGCCGGGGAGTACCTGCGCCGCCTGCTGGCCAACGACGTGGCGCGCCTCGACGCGGTCGGCAAGGGGCTGTACAGCCTGATGCTCAACGCCGAGGGCGGGGTGATCGACGACCTGATCGTCTACCGCAGCGCGGGCGGCTACCGCCTGGTGGTCAACGCCGCCACCCGCGCCAAGGACCTCGCCTGGCTGCAGGCGCAGGCCGAGGGCTTCGCCGTCGAGATCCGCGAGCGCGACGACCTGGCCATGCTCGCCGTACAGGGCCCGCACGCCCTGGAGCGCTGCGCCGCGCTGGTCACCCCGCCGCGCGCCGCGCTGATCCGCGCCCTCAAGCCGTTCCACGGCCAGGCCGAGGGCGACTGGTTCATCGCCCGCACCGGCTACACCGGCGAGGACGGCCTGGAGATCATGCTGCCGGCCGCCGAGGCGCCGGGCTTCCTCAACGACCTGGTCGGCGCCGGCATCACCCCGGCCGGTCTCGGCGCGCGCGACACCCTGCGCCTCGAGGCCGGCCTCAACCTGTACGGCCAGGACATGGACGAGACGGTGACGCCGATGGCCGCCAACCTCGCCTGGACCATCGCCTGGCAGCCGGTCGAGCGCGACTTCATCGGCCGCGCCGCCCTGCAGGCGCAGCGCGACGGCGGCGGCGCCGAGACCAAACTGGTCGGCCTGGTGCTCGAGGAGCGCGGCGTGCTGCGCGCCCACCAGGTGGTGCGCGTGGCCGGCATCGGCGACGGCGAGATCACCAGCGGCAGCTTCTCGCCGACCCTCGGCAAGGCCATCGCCCTGGCCCGCGTGCCGGCCGGCACCGGCGAGCGCGCCGAGGTGGAGATCCGCGGCAAGTGGTACCCGGTGCGGGTGGTCAAGCCGAGCTTCGTGCGTCACGGCAAGCCGCTGATCTGAGGGCGCGGGACGTAGCCGCGCCGACCGCGTCCCTGTACTGTTGAGCGCACATTCTCCGCGGGTGCCGCCCCGGCGCCGAATCGAACAAGGAATCCAACAATGAGCAACACTCCCGCCGAACTGCGTTATGCCGCCAGCCACGAATGGGCCCGCCTGGAACAGGACGGCAGCGTCACCGTGGGCATCACCGACCACGCCCAGGAAGCCCTCGGCGACGTAGTCTTCGTCGAACTGCCGGAAGTCGGCAAGGCGATGGCCGCCGGCGAGCAGGCCGGCGTGGTCGAGTCGGTGAAGGCCGCCTCGGACATCTACGCGCCGGTCGCCGGCACCGTGATCGCGGTCAACGAGGCGCTGGCCGACGCACCGGAAAGCATCAACGGCGACCCCTACGGCGCCTGGTTCTTCAGGCTGCAGCCGGCCAGCGCCAGCGACCTCGACCAGCTGCTCGACGCCGCCGCCTACCAGGCCAGCTGCGACGCCTGATCCCCCTCCCGCCGGTGGCTCGCGCCTGCCGGCGGGGCTGCCGGCTCCGCGCCAAACGCCTGTCCGGCTGCCGGAGCGGCCGGACCCCCGTTCCGGAGTCCGTGCCATGTCTCGCCCCAGCGACCTGCTGCAGCCCGAAGCCTTCCTCCATCGCCATATCGGCCCCGATGCCGCCGAGCAGCGCGCCATGCTCGCCGCCCTCGGTGTCGCCGACCGCGCCGAGCTGATCGGTCAGAGCGTGCCGCCGGCGATCCGCCTGGCCGGCCCGCTGGCGCTGCCGCCGGCGCTCGACGAGCAGGCCGCGCTGGCCCGCCTGCGCAGCCATGCCGAACAGAACGAGCTGCGGACCAGCCTGATCGGCATGGGCTACTACGCCACCTACACCCCGCCGGTGATCCTGCGCAACGTGCTGGAAAATCCCGGCTGGTACACCGCCTACACGCCCTACCAGCCGGAGATCTCCCAGGGCCGCCTGGAGGCGCTGCTCAACTTCCAGCAGCTGACCTGCGACCTGACCGGCCTCGAGCTGGCCAGTGCCTCGCTGCTCGACGAGGCCACCGCCGCCGCCGAGGCCATGGCCATGGCCCGCCGGGTGGCGAAGAGCGCCAGCAACCGCTTCTTCGTCGACGAGAACTGCCATCCGCAGACCCTCTCGGTGCTGCAGACCCGCGCCGCCGGCTTCGGCTTCGAGCTGGTGATCGACAGCCCGGAGCACCTCGGCCGGTACCAGGTGTTCGGCGCGCTGCTGCAGTACCCCGACAGCCACGGCGAGATCCGCGACCTGCGCCCGCTGATCGAGCAGCTGCACGCCCAGCAGGCGCTGGCCTGCGTGGCCTGCGACCTGCTCGCCCTGGTGCTGCTCACCCCGCCCGGCGAGCTGGGCGCCGACATCGCCCTGGGCAGCGCCCAGCGCTTCGGCGTGCCGATGGGCTACGGCGGCCCGCACGCGGCCTTCTTCGCCTGCCGCGACGAGTTCAAGCGCGCCATGCCGGGACGCATCATCGGCGTGTCCAGGGACGCGCGCGGCAACGTCGCCCTGCGCATGGCGCTGCAGACCCGCGAGCAGCACATCCGCCGCGAGAAGGCCAACTCCAACATCTGCACCGCGCAGGCGCTGCTGGCCAACATGGCCGGCTTCTACGCCGTCTACCACGGCCCGCAGGGTCTGCGGCGCATCGCCGGGCGGGTGCAGCGGCTCACCGCGATCCTCGCCGCGGCACTCGAGCAGGGCGGCATCGCCCGCCGCAACCGGCAGTTCTTCGACACCCTGACCCTCGAAGTCGGCGGCGCCCAGCAGGCGATCCTGGAGAGCGCCAGCGCCGCGCGGATCAACCTGCGCATCCTCGGCCGCGGCCAGCTCGGCCTCAGCCTCGACGAGACCTGCAGCCTGGACACCGTCGAGCGGCTGGCGCAGATCTTCCTCGGCGCCGACCACGGCATCGACCTCGCCGCGCTGGCCGACGACCCGGCGCTGCCTGCCGGCATTCCCGCCGATCTGGCGCGCACCTCCGGCTTCCTCGAGCATCCGGTGTTCAACAGCCACCACAGCGAGACCGAGATGCTGCGCTACCTGCGCCAGCTGGAGGGCCGCGACCTGGCGCTCAACCAGGCGATGATCCCGCTCGGTTCCTGCACCATGAAGCTCAACGCCACCAGCGAGATGCTGCCGGTCAGCTGGCCCGAGTTCGCCAGCCTGCACCCCTTCGTGCCGCGCGAGCAGGCGCGCGGCTACCAGCGGATGATCGGCGAGCTGGAAGGCTGGCTGTGCGCGATCACCGGCTTCGACGCCATCAGCATGCAGCCCAACTCCGGAGCGCAGGGCGAGTACGCCGGCCTGCTGGCGATCCAGCACTACCACGCCAGCCGCGGCGAGACGCAGCGCGACATCTGCCTGATTCCCGCCTCGGCGCACGGCACCAACCCGGCCACCGCCAGCATGGCCGGCCTGCAGGTGGTGGTGGTGGCCTGCGACAGGACCGGCAACGTCGACCTCGCCGACCTCGAGGCCAAGGCCGCGGCGGCCGGCGAGCGGCTGTCCTGCCTGATGATCACCTACCCTTCGACCCACGGCGTGTTCGAGGAGGGCATCCGCGAGATCTGCGCGCTGGTGCACGCCCACGGCGGCCAGGTGTACATGGACGGCGCCAACCTCAACGCCCAGGTCGGCCTCAGCCGCCCGGCCGACATCGGCGCCGACGTGGCGCACATGAACCTGCACAAGACCTTCTGCATCCCCCACGGCGGCGGCGGCCCGGGGATGGGCCCGATCGGCGTCAAGGCGCACCTCGCGCCGTTCCTCGCCAACCACCCGGTGGTGGAGCTGGACGGCCCGCTGCCCGGCAACGGCGCGGTCAGCGCCGCGCCATGGGGCAGCGCCAGCATCCTGCCGATCAGCTGGATGTACATCGCCCTGATGGGCCCGCAGCTGCAGGAGGCCACCGAGGTGGCGATCCTCAACGCCAACTACCTGGCGACGCGCCTCGCCGAGGCCTACCCGGTGCTCTACAGCGGTCGCAACGGCCGGGTGGCCCACGAGTGCATCATCGACCTGCGCCCGCTCAAGGCGTCCAGCGGGATCAGCGAGGAGGACATCGCCAAGCGCCTGATGGACTACGGCTTCCATGCGCCGACCATGTCCTTCCCGGTGCCCGGCACGTTGATGATCGAGCCCACCGAGAGCGAGTCGAAGGCCGAGCTGGACCGCTTCGTCGAGGCCATGCTGGGCATCCGCGCCGAGATCGCGAAGGTCGAGTCCGGCGAGTGGCCGGCGGACGACAACCCGCTCAAGCGCGCGCCGCACACCCTGGCCGACGTCACCGGCGTCTGGGAGCGGCCCTACAGCATCGCCGAGGCAGTGACCCCCAGCGCACACACCCGGGCGTGCAAGTACTGGCCGGCGGTCAACCGGGTCGACAACGTCTACGGCGACCGCCACCTGTTCTGCGCCTGCGTGCCGGTGGACGCCGGTCGCGAGTGAGCGGGGCATGAACGCCGAGGCCGCCCGCGGGCGGCCTCGGCGTCTGTGGCAGGCGCGTCAGCGCGGGCTGCCGTCCTGGGCGCTGGCGAGGATGGCGCCGGCCAGCTCCTCGTCGCTGGCCTCGAGGCCCGGATGGTCGCGGCGGATCTGCTGCAGCGCGGCCTCCAGGTAGGCGCCGCGGATCGCGCCGCCGCTGGCGACGAAGCTGGAGGCGTCGTCCGCGGCGGCGAGCACCAGCTTGTCGTCCTTGAAGGTGGAGTACAGCGAGGCGGAAGTCCCCGCCGAGGTGGCGATCTCGCCCCAGCCGATATCCCCGCCGTGTCCGTCATGGTCGGCGAGGGCGCCGGCGGCGGGCAGCAGGACAAGGGCAGTGGCAAGCAGGGTACGGCGCATGATGGGCTCCTCTGAAACACCGGGGCGGTGTGCCCGTCAGAGGGGAAGGGTGGTGCGGAGTTCCCGGCGGCAGGTGCCGTCCATCGGCTGCGGAGCGGGGGGGCGGGAGATGAGGAAAGCTCCGCCCCGAAAACGGCAAGGGGCCAGGCTGATCGCCTGACCCCTTGATTTGTATGGTGGGCCCAGCAGGACTTGAACCTGCGACCAAGCGATTATGAGTCGCCTGCTCTGACCAACTGAGCTATAGGCCCACGGGAGAACCTCGAGGGTTGCTTCCATGCGCGAGGACGGTGGGCGTCGCGTCTGGAGGTGCCGGTGGCCGCGTGGGCGACCGGCGAAGCGCGGCGATTATAGCGGTGGCCGCGCATCCGCGCCAAGCCTGGCGCGCGGGCAGGAAAAAGCCCCGGTCCTTGCGGTGCCGGGGCTTGTCCGTGGGCGGCGCCTTACTCGTCGAGGAACGAGCGCAGGTGCTCGCTGCGGGTCGGGTGGCGCAGCTTGCGCAGGGCCTTGGCCTCGATCTGGCGGATGCGCTCGCGGGTGACGTCGAACTGCTTGCCGACTTCCTCGAGGGTGTGGTCGGTGTTCATGTCGATGCCGAAGCGCATGCGCAGCACCTTGGCCTCGCGGGCGGTGAGGCCGGCGAGCACCTCGCGGGTGGCTTCCTTGAGGCTTTCCACGGTCGCCACGTCGATCGGCGACTGCATGGTGGAGTCCTCGATGAAGTCGCCCAGGTGCGAGTCCTCGTCGTCGCCGATCGGCGTCTCCATGGAGATCGGCTCCTTGGCGATCTTCAGCACCTTGCGGATCTTGTCCTCGGGCATCTCCATGCGCTCGCCCAGCTCCTCCGGAGTCGGCTCGCGGCCCATCTCCTGGAGCATCTGCCGGGAGATCCGGTTGAGCTTGTTGATGGTCTCGATCATGTGCACCGGGATGCGGATGGTGCGCGCCTGGTCGGCGATCGAGCGGGTGATCGCCTGGCGGATCCACCAGGTGGCGTAGGTCGAGAACTTGTAGCCGCGGCGGTATTCGAACTTGTCCACCGCCTTCATCAGGCCGATGTTGCCTTCCTGGATCAGGTCGAGGAACTGCAGGCCGCGGTTGGTGTACTTCTTGGCGATGGAGATCACCAGGCGCAGGTTGGCCTCGACCATCTCCTTCTTGGCGCGGCGGGCCTTGGCCTCGCCGAGCGACATCTGCCGGTTGATTTCCTTGATCTCGGCGACGGTCAGCCCGACCTCGTTCTCCAGGTCGACCAGCACCTGCTGGTTGCGCACGATGTCGGCCTGCAGGCGGCCGATGGCCTCGGCGTACTTGGCCTTGCCGGTGGTCAGGCCCTCGCTCCAGGTCAGGTCGACCTCGTTGCCGGGGAACAGCTTGAGGAAGTCGGCGCGCGGCATGCGCGCGTCGCGCACGCACAGCTGCATGATGGCGCGTTCCTGGCCGCGCACGCGCTCGAGGGCGTCGCGGACCATGGCCACCAGGGCGTCGAACTGCTTGGGCACCAGCTTGATCGGCATGAACAGCTCGGCCAGCGTGCCCAGCGCGGCGATCGCCTCGGCGTGGTGACGGCCATGCTTCTGCAGCGTCTTGCGGGTCTTCTCCAGCTGCTCGGACACGGCGCCGAAGCGGCGGGCGGCTTCTTCCGGATCGGGGCCGCCGTCGCCCTCTTCCTCGCTGTCGCCCTTGTCCTCGGCTTCCTCTTCCTCGTCCTCGTCGACGGCCGCGGCCGCCGTCTTGGCGCTGGCGGTGGGCAGTTCGACGTCGCTCTCGGCCGGCAGGGTGCCGTCGTCGGGGTCGATGTAGCCGCTGAGGATGTCGGACAGGCGGCCGCCTTCGCTGGTGACGCGCTGGTATTCGGCGAGGATGCTCTCCACCGAGCCGGGGAACTGGGAGATGGCGCCCATCACCTCGCGGATGCCTTCCTCGATGCGCTTGGCGATCTCGATCTCGCCTTCGCGGGTGAGCAGCTCCACGGTGCCCATCTCGCGCATGTACATGCGCACCGGATCGGTGGTGCGGCCGATGTCGCTTTCCACCGCGGCCAGGGCGGCGGCGGCTTCCTCGGCGGCGGCCTCGTCGGTGTCCGCTTCGGCGAGCAGCAGGGCATCCGCATCCGGGGCTGTCTCGAATACGTTGATCCCCATGTCGTTGATCATGCGGATGATGTCTTCCACCTGTTCCGGATCGGAAATATCCTCCGGCAGGTGGTCGTTGACCTCGGCGTAAGTCAGGTAACCCTGCTCACGACCACGGGCGATCAGCTCTTTGAGGCGGGACTGCTGTTGCGCTTTTACGGACATGTTCACCCTATCCACTGAAGGTCTTGGCGGGCTGAAAAGAAGCCGAGCATTATAGTCGATCCGGGCTGGCTGGCACCAGATGGCCCCGGGCTCACGGGGCTTCGCTTCGGCTGAGAAGCGCGCGCAGGCGGAGCTTTTCCTCCGCGCTGAGTTCGCTGTGCCGCGCTTTGCGCAACAGGCCTTCGAGGCTGCGCTCACGCTGGCGGGCTGCCAAGGTAGTTATAGTGTCGAAAAACTGTTGTTCAAGGTTGTCCTGACTGATCAGCCATTCCTTTTCCGCTAGACCGCGGAGCAGGCGCCCTTGTTCCGTGCCGTGCCAGCGGGCGATCAGTTGCAGCGAGTTCTGCTGCGGCTGTTTCTGCAGCGATTCCAGCAGGGCCACCAGCAGCTGGGTCCAGGTGTCGTCCTCGGCGGCGAAGTGGCCGGCGTCCTCGACCTTCTGCGCCAGCTGCGGATGGTGCAGCAGGGCGCGCAGGGCGCTGAGGGTCGGCGACTCGACGCCGGCGCCGCCGCGCGGCGGCATGACCGCCGGCGGCTCGCGGCGCGCCTCGCCCTTGCGGCCCTTCCAGTCGTTCTTCTGCCAGGGCTTGCGCTCCTGGCTGGCGGGGCGCTCGGCGTGGCCGGTCGCTGCGGCATACTCGATGCCGTCCGCATAGGCATAGGACGTCGGGAAGTCGGTCGGCGGCACCTCGCCGCCCGGGGCAGGCGACGACTGGGTGAGCGCCTCGCCGGTCAGGCCGGTGATCGCGCCGAGGCGCTGGCGCATCAGGGCGCGCAGGTTGGCGCCGGGGATCTTCTCCAGCAGCGGTGCGGCCAGGGTGGCTAGGTGCGCCTTGCCCTCGAGGGTGCTCGGGTCGGCTTCCTCGGCGAGATGGCGGAAGAAGTACTCGGCCAGCGGTTCGGCCTGCTGGCTGATGCGGGCGCGGAAGGCGTCGGCGCCCTCGCTGCGCACCAGGCTGTCAGGGTCCTCGCCCTCGGGGAGGAACAGGAAGCGCACCCGGCGGCCGTCCTGCAGGCTCGGCAGGCAGGATTCCAGCGCCCGCCAGGCGGCGTTGCGTCCGGCGCTGTCGCCGTCGAAGCAGAACAGGATGCTCGGCACGACGCGGAACAGGCGCTTGATGTGCTCCTCGCTGGTCGCCGTGCCGAGGGTCGCCACCGCATTACGCAGGCCCTGCTGGGCGAGGGCGATGACGTCCATGTAGCCCTCGACCACCAGGATCTCGTCGAGGTCGCGGTTGCTCCTGCGCGCCTCGTACAAGCCGTAGAGTTCCTGACCCTTGTGGAACACCGGGGTTTCCGGCGAGTTGAGGTACTTGGGCTTGTCGTCGCCGAGCACCCGGCCGCCGAAGGCGATCACCCGGCCGCGGCTGTCGCGGATCGGGAACATCACCCGGTCGCGGAAGCGGTCGTAGCGGCGGCCCTCGGCGTTCTCGATCAGCAGGCCGGCGTCGATCATCGCCTTCTGCTGCAGGCTGTCGCCGCCCAGGTGCTTCAACAGGTTGTCCCAGCCGGGCGGGGCGAAGCCGAGGCCGAAGTCGCGGGCGATGGTGCCGGACAGGCCGCGGCCCTTGAGGTAGTTCACCGCCGCCTGACGCGCCGGGTGACTCTTCAGCGCCTGGCGGTAGTAGTCGGCGGCGGCGCCGAGCAGCGGGTACAGCGGCGAGTCCACGCTCTGGCGCGGCTTCTGCCCGGGGCGGCTGTCCTCGCGCGGGACCTCGAGGCCGGCGCGCTTGGCCAGCTCCTCGACCGCCTGGGGGAAGTCCAGGTGGTCGTGGTCCATGATGAAGCCGAGGGCGTTGCCGCCGGCGCCGCAGCCGAAGCAGTAGTAGAACTGCTTGTCCGGGCTGACGGTGAACGAGGGGGTCTTTTCCTGGTGGAACGGGCAGCAGGCGCTGTAGTTCTTGCCGGTCTTCTTCAGCTGCACGCGCGCGCCCACCACCTCGACGATGTCGGTGCGGTTGAGCAGGTCGTCGATGAAGTGCTGGGGGATCAGGCCGGCCATGGGCTGCTCGTGACTGTACGGTTCGAAGCGGCGGAAAACGCAAAAACTCCGAGGCTTGCCGGGCAAGTCGGAGTCGGGGTGCTGCTAAAGCAAACACCCGGCATGAGCCGGGTGTTGTGCGAGACGCTGCTGTCCGAGTGGTAACTCAGTACAGACGCTCGCGGCGACGCTGCTCGCGCTGCACTTTCTTGGCGTGGCGCTTCACGGCAGCCGCGGCCTTGCGCTTGCGCTCGGCGGTGGGCTTTTCGTAGAACTCGCGGCTACGCACTTCAGCCAGAACACCGGCTTTTTCGCAGGAGCGCTTGAAACGACGCAGGGCTACGTCGAAGGGTTCGTTCTCTTTAACTTTGACGGCGGGCATCCAGGTCGTACCTTCACTGATTACCGAGTATGAATGGTGCAATCCTGCAAAAGGCTCGGGAGGCACCGGTTTTCAAGGGCTGCGGATATTAACCCCTTGACAGCCGCACTGCCAAGCCCCCAGACGGGAAAAGCCGCCCGCCGGTGGTCCGCCACCCTCGCCCGATGCTTGGTGTCGCAGGCTCCGGGCGCTTATCATGCGCGGTTTAGCGAACGATCACGGGTTGCCCGATGCGAGTCCTTGGCCTGGAAACTTCCTGCGACGAAACCGGCGTGGCGCTGTACGACAGCGAGCGCGGCCTGCTGGGCGATGCGCTGTTCAGCCAGATCGACCTGCACCGCGTCTACGGCGGCGTGGTGCCCGAGCTGGCCTCGCGCGACCACGTCAAGCGCATGCTGCCGCTGATCCGCCAGGTGCTGGCCGAGTCGGGCTGCGGCTTCGCCGACATCGACGCGGTGGCCTATACCGCAGGGCCAGGCCTGGTCGGTGCGCTGCTGGTCGGCGCCTCCTGCGCCCAGGCGCTGGCGCTGGCCTGGGGCGTGCCGGCGGTCGGCGTGCACCACATGGAAGGCCATCTGCTGGCGCCGATGCTGGAGGAGACGCCGCCGGAGTTCCCGTTCGTCGCCCTGCTGGTGTCCGGCGGGCATACCCAGCTGGTGCGGGTCGACGGCATCGGCCGCTACCAGCTGCTCGGCGAGTCGCTGGACGATGCCGCCGGCGAGGCCTTCGACAAGACCGCCAAGCTGATCGGCCTCGGCTATCCGGGTGGTCCGGAGATCGCCCGGCTGGCCGAGCAGGGCACGCCGGGGCGCTTCGTGTTCCCGCGGCCGATGACTGACCGGCCGGGCCTGGAGTTCAGCTTCAGCGGCCTGAAGACCTTCGCCCTCAACACCTGGCGGCAGTGCGAGCGCGAGGGCGGCGACCTCGAGCAGGCGCGCGCCGACATCGCCCTGGCCTTCCAGCAGGCGGTGGTGGAGACGCTGACCATCAAGTGCCGCCGTGCGCTCAAGCAGACCGGCCTGAAGCGCCTGGTGATCGCCGGTGGGGTGAGCGCCAACCAGGCGCTGCGCCAGGCGCTGGAGAAGATGCTCGGCGAGCTGCGCGGCCAGGTGTTCTATGCGCGGCCGCGCTTCTGCACCGACAACGGGGCGATGATCGCCTACGCCGGCTGCCAGCGTCTGCTCGCCGGCCAGCACGACGGCCCGGCGATCGGCGTGCAGCCGCGCTGGTCGATGGAGACGCTGCCGGCGGTCTAGAAATGCCGTTCGCGGCCGGCGGAGAGATCGCGCAGGTTGCCGCGGTGGCGCCAGACGATCAGGCCGGCGAGCAGGCCGAGCGGCAGCAGCAGGACCGGTTGCTGCCAGGCCAGCAGCGGCAGGCAGAGGCCGGTGGCGAGCAGCGCGGCCAGCGAGCTGGTGCGGGTCAGGGTGAAGAGCAGCAGCCAGACGGCCAGCGCCAGCAGGGCGGTCGGCCAGTGCAGGCCGAGCAGCAGGCCGGCGGCGGTGGCGACGCCCTTGCCGCCGCGGAACTGGAAGTACAGCGGATAGAGGTGGCCGAGCACCGCGGCCAGGCCGATCCAGGCCTGCTGCACCGGCGGCAGTTCGAGGAGGCGGGCCAGCAGCACCGGCAGCAGGCCCTTGAGCAGGTCGCCGAGCAGGGTCAGGGCCGCGGCGCGGCGCCCGCCCAGGCGCAGCATGTTGGTGGCGCCGGGGTTGCCCGAGCCGCCCAGGCGCGGATCGGCGGTGCCGAGCCGGCGGCTGAGCAGCACGGCGAACGACACCGAGCCGAGCAGGTAGGCAACAATGGCCAGAAGCCAGGGCATGATCGGTTCCGCTGCGGTGGAGCCCCGATTCTAACGAGGCGGCGCGACCTTGTCGTGACGCGAAAGAGGATAGCGTGGACATAGTCTTCATCGACGGCCTGGAGGTCGACACCGTCATCGGCGTGTACGACTGGGAGCGCGGCATCCGCCAGTGTCTGATCCTGGACCTGCAGCTGGGCTGGGACATCCGCCCGGCGGCGGCCGGCGACGACCTGGCCGCAGCGCTCGACTACGCGGCGGTCAGTGCTCGGGTACAGGCCTTCGCGGCCGAGAGCACCTTCCAGCTGGTGGAAACCTTCGCCGAGCGCCTGGCCACGCTGCTGATGGCCGAGTTCGGCATCCGCTGGCTGCGCCTGCGCATCGCCAAGCCCGGCGCGGTGCCGGCGGCGCGCGGCGGCGTCGGCGTGGAGATCGAGCGCGGATGCCGCTGACCACGGTGTTTCTCGGCCTGGGCAGCAATGTCCGCCGCCACGCGCATCTGACCGCCGGCCTCGACGCACTGGCGGCCTTTCTCGTCGACATGCGCTGTTCGCCGGTGTTCGAGAGCGAGGCGGTGGGCATCCGCAGCGGCCCGTTCTACAACCTCGCGGTGACGGCGCGGACCGAGCTGCCGCTGGCCGAGCTGGATCGCCGGCTCAAGGCCATCGAGGCGGACAACGGCCGCTATGCGCCCGACCGCAAGGGCCTGCCGCTGGACATCGACGTGCTGCTCTACGACGACCTGGTGGGCGACTTCGACGGCCTGCAACTGCCGCGCGCGGAGATCCTGCGCAACGCCTTCGTGCTCTGGCCGCTGGCCCTGCTCGCCCCCGAGGCGCGCCATCCGGCCGAGGGGCGCAGTTTCGCCGCCCTCTGGCAGGCGATGCGCAGCGAGCAGCGCCTGTGGCCGGTGCCCTTCGTCTGGCGCGGCGCGGAGCTGACGCCGGAAGAGCTGCGCAGCAGCTTTCCGCCTCCGGCACCCTAGGGTGCGCCATGCGCGCCAGCCACACCCTGCAGTCCAAGGCGCGTGCGGCGCACCCTACGGCGCGTTGGCGCGCTGCGCCTCGCGGAACGCCTTGAGCGCCGCCAGGCGCGCGCGCTTGAGCGCCTCGCCCAGTTCCGCGCCCTTGAAGCCCTGCTCCAGCAGCGGCTGCACCGCCACGCCGCGCGCCACCCTGGCGGCGGCGCGCAGGTAGTCGGCCTGCGGGTAGGGCTGGCGCTCGAGGCCGAGGCGGCCGCGAGCGTCCATCTCGCAGGCGGCGACGAACGCCTCGAAGCGCTCCGGGCGGCGGTACAGGTCGAAGTGCTGGAACAGCTCGGCCAGGGTCTGCGCGCGCAGCTCCAGGGCGCGGTGGCCGTGGGTGTGGTATTCGCCGACCAGCAGGGCCAGCTCGGCGCAGTCGCGCGGCGCCTTGCAGCGTGCGTTGACCGCCTCGATCAGGCGCAGGCCGCGGCTCTCGTGGGCGATGTGGCGCGGCCATTCGGCCGGGTCGGTCAGGCCCTTGCCCAGGTCGTGCAGCAGGCAGGCCCAGCGCACGGGGAGCGGCTGGTCGTGTTCGGCGCACTGGCGCAGGACCATCAGCACGTGCTCGCCGCTGTCGATCTCCGGGTGGTGCTGCGCCGGCTGCGGCACGCCGAACAGCGCCTGCAGCTCGGGCAGCAGCTGCTCGAGGGCGCCGCAGTCGCGCAGCACCTGGATGAACACCTCGGGGCGCGGCTCCATCAGCGCGCGCTCGATCTCCTTCCACACCCGCTCGGCGGTGAGGTCGGCCAGTTCGCCGGAGGCGGCGATCTCGGCCATCAGCGCCAGGGTTTCCTCGGCGACGCGAAAGCCCAGCGGCGCGTAGCGCGCGGCGAAACGGGCGACGCGCAACACGCGCAGCGGGTCCTCGGCGAAGGCCGGCGAGACGTGGCGCAGCAGGTGCAGGGCGAGGTCGTGCTGGCCGCCGTAGGGGTCGATGACTCGGCCGTCGGCGTCCTCGGCCATGGCGTTGATGGTCAGGTCGCGGCGGATCAGGTCTTCCTCGAGGGTGACCTCGGGGCTGGCGTAGAAGGTGAAGCCGCCGTAGCCGCGCCCGCTCTTGCGCTCGGTGCGCGCCAGGGCGTACTCCTCGCCGCTCTGCGGGTGGAGGAACACCGGGAAGTCGGCGCCGACCGGGCGAAATCCCTGGGCGATGAGTTCTTCGGCGTGGGCGCCGACCACCACCCAGTCGGTTTCCGTGACCGGGCGGCCGAGCAGGCGGTCGCGCACGGCGCCGCCCACCTTGTAGATCTGCATGGCGTGTCCTGCAGGCAATGGGGGGGTGGCGCAGAGGATAGCGCGCCGCCGCGCGCAGGGCGACGGCGGTGCTGCAAGGGTTGCGCGCCCGGTCTCAGACCGGGCGGGCGATCAGGTCGAAGTGGCTGCCTTCCGTCTCGCGCTCGCGCTTGGGCGGCATGTGCTGCACGTTCACGCGCTGTTCGCCCTGCATGCTCTCCAGGTGCACGTCGAAGCCCCACAGGCGGTGCAGGTGGCGCAGCACGTCCTCGGTGGAGCTGGCCAGTGGCTTGCGTTCGTGCTGGTAGTGGCGCAGGGTCAGCGAGCGGTCGCCGCGGCGGTCGACGTTCCAGATCTGCACGTTGGGCTCGCGGTTGCCGAGGTTGTACTGCGCCGCCAGGTGATCGCGGATGGTGCGGTAGCCGCTGTCGTCGTGGATGGCGTCGACCAGCAGCTCGTCCTGCTGGTCGTCGTCGAGGATGCTGAACAGGCGGAACTCGCGGATCAGCCGCGGCGAGAGGAACTGCTGGATGAAGCTCTCGTCCTTGAAGTTCTGCATGGCGAACTTGAGGGTGGCCAGCCAGTCGCTGCCGGCGATGTCGGGGAACCAGCGACGGTCCTCCTCGGTCGGCTCCTCGCAGATGCGGCGGATGTCGCGGTACATGGCGAAGCCCAGCGCATAGGGGTTGATGCCGCTGTAGTAGGGGCTGTCGAACGGCGGCTGGTAGACCACGCTGGTGTGGTACTGGAGGAACTCCATCATGAAGCCGTCGGTGACCAGGCCCTCGTCGTAGAGGTCGTTGAGCAGGGTGTAGTGCCAGAAGGTGGCCCAGCCCTCGTTCATCACCTGGGTCTGGCGCTGCGGGTAGAAGTACTGGGCGATCTTGCGCACGATGCGCACCACCTCGCGCTGCCAGGGTTCCAGCAGCGGCGCGTGCTTCTCGATGAAGTAGAGGATGTTCTCCTGCGGCTCGGGCGGGAAGCGCTTGCCGTCGTCGGCGCGCCCCTTGCCGGCGCCCTTGGGGATGGTTCGCCACAGGTCGTTGACCTGGCGCTGCAGCTGCTCCTCGCGGTCCTTCTGGCGGCGCCGCTCCTCCTCGGCGGAGATCGGGTAGGGCCGCTTGTAGCGGTCGACGCCGTAGTTCATCAGGGCGTGGCAGGAGTCGAGCAGGTCCTCGACCGCGTCGATGCCGTGGCGCTCCTCGCACTTGTCGATGTACTGGCGGGCGAACACCAGGTAGTCGATGATCGAGCTGGCGTCGGTCCAGCTGCGGAACAGGTAGTTGCCCTTGAAGAAGCTGTTGTGGCCGTAGCAGGCGTGCGCCACCACCAGCGCCTGCATGCACATGGTGTTCTCTTCCATGAGGTAGGCGATGCACGGATCGGAGTTGATCACGATCTCGTAGGCCAGGCCCATCTGGCCGCGCTTGTAGCCCTTCTCGGTGCTGAGGAAGTGCTTGCCGTAGGACCAGTGGTGGTAGCCGATGGGCATGCCGACCGAGGCGTAGGCGTCCATCATCTGCTCGGCGGTGATCACCTCGATCTGGTTCGGGTAGGTGTCCAGCGCGTAGCGCTCGGCCAGCCGGGCGAGTTCGCGGTCGTAGCTGCGGATCAGCTCGAAGGTCCACTCCGAACCGGTGGACAGGGGCTGGCCTTTCTTGGCTCGAGGGCTCATGCGGCGACCCTCCTCTGGAAGAGTTCGCGGAATACCGGGTAGATGTCGGCGGCGGAAACGATCTGCTGCTGGGCGAAGCTGTCCGGGAAGGCCGCGGCGACCTGCTCGTACTCGTGCCACAGCGCCTGATGTTCGCGCGGGGTGATCTCCACGTAGCTGAAGTACTGCACGAACGGCATGATCTGGCGCAGCAGGATGTCGCGGCACACCGGCGAGTCGTCGTTCCAGTTGTCGCCGTCCGAGGCCTGGGCGGCGTAGATGTTCCATTCGTGGGCCGGGTAGCGCGCAGCCATCACTTCCTGCATCAGCTTGAGCGCGCTGGAGACGATGGTGCCGCCGGTCTCGCGCGAGTAGAAGAACTCCTGCTCGTCGACCTCCTTGGCGCTGGTGTGGTGGCGGATGAACACCACCTCAATCTTGTCGTAGCTGCGCTTGAGGAACAGGTAGAGGAGGATGAAGAAGCGCTTGGCGATGTCCTTGGTGGCCTGGGTCATCGAGCCGGAGACGTCCATCAGGCAGAACATCACCGCCTTGGAGGTCGGGTTGGGCTGCTTGACCAGCAGGTTGTACTTGAGGTCGAAGGTGTCGAGGAACGGCAGGCGCTCGATGCGCGCGCGCAGTCCGGCGATCTTCTCCTCCAGGTCGCGGATGTCGCTGAAGTTGTCCGGCTCCTCGACCTTCAGCCGTTCCAGCTCGGCCTTCAGCTCGCGCAGGTGGTTGCGGCTGGAGCCGGACAGGGCGATGCGCCGGGCGTGGGCCGAGCGCAGGGTGCGCACGATGTTCAGGCGGGCGGGCGTGCCCTCGCTGCTGATGCCGGCGCGCACCGTCTTGAAGCTGTCGATGCCGGTGAGATGCTTCTTCACCAGGTTGGGCAGGGCGAGATCCTCGAACATGAAGTCGAGGAACTCCTCCTGGGTGATCTGGAACACGAAGTCGTCCATGCCCTCGCCGGAGTTGCTGGCCTTGCCCTGGCCGGAACCACCGCCGCCACCGCCGGAGGGCCGCGGGATGCGTTCGCCGGTGGTGAACTCCTTGTTGCCGGGATGGATGATGGTCTGCCGGCCGCCGCGGCCGTGGTGCAGCACCGGTTCGTCGATGTCGCGGGAGGGAATGCTGATCTGCTCGCCGTGTTCCATGTCGGTGATGGAGCGCCGGCTGACGGCTTCCTCCACCGCCTTCTTGATGTGGTCACGGTAACGCCGCAGGAAGCGCTGGCGGTTCACCGTGCTCTTGTTCTTGCCGTTCAGTCGTCGGTCGATGACGTAACTCATGGCGTGCTCCCGTGCGGGGCTGGAGGCCGAGGCGCAGACCACAGCGGCGCCGGGTGGCGCCGCTGCGGACCAGGGCTTGCTCTAGCTTACTACTGCGACTTGCGGACGCGCAGATACCATTCGGCGAGCAGGCGTACCTGTTTCTCGGT
Organism: Pseudomonas sp. OF001; assembly: GCF_904426495.1. Classification (NCBI taxonomy): domain Bacteria; kingdom Pseudomonadati; phylum Pseudomonadota; class Gammaproteobacteria; order Pseudomonadales; family Pseudomonadaceae; genus Pseudomonas; species Pseudomonas sp. OF001. Next base: position 11,801 of record NZ_CAJGBM010000020.1, on the reverse strand, counting down.
GTAGCCGCGCTCGACCATGCGCCGCACGAAGTCGTTGTGCTTCTGCTGCTCGTCCTTGCTGCCCTTGGCGTTGAAGCTGATGACCGGCAGCAGGTCCTCGGTGTTGGAGAACATCTTCTTCTCGATCACCGCGCGCAGTTTCTCGTAGGACAGCCACGAGGGGTTCTTGCCGTTGTTGTTGGCCCGTGCCCGCAGCACGAAGTTGACGATCTCGTTGCGGAAGTCCTTCGGGTTGCTGATGCCGGCCGGTTTCTCGATCTTCTCCAGCTCCTCGTTGAGGGCGCCGCGGTTGAGGATCTCGCCGGTTTCCGGGTCGCGGTACTCCTGGTCCTGGATCCAGAAGTCGGCGTACAGCACGTAGCGGTCGAAGATGTTCTGCCCGTACTCGCTGTAGGACTCGAGGTAGGCGGTCTGGATCTCCTTGCCGATGAACTCCACGTAGCGCGGCGCCAGGTATTCCTTGATGAAGCGCAGGTAACGCTCGCGCGTCTCGGCGGGGAACTGCTCCTGCTCGATCTGCTGTTCCAGCACGTAGAGCAGGTGCACCGGGTTGGCCGCCACCTCGTGCGGGTCGAAGTTGAACACCTTGGACAGGATCTTGAAGGCGAAGCGGGTCGACAGGCCGGTCATGCCCTCGTCGACGCCGGCGCTGTCGCGGTACTCCTGGATCGACTTGGCCTTGGGATCGGTGTCCTTGAGGTTCTCGCCGTCGTAGACGCGCATCTTCGAGTAGATGTTGGAGTTCTCCGGCTCCTTCAGGCGACTCAGCACGGAGAACTGGGCGAGCATCTTCAGGGTGTCCGGCGCGCAGTGCGCCTGAGCCAGCGAGCTGTTGACCAGCAGCTTGTCGTAGATCCTGATCTCGTCGGTGACGCGCAGGCAGTAGGGCACCTTGACGATGTAGATGCGGTCGATGAACGCCTCGTTGTTCTTGTTGTTGCGGAAGCTGTGCCACTCAGCCTCGTTGGAGTGGGCCAGCAGGATGCCGCTGTAGGGGATGGCGCCGAGTCCCTCGGTGCTGTTGTAGTTGCCCTCCTGGGTAGCGGTCAGCAGCGGGTGCAGCACCTTGATCGGCGCCTTGAACATCTCGACGAATTCCATGATGCCCTGGTTGGCGCGGCACAGGGCGCCGGAGTAGCTGTAGGCGTCAGGGTCGTTCTGCGGGAATTCCTCCAGCTTGCGGATGTCGACCTTGCCGACCAGCGCGGAGATGTCCTGGTTGTTCTCGTCGCCCGGTTCGGTCTTGGCGATGGCGATCTGGTTGAGGATCGACGGGTACAGCTTGACCACGCGGAACTTGCTGATGTCGCCGCCGAACTCGTTGAGGCGCTTGGTCGCCCACGGCGACATGATCGAGCTCAGGTAGCGGCGCGGGATGCCGTACTCTTCCTCGAGGATGGCGCCGTCCTCGTCGGGGTTGAACAGGCCGAGCGGCGACTCGAACACCGGCGAGCCCTTGATGGCGTAGAAGGGGATGTGCTCCATCAGGTGCTTGAGCTTCTCGGCCAGGGACGACTTGCCGCCGCCGACCGGGCCGAGCAGGTAGAGAATCTGCTTCTTCTCTTCCAGGCCCTGGGCGGCGTGGCGGAAGTAGGAGACGATCTGGTCGATGCAGTCTTCCATGCCATGGAAGTCGGCGAAGGCCGGGTAGCGGCGGATCACCTTGTTGGAGAAGATCCGCGACAGCCGCGGATCGGTGGAGGTATCCACCAGTTGCGCCTCGCCGATGGCCTTGAGCATGCGCTCGGCGGCGCTGGCGTAGGTCAGGGGATCCTGCTTGCAGAGGTCGAGATACTCCTGCAGGGAGTACTCTTCCTGGCGCGTTGTTTCGTAGCGTTGCTGGAAATGGCTGAAAATGCTCATGACGTCACCTCGCTCGATGCCTGTACGTAAGTGGGCCTCGGGCGGGCACGGGCGGGCTGGCGCGTGGCGCCGGCCTGCTGCTCCCCTCTCTCGACCCCCCAATGGTCGTACGACCTGCCTGGAAGCCGGTGGTCCGGCTTTCCCTTTTGCAAGACTCTTGAACTGAGCATAGACCTGCTTTGGCGCGTGCGCAGCAGGAAAACAAGAGGAGGTGGCGAGTTGTTACAAATGCGCCGGCGGTCAGTCGTGGGGCAGGCGGGCGACTTCGTCGGGGTAGTGGGCGCGCCACAGCTCGAAGCCGCCATCGATGCTGTACACCTCGGCGAAGCCCTGGTGGGCGAGGAAGGCGGCGGCGTTCTGGCTGGAGTTGCCGTGGTAGCAGATCACCAGCAGCGGCGCGTCCATGTCGGCGCCGGCGATGAAGTCGGCCAGCGAGTGGTTGTCCAGGTGACGCGCACCGGGAACGTGGCCGCTGGCGAAGCTGTGCGGGTCGCGGATGTCGACCACCACCGCGCCCTTGGCGCGCAGGTCGTGGGCGGTGGCGGGATCGATGCGCTTGAATTCGCTCATGGCTGCTCCTTGTGGCAACTGCAGGTATGGCGCTCGCCGCTGTCGACGTCGAGCAGGGTCAGGGCTTCGCCCCACACGCAGCCTGAATCCAGGGCCTCGACGCCGGGCTCGTTGCAGCGTCCCTGCAGGGCGGCCCAGTGGCCGAAGATGATCCGCTCGCCGCGGGTCTTGCGGTTGGGGTGGCTGAACCAGGGGCCGTAGCCGTTCGGTGCGGTGCCCAGGCCCTCCTTGCTCTTCAGGTCGAGGCGGCCGTCGGCGGTGCAGAAGCGCATGCGGGTGAAATAGTTGGTGATCACCCGCAGGCGGGTGATGCCGCGCAGCTTGCCGTCCCACTGGTTCGGCTCGTTGCCGTACATGCCGTCGAGGAACAGCGGCAGGCGGGCGTCGTCGCGCAGTGCCTCCTCCACCTCGGCGGCGCGCTTGCGCGCCTTCTTCAGCGTCCACTGCGGCGGGATGCCGGCGTGCACCAGGGTGATCTGCCGCTCCTCGTCGTAGTGCAGCAGCGGCAGGCGGCGCAGCCATTCGAGCAGGTCGTCGCGGTCCGGTGCCTCGAGGATCTCGCGCAGGGTGTCGCCCTTCTTCAGGCGCTCGATGTTGTGCGCCGCCGCCAGCAGGTGCAGGTCGTGGTTGCCCAGCACGCTGACCACCGAATCGCGCATGGCGAACAGGAAGCGCAGGGTCTCCAGCGACTGCGAGCCGCGGTTGACCAGGTCGCCGACCAGCCACAGGCGGTCGCGCGCCGGATCGAAGGCGACCCGCTCGAGCAGGCACTGCAGCGGCTGCAGGCAGCCCTGCACGTCGCCGACCGCGTACAGCGCCATCAGTGCAGCGCTCCGGGCACCGCCAGACGGAAGGCGCTGATCGGCGCGTCGAAGGCGTGACCGTCGCCGGCCTGCATGCCGAAGCTGCCGTGCATGCTGCCCACCGGGGTGGCCAGCACGCAGCCGCTGGTGTAGGTGTGGCTTTCGCCCGGTTGCAGCAGCGGCTGTTCGCCGACCACGCCGGGGCCGCGCACTTCCTGCACCTTGGCGTTGCCGTCGGTGATGATCCAGTGGCGGGTCAGCAGCTTGGCGGGCAGGGCGCCGCTATTGCGGATGGTCACCGTGTAGGCGAAGGCGTAACGCTGCTGGTCGGGCAGCGACTGCTCGGGCAGGTGGCGGGTGGCGACGCTGACGTCGATCTGGTAACGCGGATCCGGTGTGGTCATCGATATGCGGTTTCGGGGCGGCCTGAAGTAAAAGCTTAGCGATTCACTCGGGTTGTGTCTGCAGCGCCAGCTGGTCGGCCAGACGCACGAAGGCGGCGAGGTCCAGCTGCTCCGGGCGCAGGCTGCCGTCGACGCCGGCGGCCTCGATGGCGGCAGCGGGCAGCAGCTGCTTGAGGGTGTTGCGCAGGGTCTTGCGCCGCTGGTTGAAGGCCTCGCGCACCACCCGCTCGAGCAGGCGGTGGTCGCGGGCCGGGTGCGGCAGCACGGCGTGCGGCACCAGGCGGACGATGGCCGAGTCGACCTTGGGCGGCGGGTTGAAGGCGCCGGGGCCGACGTTGAACAGATGCTCCACCCGGCAGTGGTACTGGACCATGATAGACAGCCGCCCCCAGTCGCCGCCGCCAGGCGTGGCGGCCAGGCGCTCGACCACCTCCTTCTGCAGCATGAAGTGCATGTCGCCGATGATCGAGGCGTGCTCGAGCAGGTGGAAGATCAGCGGGGTGGAGATGTTGTAGGGCAGGTTGCCGACCACCCGCAGCTTCTCCTCGCCCTGCACCAGCGCGTTGAAGTCGAACTTCAGCGCGTCGCCGGCGTTGAGGGTGAAGTTGGGATCGATGCCGAAGCGCAGCCTGAGCAGCGGCAGCAGGTCCTGGTCCAGCTCGATCACGTCGAGCTTCGCGCCGCTGCCGAGCAGCCCCTCGGTGAGGGCGCCCTGGCCGGGGCCGATCTCCACCAGATGCTCGCCCGGGCGCGCATGGATGGCGCGCAGGATGCGATGGATCACCCCGGCATCGTGCAGGAAGTTCTGGCCGAAGCGCTTGCGGGCGCGGTGTTGGTACAGCTCGGACATGGGGCGGCTCCAGGCTTCAAGCCGCAAGCTCGAAGCGAATGCGAAAAGAGCCGCAGTTTAACAGCGAACGCGCCGACAGGCTGCAGCGCCCGCTGGCCAGATCGGCCATGTGCGGGGCGGGCCCCTCTCCCGGAGCGGGGAGAGAAGGTCCGAGCGGCGTGTCAGGCCTGGCCGGCGCTCATCTGATACGCCGTTTCCAGCGCCACCTGCAGGCTGCCGGTGTCGATGCGGCCGCTGCCGGCCAGGTCCAGCGCGGTGCCGTGGTCGACCGAGGTGCGCACGATGGGCAGGCCGAGGGTGACGTTGACCGCGGCGCCGAAGCCCTTGTACTTGAGCACCGGCAGGCCCTGGTCGTGGTACATGGCCAGCACCGCGTCGCAGTGCTCCAGGTGTTTCGGGGTGAACAGGGTGTCGGCCGGCAGCGGGCCGACCAGGTCGAGGCCTTCGCCGCGCAGCTGCGCGAGGGTCGGCTCGATCACCTCGATCTCCTCGCGGCCCAGGTGGCCGCCTTCGCCGGCGTGCGGGTTGAGGCCGCAGACCAGGATGCGCGGCCTGGCGATGCCGAACTTGCCGCGCAGGTCGGCGTCGAGGATGCGCGCGACGCGGGCCAGGCGCTCGGCGGTGATGGCGTCGGCCACCGCGCGCAGCGGCAGGTGGGTGGTCACCAGGGCCACGCGCAGGCCGCGGGTGGCGAGCATCATCACCACCTGTTCGGTGTGGGTCAGCTCGGCGAGGAACTCGGTGTGCCCGGAGAAGGGGATGCCGGCCTCGTTGATCACGCCCTTGTGCACCGGCGCGGTGATCATCCCGGCGAAGCTGCCGTCAATGCAGCCGTTGCCGGCGCGCAGCAGGGTCTCCAGCACGTAGGGCGCGTTGCGCGCATCGAGCTGGCCGGCGACCGCCGGCACGGCCAGCGGGGTATCCCACACGTACAGGCTGCCGGCCGGCGCCGGGCTGTCCGGCCAGGCGCCGGGGCCGACCTCGAGCAGCTCGATGTCCAGCCCCAGCTGCGCGGCGCGTGCGGCCAGCAGCGCGCGGCTGGCGACGGCCACCAGCGCGTGCGGCTGGGCCGCGCGGGCCAGCAGCAGGCACAGGTCGGGGCCGATGCCGGCCGGCTCGCCGGGGGTCAGGGCGAAGCGCCGTGCCGCACTCACAGGCGGGTTTCCACGTAGGCTTCGCTGCGGATCTGGCGCAGCCAGTTCTGCAGTTCCTCGTCGTACTTGCGGTTGCGCAGCAGGTTGAGCGCCTGCTGTTCGCGCGCCTCGCCGCTGGCGTCGCTGGTGCGGCGGTCCAGCACCTCCAGCACGTGCCAGCCGAACGGGCTGCGGAACGGCTGGGACACGCGGCCGAGCGGGCTGTCCGCCATCACCTGGCGGAACTCCGGCACCAGCGAGCCCGGCTCGACCCAGTTGAGGTCGCCGCCGTTGAGCGCCGAGCCCGGATCCTCGGAGAAGCTCTTGGCCAGGGCGGCGAAGTCCTCGCCGCCCTGCAGGCGCTCGTACAGGCGCTCGGCCAGCTGGCGGGTTTCCGCATCGCTGCGGATCTCGCTGGGCTTGAGCAGGATGTGGCGCACATGGACTTCCTCGCGCAGCACGCCGCTGTCGCCACCGCGCTTGTCGAGCAGCTTGAGGATGATGAAGCCGGCCGGCGTGCGCACGGGCTCGGTGACCTCGCCGACGCCGAGGGCGCCGATCATGCTGTCGAACGGCGGCGGCAGCTGGGCGGCCTTGCGCCAGCCGATCTCGCCGCCCTCCAGGGCGTTCTCGCTGCCGGAACGGGCCGCGGCCAGGCGGGCGAAGTCGGCGCCGCGCGTCAGCTGGGCGTGGATCTCGCGGGCCTGGCGCTCGGCGTCCTGGATGGACTGGGCCGAGGCGCCCTCGCCGAGCGGGATGAGGATGTTGGCCAGGCGGAACTCTTCGGACAGCTGCAGCTTGCCGAGGTCGGAGGCGAGGAAGTTCTTCACCTCCTGGTCGCTGACCTGGATGCGCTCGGCCACCCGGCGCTGGCGCACGCGGCTGATGATCATCTCGCGGCGCACCTGCTCGCGGGCCTCGTCGTAGGACAGGCCGTCGCGGGCCAGCGCGGCGCGGAACTGCTCGAGGCTGAGGTTGTTGCGCTGGGCGATGGTGGCCAGCGCCTGGTTGAGTTCCTCGTCGCCGATGCGGATGCCCGAGCGTTCGCCCATCTGCAGCTGCAGGTTCTCGACGATCAGCCGCTCGAGCACCTGCTGGGCGAGCTGCTCGCGCGGCGGCTGCTCGCCGCCGCGGCGGGCCAGGTTCTGCTGCACCTCTTCGAGACGCCGCTCGAGCTGGCTGGCCATGATCACGTCGTTGTCGACGATGGCGACCACGCGGTCGAGCGGCTGCACCTCGGCCCAGGCCGTGCCGCAGAGCAGCAGGGCGCCGAGGGCGAGGGGGCGCAGGTTATTGATAAGCTTGGTCTTCACGTTCACGGTAACCTTGAATGCCTTGGTCGAGGAAGGACTCCACCTTGTTGCCGGTGACGCCGCCCAGGCCCTTGAGGACGATCTGCAGGAAAATGCCGCGATCCGCCTCGTCGTTGCGGTCGGGGTTGAGGCTGGTCTCGTCGTAGTCGACCCAGTAGCGGTTGATCAGACGCAGCTTCCAGCAGCAGCTGTCGTACTCGAAGCCACCGAAGGCCTCGAGGGTACGATTGCGGTTGTAGTCGTGCTGCCAGCGGGCGATCACGCTCCACTGCGGCGCGACCGGCCAGATGGTGGACAGGTCGTGCTGCTGGATCTTGTAGTAGTCCTTGATGTAGCCGGGAGTGCCCGGGGTACCGAAGTCGCCGCCGAAGCGCCACTGGCCGCTGGCCTGGTCGTAGCGCACGCTGTCGTTGCGGTAGCGGTAGCCGAGGTTGACCACCTTGCGCGGGTCGTTTTCCGGCTGGTAGTGGAACATGGCGCTGCCGGAGCGGGTGCGGTGGGTGTCCGGATCCCAGTTGAAGTCGGAGTTCAGGCGCCAGTCGCGGTTGAAGCGGTACAGGTACTGCAGGGCGTAGGGCGACTGCGAGGCGGTGGCGTCGCTGCGCGTGCGGTAGTCGATGCCCGGCAGTTGCACCTTGCGGTCGGCGAAGTGGAAGGCCTGGCCGAGGCTGATGCGCTGGCGCTCGAAGCCGTTGCTCTGGAGCCAGCGGCTGGTCAGGCCCAGCGACAGGCGATTCTCGTCGCCGATGCGGTCCTTGCCGGAGAAGCGGTTCTCGCGCCACAGCGAGGAGTAGCTGAAGGTGCTTTCGGCGGTATCGAACACCGGGATGGCGTCCTGCTTCTCCTCCGGCACGTAGAGGTAGAAGGCGCGCGGCTCGAGGGTCTGCCGCGAACCGCCGAACCAGCTGCTGTCGCGGTCGAAGTACAGGCCGGAATCGAGGCCGGCGATCGGCACCTGACGGTCGGGCGCGTCGTCGAAGCGCTGGCCGAGGGCGGCCATCTGGCTCTTGCCCAGGCTGTCGAGGCTGAGGTCGTACTGGGTGTGCAGGTACTTGACCGACGGCTTGACGAAGCCCCAGGTCCACTCCAGCGGCAGGCTGACGCCCGGCTCGACGTGCAGGCGGTCGCCGTTGGCGCGGGCCAGGCCGGTAACGTTGTTGTCGTACCAGGGCTCGGCAACGCCGTTTTCGTCGATGAAGTTGCCGCTGCGCAGGTCGCGGTCGAAGCGCACGAACTCGCCGCCGTAGCTCAGCTGCAGGCCGCCCGGCTGGAACGGCAGGGCGCCGTCCAGGCTGAACTGCGGCAGGCGGTCGTAGGGGGTGATGTCGACCACGCTGGTCGGCTCGTAGGCGTGGGCGGCCAGTCGGGCGCGGTAGCTGTCGCCGCGCCAGGTCAGGCTGGCGCGCTGGTCGAGGAACTCCGGCCTGGAGATGTCCAGGTCGGTATCCAGGTCCTGGAAGTAGTAGGGGTCGCTGATGTCGGTGTAGTCGACCTCGGCCAGCAGGCGCGAATCCAGTCCGCCGCGGTGCTGCCAGTTGTACATCCAGCGCTGGTCCTCGTACTCCGACTGCCGCTTGCGGGTGTCGTCCTGGTCGTCGAGCCAGGCGCCGCCCAGCTGGCCTTCGCTGCCCGGAGTCAGGTAGCGGAACTCGCCTTCCATCAGCAGGCCGCGATCGACCATGTACGTCGGGTACAGGGTCGCGTCGTAGTTGGGCGCCAGGTTGAAGTAGTAGGGCGTCTGCAGGGTGAGGCCGTTGTCGCTGGAGGAGCTCAGGCTCGGCGCCAGGAAGCCGGACTGGCGACGGTCGTCGATCGGGAAGTAGATGTACGGGGTGTAGAACACCGGTACGTCCTTCACCCGCAGGGTCACGTTGGTGGCGGTGCCGAAGCCGGTGGCCGGGTTCAGGGTGATGTTGTTGCCCTTCAGGTGCCAGGTGTTCTCGCCCGGCTCGCAGCGGGTGTAGGTGCCGTCCTTGAGGCGCACCACGGCGTCCTCGCGGCGCTTGACGTACTCGGCACTGCCGCGCGCCTTGGCGGCGTGCACCACGTACTCGGCGTTCTCGACCACGGCCTCGCCGTTGTCCAGCTGCAGCTCGGCGCGATCGCCGACCACCAGGATGCCCTTGTCGCGCAGGCGCACGTTGCCGGCCAGCTCGCCCTTGTTCTCCAGCTGACGCAGGCTGGCCTCGTCGGCCTCGGCCTGCATGCTGCCCTGGCGCAACACCACGTCGCCGGCGAGGGTGGTGGTTTCGTTCTGCTGGTCGTAGCGCGAGGCGCGCGCGGAGACGAAGGTGGGCGCCTCGCTCATCGGCGTGTCGTCGGTGATGCCGGCGCGCCGGGGCTCGACGTAGGTGCCGGCGCAGAAGGGCGCGATCTCGGCCTGCTGGGCCTTGCTCAGGCGCTCGCGCGGTACCCAGTCTAGGTGGCTGTAGTCGGCGCTGCGCGAGGCGAGGGCGCGCCCGCCGTTGTCGCTGGCCTGCGCTGCGGCCTGGGCGGCGGGCGTCGGGGCGGCGGCGGGCGTCGTCGCTGCCTGGGGGCGCGGCGGCACGGCGCCCGGCGTGCTCTTCGGCGCGCAGGCCCAGCCGCCGCCGGCCGAAGCCTGGCAGTCGAACTGCTCGGCGGCGTGCAGCAGCGGAGCGGAGCCCAGGGCCAGCAGGCTGCCGGTGACCAGGAGAGGGAACTTTCTGCGGAACAGGGGGGGAGTGAGTGCCATCTTGTCGATGTCCGGGCTTCCTGCGCGCCAACAGCCTGTGCGGCCGCACGCCTTTCGATGGGCTGGAGTAAGATCGCGGATAATAAATCAATGCGTCACGCAACGGCTAGCGTAGAAGGGGAGCCCTGGATGTCCGTGGATAGTCGATTGGAAAGCCTGAAAGCCTGGCTGGACGGGTGCCTGCCCGAAGTGTTCGCCGCGCGCGGCTGGGGCGTGCCGGGGCCGGCCAGCCTGACGCCGGCGAGCAGCGATGCCAGCTTCCGCCGCTACTTCCGCTGGGAAGATGGCGCGCGCAGCCTGATCGTCATGGATGCACCGCCGCCGCAGGAGGACTGCCGTCCGTTCGTCAGGGTCGCCGGCCTGCTTGCCCAGGCCGGCGTGCACGTGCCGGAGATCCTCGCCGGCGATCTGGCGCAGGGCTTCCTGCTGCTGCCCGACCTCGGCCGGCAGACCTACCTGGAAGTGATCGGCGAGGACAACGCCGACGCCCTGTTCGAGGATGCCCTGCAGGCGCTGGTGGCCTTCCAGCGCCTGCCGGTGGAGGGCCAGCTGCCCGCCTACGACGAGGCGCTGCTGCGCCGCGAGCTGCAGCTGTTCCCCGACTGGTACCTGGCCCGGCACCTCGGCGTGACCCTGGAGGGCGAGGCGCTGGCGGCCTGGCAGGCGGCCTGCGACCTGCTGGTGCAGAGCGCCCTGGCCCAGCCGCGGGTGCTGGTGCATCGCGACTACATGCCGCGCAACCTGATGCTCAGCACCCCCAACCCCGGCGTGCTGGACTTCCAGGACGCGGTGTTCGGCCCGGTCAGCTACGACGTCACCTGCCTGTTCAAGGACGCCTTCCTCAGCTGGCCCGAGGCGCGCGTCGAGGCCTGGCTGCGCCGCTACTGGCAGCTGGCGGGCGAGGCGGGCATCCCGCTGCCGGAGAGCTTCGCCGAGTTCCGGCGCGCCAGCGACCTGATGGGCGCGCAGCGCCACCTCAAGGTGATCGGCATCTTCGCGCGCATCTGCCACCGCGACGGCAAGCCGAAATACCTCGGCGACGTGCCGCGCTTCTTCGCCTACCTCGACACGGTGATCGCCCGCCGCCCCGAACTGGCGCCGCTCGGCGCGCTGCTCGCCGGCCTGCCCAAGGAGCCCGCGGCATGAAGGCGATGATCCTCGCCGCCGGCAAGGGCGAGCGCATGCGCCCGCTGACCCTGCACACCCCCAAGCCGCTGCTGCCGGTCGGCGGCATGCCGCTGATCGAGCACCACGTCCGCGCCCTGGCCGCCGCCGGCTTCACCGAGCTGGTGATCAACCATGCCTGGCTCGGCCAGCAGATCGAGGACTACCTGGGCGACGGCGCGCGCTTCGGCGTGTCCATCGCCTTCTCCGCCGAGGGCGAGCCGCTGGAGACCGGCGGCGGCATCCATCGTGCCCTGCCGCTGCTCGGCGCGGCGCCCTTCCTGCTGGTCAACGGCGACATCTGGACCGACTACGCCTTCGCCGACCTGCGCCGCCCGCTGGCGGGGCAGGCCCATGACGGGTTGGCCCATCTGGTGCTGGTCGACAACCCGGCGCACCACCCCGAGGGCGACTTCCGCCTGCAGGAGGGACGGGTCAGCGCCCGCGGCGCGCAGCCCGGACTGACCTACAGCGGCATCGCCGTGCTCGACCCGGCGCTGTTCGCCGGCTGCCGGCCGGGAGCGTTCAAGCTGGCGCCGCTGCTGCTCGACGCCATGGCGCTCGGCCAGGTCAGCGGCGAGCACTACCGCGGCCGCTGGGTGGACGTCGGCACCCGCGAGCGGCTGGACGAGGTCGAGCGCCTGCTGGCGGAGCGCCCCTGATGCTGTGGCCGGCCAGCGCACTGGGCGGCATGGCCGGCTTCGTGCTGGCCAGCGTGCCGGGCGCGCTGCTCGGTGGCCTGCTCGGCCACTGGCTGGACCGGCGCCTGCAGCTGCACGACTGGGAGGACCTGCGCGAGCGCCTGGCCGGCCACGGCCACGACACCCTCGACGCCCTGCGCCTGATGCAGCTGCTCGGCCGCCTGGCCGCGGCCAACCCGCATGCCGCCGTGGCCCAGCGCCGCCAGCTGCGCCGCGAGGCGCAGCGCGCCGGGCTGGCCGAGACGGCCGCGCTGCTGGCCTTCGAGCGCGGCCGTCGCGGCGCGCGC
>NZ_CAJGBM010000019.1:0-65533 GCF_904426495.1 Pseudomonas sp. OF001 | reverse complement strand
GCATTCAATCGCTCATCGCCCAGGTTTGCCGTGCGCATCTCTTCCTCAGCCCAGCTCGCGGATGACATCCCTGTACTCCCTCGGAAAACCTAAGATGGTGACTGAACTTGTGTATAACGACGAGCGCTCCTGCGTGGGGATGCCGCAGGGGACGCTCCGCGTCCCATCGGCGCGGGAGCGCCGCGGGCTTGGCTCCCACGCGGGAGCGTGGGAGCGATCAAGGGCGCAACTGGGCGATCTGCCGGTCCTGCAGACGGGCGAGGCCGAGCAGGCCGGTGCTGGCGCCGATCAGCGCCCAGAACATGTCGGCCTGGGTGTCCCAGGGGTCGCCCTGGGTACCGAGGAAGTCGACGGCGCCGCCACCGGCGATCAGCGCCACCGCCCATTCGATCAGCTCGTAGACGGCGCTGATGGCCATCGCCACGCACAGCGAGAGGAAGGCCAGCATGCGCCCGGCGGCGAGGAAGCCCCCGCGCAGGAGGATCTCGCGGGCGATCAGCGCCGGCACGAAGCCCTGCATGAAGTGGCCGAGCTTGTCGTAGGGGTTGCGCGCAAGATCCAGCAGCTCCTGCACCCAGAAGCCGGCCGGCACCCGCGCGTAGGTGTAGGCGCCGCCGAGGATCAGCACCAGGCAGTGCAGGGCGATCAGCCAGTAGAGCAGGTCGGTGAGCGGGAAGCGCCGGTAGCTGGCCAGCAGCAGCGGCGCGGCGATCAGCACCGGCGAGACCTCCAGCCACCAGGTGGGGCGGTCGTAGGGCGAGATGCCGGAGACGATCAGCGCGGCCAGTACCGTCAGGCCCAGTGTTGCGTGCAAAGATCCGTGTCGCATCGCCGTCTCCTTCAGCCAGCTCGTCGTCACCTTAGCCCGCAGTGCCCGGCGTCGTCCATCGCCGTCCCGCGGGAGCAGCCGGCTCAGTTGTAGGCCAGTCGCTTCTCGCGCGGTGCGCAGCGCTTGAGGTCCACCTCGCCGACATGCGGGTTGGCGTTGCCCTGCACGCAGGCGATGCGCTGGTTGCGCCAGCGTTCCCACTCGCTGACCGGGTACTGGCGGTTCCAGATGTCGTACAGGCGGCGGTCCTGCTTCGACAGGCGTAGCTGGTAGCGCTCGCTCATGTACAGGTAGATGCGCGCGATGGCGCCGCGGCTGTATTCCGCCGGCATGGCGGTGCGCTGCTTGAAGTCGACCACGAAGGGGCAGGCGCCGTACTGGGTGGGCTTGGCGCTGAGCATGCCGAAGCCGAAGTTGCTGCGGTCGCCGTTGACCTCGCCGACGGCCGGCACCAGGTTGTGCAGGTCGGCCTCGGCCTGGCTGAACAGCGGGTCGTTGGCCGTGCAGTTCTTGCGTCCGCCCTGTTGCCAGCACTGGCGCTGGTGGCCGATCACCCAGGCCGGCACCACGTGCTCCCACTCGATGCGCCCGGCGCGGTTGGCGTTCTTGCGCGGTTCATAGCCGCAGCTGTCCAGATCGACGCGGTTGCCGCGGTATTCGCAGCCGCAGTAGAAGTCCACCGGACGGTCGGCGTACAGCTTCCAGGCGATCTTCTTGGCTTCGCGGAAGGTGCGCGGGGCTTCGGCATGGCTGGAGGTGAAGGGGATGACGGCGAGCAGCAGGAGCAGCAGGAAACGCATGGCAGTCTCGACAACGGGCTGAGAGGAGCGTCCATGCGGTTGCCGGGGATTCTACCGCGGCTGATCGAAAAGTCAGTGAAAACAAATGCTTGCGAAGGATTGGCAAGGCGCTGCAGGGGCGAATTCATTCGCCTTGCGCGGCGTCCGGGCGAATGGATTCGCCCCTGCAGGTATCCTGTCCGGGTCCTCTTCGTGCCGAGCCCTCCGCCATGCTGGAAATCTCCAACGCCGTCCACCTGCCCGACAGCGAGATCGAACTCACCGCGATCCGCGCCCAGGGCGCCGGCGGGCAGAACGTCAACAAGGTGTCCAGCGCGGTGCATCTGCGCTTCGACATCCACGCCTCGTCGTTGCCGGAGTTCTACAAGGAACGTCTGCTGGCGCTGCGCGACAGCCGCATCACCGGCGAGGGGGTGATCGTGATCAAGGCGCAGCAGTACCGCACCCAGGAGCAGAACCGCGCCGATGCGCTGGCGCGCCTGGCCGAGCTGATCCGCAGCGTGGCCAAGGTCGAGAAGGCGCGGCGGCCGACCAGGCCGACGCTCGGCTCGAAGCAGCGGCGGCTGGAGGGCAAGAGCAAGCGCGGGGCGATCAAGGCCGGGCGGGGCAAGGTGGATTTCTGAGCGCAAACGCTCAAATGAAAACGCCCCGGACCTGGCGGTCGGGGCGCTCGGGGTAGCGCAAAGCTCAGACTCAGGCCGCCTGCGCCTCGCTCTGGCGCAGGGCGCGGTTCAGCGCGCTGAACAGGGCGCGGAAGCTCGCCGTGGTCAGGTTGCCGTCGATGCCGGCGCCGTGCAGCGGGCGGCCGCCGTCGACGCGCAGCTCGATGTAGGCCGCGGCCTTGGCGTTGCTGCCGCCGCCGATGGCGTGCTCGCTGTAGTCCATCACCTCGACGGCGACCGGCAGGGCGGCGACCAGCGCCTCCAGCGGGCCGTTGCCGGTGCCCTTCAGGGTCTGGCTGCGGCCGTCGTGCTCGACTTCCACCTCGACGCTGGTGATGCCGTCCGCTTCCTGCAGGCGATGGCCCTTGAGGCTGTAGGTCGCCGGGCCGTCGAGGTATTCGGCGACCAGCAGCTCGTGGATCTGCCGCGCGCTCATCTCCAGGCCGTGGCGGTCGGTCTCGCGCTGCACCACCTGGCTGAACTCGATCTGCATGCGCCGCGGCAGGCTGATGCCGTACTCCTGCTCGAGCAGGAAGGTGATGCCGCCCTTGCCGGACTGGCTATTGACGCGGATCACCGCCTCGTAGCTGCGGCCGATGTCGGCCGGGTCGATCGGCAGGTAGGGCACTTCCCAGACGCCGTCCGGGTCCTGCTGGGCGAAGCCCTTGCGGATCGCGTCCTGGTGCGAGCCGGAGAAGGCGGTGTGCACCAGGTCGCCGACGTAGGGATGGCGCGGGTGCACCGGCAGCTGGTTGCACTCCTCGACCACCTTGCGCACGCCGTCGATGTCGGAGAAGTCCAGCTCGGGGTCGACGCCCTGGGTGTACATGTTCAGCGCCACGGTGACGATGTCGACGTTGCCGGTGCGCTCGCCGTTGCCGAACAGGCAGCCTTCCACGCGGTCGGCGCCGGCCAGCAGGCCCAGTTCGGTGGCGGCCACGCCGGTGCCGCGGTCGTTGTGGGTGTGCAGGCTGACCAGCACGCTGTCGCGGCGGTCGATGTGGCGGCAGAACCACTCGATCTGGTCGGCGTAGACGTTCGGGGTGGCCGCCTCGACGGTCGCCGGCAGGTTGAGGATCAGCTTCTGCTCGGGAGTCGGCTGGAACACCTCGATCACCGCGTTGCACACCTCGACGGCGAATTCCGGCTCGGTGGAGCTGAAGATCTCCGGCGAGTACTCGAAGCGCCACTCGGTGTCCGGGTTCTGCTCGGCCAGGCGCTTGATGATCTGCCCGGCGTTGACGGCGATCTGGATCACCCCGGCCTTGTCCTGGTTGAAGACGATGCGGCGGAAGCTCGGCGCAGTGGCGTTGTAGTAGTGGACGATGGCCTTCTTCGCGCCCTTGAGCGATTCGAAGGTGCGGGTGATCAGGTCTTCGCGGGCCTGGGTCAGCACCTGGATGGTCACGTCGTCGGGAATGTGGCCGCCTTCGATCAGGGTGCGCACGAAGTCGAAGTCGGTCTGCGAGGCGGACGGGAAGCCCACCTCGATTTCCTTGATGCCCACCGCCACCAGGCACTGGAAGAAGCGCAGCTTCTTGTCGGCGTCCATCGGCTCGATCAGCGACTGGTTGCCGTCGCGCAGGTCGGAGCTCAGCCAGATCGGTGCCTTGTCGATCACCTTGCCCGGCCAGGTGCGGTCGGGGATGTCGATCTGCGGGAACGGACGGTACTTGGTCGACGGGTTCTTCAGCATGGGCATGACGGATTTCCTGAAAACGGGGCCGCGGGGGCGGCGGGCAATACGGAATCGGAGCGGGCGATGCGGTATTCAGCTGCGCAGTCGGGGGCTGACCAGGTGCAGGCTGAGGTATTGCCGCTGCAGGATGAGGGTGTGGGATGCGTTCATGGCGGCAACCCTAGCGCCGGCTGCGCGCTGATGGCAAGCATTGCCGGAAAATTGGTGGTTTTCACCACTTTTTTCCTGATGACGATATTCTGTGCCGGTTTCCGCGGGTTTCGTTCGCTCGCCTTGCGTGACGGTTTTTCCGCCGGGCGTCCTGCGCCGGCGGGCTGGATCCGTGCGTCGCCGTGTCGCACTAGGTGGGCGGCATGGCCCTGTGCGATCATCCCGGCCGCTGACTGCGGCGACTGGCCGCGCAACTTTTCGTAGGGAGACGTCATCGGGTGATTCGGCAAGGGCGCAAGCGCATTGCAGCCTGGCTTGGTCTGTTCGCCATGTTCATGGCGTTCGCCGGCCCGCTGTACTCGCAGCTGCGGGCACTCGACAGCCTGCAGGTGGCGCTCGCCATCGACCTGGACGCGCTGCACTGCGGCGAGGGCCAGAGCCTGCCCGACGACGGCCCGCCCGAGTGGGTCAAGTGCCTCGACCAGTGCGGCTACTGCGGCCTGCTGGCCGGCAGCCCGGCACTGCCGCCGGCCGTGCAGCTGGCCCTGCCGGCGCCGTCCAGCCTGGTCCACCAGTTCCTCCCGCCGATCCAGAGTCTGCCCCAGGCGCCGCCGGCGACCAGCCAGCCACGCGCACCTCCCTTCCGCCACGCCTGAAACCGTTCCCAACCGGTCGTTCGTCTGCCGGCGCGCTGCTGCGCGCCGGCCGCGACCTGCAGTTCGCTGATTTTGCGTGGAATCCATACATGTCCGTTTTCGCTCGTCCGTCCCTGGCGCAGTCGCGCCTGTCCCGTCCGTTCGCCCTGAATCCGTTCCAGCGTCGCTGGTGGCCGGCGCATGCCGCGCTGCTCGGCGCCCTGGCCTTGCCGCTGCAGGCCGCCGAACCGGAAAGTACCGAGAGTGCCGAAGAGGAGGTTGCGCCGCTGATGGTGACCTTCAAGCCGGCGGAGGTGCGCGAGCGCCCCGCGGCCGCGACCCTGGGCGCCACCGAGATCGACGTGAAGGCCCGCTCCGCTGCCGGCGCGAGCACCTCGGACAGCGCCGCTCTGCTGCGCGGTGCGGCGGGGGTCAGCCTAAACAATGCGGGCGGCATTTCCAGCCTGCCGTCGATCCGCGGCCTGGCCGACGACCGTCTGCGCATCAAGGTGGACGGCATGGATCTGGTGGCCTCCTGCCCGAACCACATGAACCCGGCGCTTTCCTACATCGACCCCAGCAACCTGGGCAAGCTGCAGGTCTTCGCCGGCATCACGCCGGTGAGTCTGGGCGGTGACAGCATCGGTGGCACCATCGTCGCCGAGAGTCTGGCGCCTGAGTTCGCCGCCGCGGGCGAAACCCTGGACAAGGGCTCGGTGGGAGCCTTCCTGCGCAGTAACAACGATGCGCGCGGCGGCAACGTGTCGCTGATGCACGCCAACGACGCGTTCAACATCCGCTACGCCGGCAGCTACAGCAAGGCCAACAACTACATGGCCGGCGACGACTTCAAGACCAGCACCGCCACCGGCCGTCCCGGCGAGAGCAGCGCGCTGGACGAGGTCGCTTCCACGGCCTACGAAACGCGCAGCCATCAACTGACCATGGCCTACAAGCTCGGCGAGGATCTGCTGGAGCTGTCCCTGGGCCAGCACGAGGTGCCGCAGGAGCTGTTCCCCAACCAGCGCATGGACCTGACCGACAACACCCAGCAGCGCATCAACCTGCGTTACCTGAGCCGCTTCGCCTGGGGCAGCCTGGAAACCCGGGTGTACCGCGAGACCGTCGACCACGAGATGGACTTCGGTCCGGACAAGCGCTTCTGGTACGGTAGTGCTTCAGGGGCTGGCACAGCCTGCGGCCCGATCGGCGCGACCTGCGCCGCCGGCATGCCGATGAACAGCGAAAGCACCACCCTCGGCGCCAGCGCCAAGGCCAGCATCGAGCTGAACGAGCGCGACCTGCTGCGCGTGGGTAGCGAGTACCAGCGCTATCGGCTCGACGACTACTGGCCGGCTTCCGGCGGCGGCATGTGGCCGGGCACCTTCGAGAACATCAACGATGGCCGGCGTGATCGGCTGGCGCTGTTCGGCGAGTGGGAGCGCGAGATCGATCCGGCCTGGCTGACGCTGGTCGGCCTGCGTTACGAGCACGTGTCCAGCAGCGCCGGCGTGGTGCACGGCTACGGCAATGCCATGGGCAGCCAGATCCCCGATGCGGCGGCCTTCAATGCCAGCGATCGCAGCCAGAGCGATGACAACTGGGACTTCACCGCGCTGGCCCGCTACAACCATGACGCGAACCTGGACGTCGAGTTCGGCTACGCGCGCAAGGTGCGCTCGCCCAACCTGTACGAGCGCTACACCTGGTCGACCTGGCCGATGGCGGCGGTGATGAACAACTTCGTCGGCGACGGCAATGGCTATGTCGGCGACATCGGCCTCGAGCCGGAAACCGCCCACACGGTGTCCGCCACCCTCGACTGGCACAGCGCCGACCGGCGCCACGAGCTGAAGGTCACGCCGTTCTACACCCATGTCGACGACTACATCGATGCCGTGGCGCGGCCGGGCTGGACCGCCGGCCAGTTCAACGTGCTGCAGTACGCCAACCAGACCGCACGCATCTACGGCGTGGATGTCTCGGGGCGCATGCCGCTGATGCGCAACGCACTCGGCCAGTGGGGGCTGGAAGCGCTGGTCAACTACAGCGACGGCAAGAACCGCGACAGCGGTGACGAGCTGTACAACATCATGCCCCTCAACACGACCGTGGCCCTGACCCAGCAGCTGGGTGGCTGGAGCAACAGCCTGGAGATGCTCAGCGTGACGGCCAAGAACGACGGCTCGGACGTGCGCAACGAAATCGAAACCGCCGGCTATACGCTGTTCAACCTGCGCCTGAGCCACAGCTGGGACCAGGTGCGGGTGGATGCGGGCGTCGAGAACCTGGCGGACAAGTTCTACTACCTGCCGACCGGGGGCGCCTACACGGCGCAGGGCCGCACCATGAGCATCAACGGCATCCCGTCGGGCATCGGCGTGCCGGGCATGGGCCGCACCTTCTACACCGGGGTGACGGTGAGCTTCTGATCTCGGCGGAGGCTGAGCGTGCCCGCGCTCCGGCGTGGGCACGCATCCCGTGCCGCGCCGGCTGCCGGAGCGTGGCGGCCAGCGACTGTCCGGCGTCTGGCCGTGCCTCGGGCGTGCCCGGCCTAGCGCTCGCGCCGCTCGGCCGCCGGCAGCCGCCACTCGCGCAGGTCGGCGCCGCTCGGATACTGGAACACGCGCAGGCCGAACTCCGGAAGGATCGCCAGCAGGTGGTCGAAGATGTCCGCCTGGATGCGTTCGTAGTCGGCCCACACGGTGGTGGCGGTGAAGCAGTACAGCTCCAGCGGCAGGCCGGTGGCGGTGGGGGCGAGCTGGCGCACCAGCAGGGTCATGTCCTGGCGGATGTACGGGGCGTGGCGCAGGTAGTTCTCCACGTAGGCGCGGAAGGTGCCGAGGTTGGTCAGGCGCAGCTGGTTGAGCGGCGCGGCCCCCTGGACGAGCAGTTGGCGGTTCCACTCGTCCAGTTCGGCGCGCTTGCCGCTCAGGTAGTCGCGCAGCAGGGTGAAGTGGCGCAATTGCTCGATCTGCGCGGCGTCGATGAAGCGCACGCTGTCTTGGTCCAGGTACAGGCTGCGCTTGATCCGCCGCCCGCCCGACTCGTGCATGCCGCGCCAGTTCTTGAACGGGTCGCTGATGAAGCGCTTGGTGGGGATGCAGGTGATGGTCTTGTCCCAGTTCTGCACCTTGACCGTGTGCAGGGCGATGTCGATCACGTCGCCGTCGGCATTCAGCGCCGGCATCTCCACCCAGTCGCCGACGCGGAGGATGTCGTTGGAGGAGATCTGCACGCTGGCCACCACGGAGAGCAGGGTGTGCTGGAAGATCAGCATCAGCACCGCCGCCATGGCGCCGAGGCCGGAGAGCAGGATCAGCGGCGAGCGGTCGACCAGCGTGGCGACCATCAGGATGGCCGCGAGGGCGTAGACCGCGAACTCCAGCACCTGCAGGTAGCCCTTGATCGGCTTGAGGTGGGCGTCCGGGCGCTGTTCGTAGAGACGGTTGGCCTGGCGCAGTGCGCCGCCGATGGCCAGGGCGATGGTCAGCACGACGAAGGCGCGGCAGACGTTCTCCACCACGGTCACCACCGCCGGGTGCAGGCCGGGGATCAGCGTCACCCCGCTGGAGAGGATCAGCGCCGGCACGATGTTGGACAGGCGGCGGACGACGCTGTGCTCGTAGCTGGGCAGGTGGCGCCCCAGTGGCGTGGCGCTCAGGGTGCGGTGCAGGGCGCGCGCCAGCAGGTGCTTGACGGTCCAGTTGGCCAGCCAGGCGGTGCCCAGCAGCAGGGCGGCGCTCAGCGCGGTGAACAGGTAGGGCCGGGTCTGCAGCCAGTCGAGGGTGGAGGAGAGTGCGTCGAGCATGAGCTTCTCCTTGGCGCGTGGCCGGGGAGACGCCGCGCGCGGCGGCGCGGCCGCGTGCGGCGTCGGGCTGATCTTCCAGTGTAGATGCGGCGGTCGATCGGCGGGCCCCCACGCGCGGGGCTCGCCGTGCGGCTCAGGCGTGCGCGGTCTGGCGCTCGCGTGGCTCCACGGCCGGCGCGCGCCACTCGCGCATATCGGCGCCGCTGGGGTGCTGGAACACGCGCAGGCCGAACTCCGGGAGGATCGCCAGCAGGTGGTCGAACAGGTCGGCCTGGATGGCTTCGTACTCGGCCCAGGCGGTGGTCGCGGTGAAGCAGTAGAGCTGCAGCGGCAGGCCGTCGGCGCCGGGGGCGAGCTGGCGCACCAGCAGGGTCATGTCCTGGCGGATGCGCGGGTTGTGGCGCAGGTAGCTCTCCACGTAGACGCGGAAGGTGCCGAGGTTGGTCAGCCGGCGCTGGTTGAGCGGCGCCAGGCCCTTCTCGCCGAGGCGACGGTTCCATTCGCCCAGCTCGTCCTGCTTGTGCTCCAGATAGTCGTGCAGCAGGGCGAAGCGGCCGAGCCGGGCGATTTCCTCGCTGTCCAGGAAGCGCACGCTGTTCTGGTCCAGGCACAGGTTGCGCATGATCCGCCGGCCGCCCGATTCCTGCATGCCGCGCCAGTTCTTGAACGGGTCGCTGATGAAGCGCTTGGTCGGGATGCAGGTGATGGTCTTGTCCCAGTTCTGCACTTTCACGGTGTGCAGGGCGATGTCGATCACGTCGCCGTCGGCGTTCAGCGCCGGCATCTCCACCCAGTCGCCGACCCGGACGATGTCGCTGGAGCTGATCTGCACGCTGGCCACCAGCGACAGCAGGGTGTCCTGGAAGATCAGCATCAGCACCGCGGCCATGGCGCCGAGGCCGGAGAGCAGGATCAGCGGCGAGCGGTCGATCAGGCTGGCGACGATCAGGATGCTGGCGATGGCGTAGACGACGATCTGCACCACCTGCAGGTAGCCCTTGATCGGCTTGAGATGGGCGTCCGGGCGCTGCTGGTAGAGCGCGTTGGCGACCTTGAGCAGCCCGCCGATGGCCAGCGCCACGGTCAGCACGACGAACGCCTGGCAGACGTTCTCCACCACGGTCACCGCGGCCTGCGGCAGGTGCGGGATCAGCTTGATGCCGCTGGACAGCACCAGCGACGGGACGATGTTGGACAGGCGGCGGACGATGCTCTGCTCGCCGGTGACGATGTGCCGGCCGATGGCGGTGGCGCCGAGGGCGCGGTGGATGCCGCGTACCAGCAGGCGCTTGACGATCCAGTTGGCCAGCCAGGCGACGCTGGCCAGCAGGGCCACGCAGACGGCGGCGAACAGCTGCGGCTGCGCCTGCAGCCAGTCGAGGGTTGGGGTGAGTTCGCTGGGCATGGGCTTCTCCTTGTCGCGAGCGGGGGAGCGCTCGGGCTCCCGGTGAGTGCCTCTCGGGCAGGGGGCTGCGGGTGCGGCGCGGCCCGGATGGCGGGGCGGGCCCGCCGATCGAGAACATCCGCCTCAGGGGCGGAAGGCACCGATGAAGATGCTCGGGTCGACCCGGGCATCGTTGAGGCTGACGTTCCAGTGCAGGTGCGCTCCGGTGGCGCGGCCGGTGGCGCCGACCCTGCCGAGCACGGCGCCGCGCGCCAGTTCGTCGCCGACTCTGACATCGATCCGCGACAGATGGCAGAACATGCTGATCAGGCCCTGGCCGTGGTCGACGAACACGGTGCGGCCGTTGAAGAAGTAGTCGCCGACCAGGATCACCCTGCCGGCCGCCGGCGCCTTCACCGGGGTGCCGGCCGGCACGGCGAAGTCGAGGCCGGAGTGCGGGTTGCGCTCCTCGCCGTTGAAGAAGCGGCGCAGGCCGAACGGGCTGGACAGCGGCCCGGCGACCGGCTTGTCGAACAGCAGGTTGCTCGGCTGGCGCGGGCTGAACTGGCGATAGGCGTCGGTCTGCTCGGCCAGCTCGCGCTCGATGCGCCTGAGGCTGGCGGGGCTCGGGTTGACCTGTTCCTTGTTCTTCAGGGTGATGTGCTGCTGCTTGTAGTCGCGGGCGCCGACGGTGAAGCCCAGGCGGCGGCCGTCGTCCACGTCGATGCGCTGCTGCCCCGGCTGGACGCTCAGCGGCACGCCGACCACGGCGAGCCAGCGCCTGCCGTCCTCGCGCACCACCAGCACCGGCTTGCCCTGGTAGCGGGCACCCGGCCGCGCCGGGCCGTCGCCCAGGTCGACCACCGCCACGCCGCCGGGCACCGGCTTGTCGAGCAGGCGCGACAGGAAACCCTCGGCCAGCGCCGCGGGCGCGGACAGGGCGAGGAGCAGGGCGGACAGCAGGGCGTACGGTCGGAGCATGGCGGCGGGCAACGGGGGAACGGGCGCCCCCCGGAGCGAGGGGCGCGGACGGTCAGTGCTGCTTGCGCGGCACCGGCTTGAGCAGCTCGGCCGGCGGCATCTCGCACTGGATCTTGCGGCCGATCAGCGCCTCGATCGGCGGCAGGGCGAAGGCGTCGTCCTCGCCGGCGAAGCTGATCGAGGTGCCGCTGGTGCCGGCACGGCCGGTGCGGCCGATGCGGTGCACGTAGTCGTCGGGATCTTCCGGCAGGGTGAAGTTGATCACGTGGCTGATGGCGTCGACGTGGATGCCGCGGCCGGCCACGTCGGTGGCCACCAGCACGCGGATCTTGCCCTCGCGGAAGCCTTCCAGCACCTTGATGCGCTTGACCTGCGGCACGTCGCCGGACATCTGCGCGGCGCTGATGCCGTCGCGGGTCAGGCGCTCCTCGATGCGGCGCACCTGGTCCTTGCGGTTGGCGAACACCATCACCCGGGTCCAGTCGTTCTGCGCGATCAGGTTGAACAGCAGCTTGTACTTGTCGGCCTCGGCCACCGCGTAGACGTGCTGCTCGACGGTGTCGCTGGCGACGTTCTCCGGCTCGATCTCGACGATGGCCGGGTTGACCGTCCACTGCTTGGCCAGGTTCATCACGTCGTCGGTGAAGGTGGCGGAGAACAGCAGGGTCTGGCGCTCGCCCTTCATCGGGGTCTGGCGGATGATCTGCCGCACCTGCGGGATGAAGCCCATGTCGAGCATGCGATCGGCCTCGTCCAGCACCATCACCTCGACCATGTCCAGGTGCACCTCGCCGCGCTGGTTGAAGTCCAGCAGGCGGCCGGGGGTGGCGACCAGGATGTCGCAGTAGCGCGCTTCCAGCTGCTTGAGCTGCTTGTCGAAGTCCATGCCGCCGACGAAGCTCATCACGTTGAGGCCGGTGTACTTGGTCAGGTCGCGGGCGTCGTTGGCGATCTGCACCACCAGCTCGCGGGTCGGCGCGATGATCAGCGCGCGCGGCTCGCCCATGTAGCGTTCCTTCGGCGGCGGCGTGATCAGCAGCTGGGTGATGGTGGAGATCAGGAAGGCGGCGGTCTTGCCGGTGCCGGTCTGCGCCCGGCCGATGGCGTCGCGGCCGCGCAGGGTATGGCCGAGCACCTGGGCCTGGATCGGCGTGCAGTAGGGGAAGCCGAGGTCGTGGATGGCGTGCATCAGGCGCGCATCCAGCTTGAAGTCGTGGAAGCGGGTCTTGCCTTCGGCCGGCTCGACCACGAAGTCTTCCAGCTTCCAGTTGTCCACCGCCGGCTTGCGCGGGGTGCGCTCGCGGCGCGGGCGATCGGCCTTCGGCTTGCTGTCGCGCGGCTGGCCTTCGCCGTTCTTCTCGGCGCGCGGCTTGTCGCCACGCGGCTTGCGGGCGCGCTCGCCGTCCTGCTGGGCCGGCTGCTGCTCGGCGCGGGGGGTGGTGTTCTCGGTGTGCTGGGCGGCGTCGGCCAGGCTTTCGCCCTGGCCGCTGGCCGGGCTGGTGTTCTGGGGCAACTGGGCCTCCGGGTCTTTGCTGAAGATTTGCGTGAGTGCCTTGAGCACGGTGATCTCGATCTGCATGAGATAGATACAGACTGCAGTGTAAAGCAAGATCGGGGCCTGGCGAAGCCGCGTGGCGGCGGCGCCAGGCCCGCCGGACTCAGCCGGCCAGGCGCTCGCGCAGCCACAGGGCGATGTCGCGCAGCTCCTCGTTGACCACCTCGTGGCCCATCGGGTAGTCGTGCCAGGCCACGGTCACGCCGCGCGCGGCCAGCCAGTCGTGGGCGCGGCGGCCGAGCTCGGCGGCCACCACCTGGTCGTCGCGGCCGTGCAGGCACAGCACCGGGTGGGCCTGCTGGATGGCGCCGAGCTGCTGGGCGTCCTCGAAGGTCGGCGCATAGGTGGACAGCGCCAGCACCCCGCCCAGCTCGCCGGCCCAGCGGCGGAAGGCGGTGTGCAGCACCACCGCGCCGCCCTGGGAGAAGCCGGCGAGGAAGATGCGCGCGGCGGGAATGCCGGCGGCGCGCTGCGCCTCGATCAGCGCCAGCACCGTGCTGGCGGACTCCTCCAGCTGCTCGCGGTCGATGGCGCGTTCCGGGCCGGTGGCGAGGATGTCGTACCAGGACGGCATGCTCCAGCCGCCGTTGATGGTCACCGGGCGGCTCGGCGCCTGCGGCAGCACGAAGCGCACGCCGGGCAGCACGCTCTGCAGCGCCTCGGCCACCGGCTGGAAGTCGAAGCGGTCGGCGCCGAGGCCGTGCAGCCAGATCACGCAGGCGCGGGCCGGCTCGGCGGGTTCGAGGGTCAGGGGCGGGGTATCGTGCATGGGCATTCCGTCGAAGGGCGATGGGGCCGCGCAGTGCGGCGGGGCAGGAGGGATTATCGCCGCGCCCTGCGCCCCGGCGAAAGGCGCCGGCGGCCGCCCCTATAATCGCGGCTTTTCCTGCCGGGAGTGGCGCGATGACGGTCGCCGACAAGCCGTGGTTCGTCTATCTGGTGCGCGCCGAGAACGGCGCGCTGTACTGCGGGGTCAGCGACGATCCGCAGCGGCGCTTCGCCGCGCACCGCAGCGGCAAGGGCGCGCGCTTCTTCCACAGCAGCCCGGCGCAGGCGCTGGTCTACGTCGAGGCCTGCGTCGGCAAGGGTGCGGCGCTGTCGCGCGAGCGGGCGATCAAGCGCCTGGCCAAGCCGGCCAAGGAGCGGCTGGTGAGCGAGTGGGTGGCAGCAGAGCCTGATCCTTGTCGGGTGGGTTAGCCGCAACGCGGCGTAACCCACCAACCGGCCGCCAGGCCGGCCCATTGCGATGCCTGGCGGCATCGATGGTGGGTTACGCCGCTGCGCGGCTGACCCACCCTACGCCCTGCGGATGCGTGTTCAGGCCCGCTCCAGCTCGTCGAGGCCGAACGGCAGCGGCGGGCTCGGCCAGCGCTGGTCGAGGCGCTCGAACTCGCGGGCGACCAGGCTGGCCAGCAGCAGGTCGCGCAGCCACTTGTGGTTGGCCGGCAGCAGCCGCCAGGGCGCCGGCGGGCGCTGGCTGGCAGCGAGGATGGCGGCCCAGTGCGCCTCGCGCCGATCGAACTGGCGGTGCGCCTCGAGGTCCTCGGCGCCGACCTTCCAGTGCTTGCGCGGGTCGAGCAGGCGCTTGCGCAGGCGCGCCTTCTGCTCGACGCGGGAGATCTGCAGATAGACCTTGAGCAGGCGGATGCCGCGCCCGGCCAGTTCGTCCTCGAAGGCGGCCAGCTGCGCCAGCCGGCCGGGAATGTCCGCGGCGGCGATGAAGCCGTCGAACAGGTCGCAGGCCACGCCCTCGTAGGGGCTGCGGTTGAACAGCACGACCTCGCCCGGCGCCGGCAGGCAGCGCCGGTAGCGTTCGAGGAAGCCCTCGGCGCGCTCGGCCGCCGTCGGCTGGCGGAAGCCGTGCACGGCGAGCCCCTGCGGGCCGAGGCCGGCGAACACCTGGCGGATGGCGCCGTCCTTGCCCGCGCAGTCCGGGCCCTGCAGCCAGACCAGCAGCGCCTCCTGGCGGCGCGCGCGCAGCAGCGTCTGCTGCTCGGCCAGCCACGGCCTGAGCGTCTCCAGTCGTACCCGCGCGCCGTCGCGGTCGAGGCCGCACAGCCGCTCGGCGTCGACGGGCGCCGCCGCGTGCGGGTCGCCCAGGCAGGCGTCGAGCAGGCTGTCGGGCAGGCGCGGCATGGCGTTCAGTCCTTGCGCCGCTTGAGCTGGTCCTTCAGCTTGCTCGGCAGCTGGCGGATGATCAGGGTGTCGCTGCTCTCGTCGTACTCGATCTGCGAACCCAGCAGGTGCGCCTCGAAGCTGATCGACAGGCCCTCGGCGCGCCCGGTGAAGCGGCGGAACTGGTTGAGGGTGCGCTTGTCCGCCGGGATCTCCGGGGCCAGGCCGTAGTCCTGGTTGCGGATGTGCTCGAAGAAGGCGCGCGGGTGCTCCTCGTCGATCAGCTCGGACAGCTCCTCGAGGGCGATCGGCTCGCCGCGCCGGGCCTGGCTGCTGGCGTAGTCGACCAGCGCCTCGGTCTTCTCGCGGGCCTGCTCCTCGGCCAGGTCCTCGCTCTCGACGTAGTCGCTGAACGCCTTGAGCAGGGTGCGCGTCTCGCTCGGCGCGTCGACGCCCTCCTGGCAGCCGATGAACTCGCGGAAGTACTCGGAGACCTTCTTGCCGCCCTTGCCCTTGATGAAGGAGATGTATTGCCGGGAGGTCTTGTTGTTGCGCCACTCGGAGAGGTTGATGCGCGCGGCCAGGTGCAGCTGGCCGAGGTCGAGGTGCCGGGACGGGGTGACGTCGAGGCTGTCGGTGACCGCCACGCCCTCGCTGTGGTGCAGCAGGGCGATGGCCAGGTAGTCGGTCATGCCCTGCTGGTAGTGGGCGAGCAGCACGTGGCCGCCGGTGGACAGGTTGGACTCCTCCATCAGCTGCTTGAGATGCTCGACCGCCTGGCGGCTGAAGGCGACGAAGTCGCGGCCGCCGTCGAGGTACTCGGCCAGCCAGCCGCTGAACGGGTAGGCGCCGGACTCCTCGTGGAACAGCCCCCAGACCTTGTTGGGCTTGGCGTTGTAGCTGTCGTTGAGGTCGGCCAGCAGGTTGTCGATGGCCTGCGATTCGCCCAGCTCGCTGTCGCGGGCGTGCAGCGTGGCGGGGTTGCCGTCGGGCTTCTTGTCGATCAGGTGGACGATGGCGTGACGGATCGGCATGGCGGTCTCGTGGCGGGAAATTCGGATGCGTCAGTGTAACCGATGGCCGGCGCCGGACGGTCCGCCAGGCATATCCGAGTGTTATCCTCGTCTTTTGCCTGCTGGAGACCCCCATGACCTCGCTTTGGCGCCACTGCGGCTGGATGCTGCTGGGCAGTTCGCTGATCCTCGCCCTGTCGCTGGGCGTGCGCCACGGCTTCGGCCTGTTCCTGCCGCCGATGAGCGCCGAGTTCGGCTGGGGCCGCGAGGTGTTCGCCTTCGCCATCGCCCTGCAGAACCTGATCTGGGGCCTGATCCAGCCGTTCACCGGCGCCTTCGCCGACCGTTTCGGGGTCAGGCGCACCGTGCTGATCGGCGGCGTGCTCTACGTCGCCGGCCTGGCGCTGATGGCCTTCAGCGACTCGCCGGCCTCGCTGTCGCTGAGCGCCGGCCTGCTGATCGGCCTCGGGCTGTCCGGCACCTCGTTCTCGGTGCTGCTCGGCGCCGTCGGCCAGGCCGCGCCGGTGGAGAAGCGCAGCATGGCCATGGGCGTCGCCGCCGCGGCCGGCTCGTTCGGCCAGTTCGTCATGCTGCCGGGCAGCCTCGGCCTGATTTCCTGGCTCGGCTGGTCGGGAGCGCTGCTGGCGCTGGCCGCGCTGATCGCCCTGATCCTGCCGCTGGCGAGCCTGCTGCGCGCGCCGGCGCAGCCTGTCGCGCACGGCCCGGTGCAGACCCTCGGCGAGGCCTTGCGCGAGGCGGCCGGGCATTCCGGCTTCTGGCTGCTGGCGCTGGGCTTCTTCGTCTGCGGCTTCCAGGTGGTGTTCATCGGCGTGCACCTGCCGGCCTACCTGGTCGACCAGCACCTGCCGGCGCAGGTCGGCACCACGGTGCTGGCGCTGGTCGGCCTGTTCAACGTGTTCGGCACCTACACCGCCGGCTGGCTGGGCAGCTGCTACGCGAAACCGAAGCTGCTCGCCGCGCTGTACCTGATCCGCGGGGTGGTGATCGTCGCCTTCCTGTGGGCGCCGCTGTCGGAGTGGACGGCCTATGCCTTCGGCATGGCTATGGGCTTCCTGTGGCTGTCGACGGTGCCGCTGACCAACGGCACGGTGGCGACCCTGTTCGGTGTGCGCAACCTGTCGATGCTCGGCGGCATCGTCTTCCTGTTCCACCAGCTCGGCTCCTTCCTCGGCGGCTGGCTGGGCGGCTACCTGTTCGACCGCACCGGCAGCTACCAGCTGGTCTGGCAGATCTGCATCGGTCTCAGCGTGATGGCCGCGCTGCTCAACTGGCCGGTGCGCGAGCAGCCGGTGGCGCGGCTGCAGGCGGAGACCGCCTGATGCGCCGCGCGCTGCCCTGGCTGGCCGGCGGCCTGCTGCTGGCGGCGCTGCTCGCCCTGGCCTGGTGGGGCTGGCAGCAGGGCGGGCTGGCCCTGCTGATGCAGGGGCTGGGCGCGTGCTGAGGGCGCGGGGTCAGGCGTTGCGCCGCAGCGCCGCGTGCTGCGGGTTGAAGGTCAGCACGGCGAGCAGGCTGCACAGCGCGGTGACGCCCAGGCAGACCAGCAGGGCGCTGACGCTCAGGCGTTCGTAGAGCGCGAAGCGCACCAGTTTCACGGCGTGGCTGAACGGGTTGAGCGCGCACAGCCAGTACAGCCATTCGCTGGCCTCGCGCATCTTCCACAGCGGGTAGAGCGCCGAGGACAGGAAGAACAGCGGGAAGATCACGAAGTTCATCACCCCGGCGAAGTTCTCCAGCTGGCGGATGCCGTTGGACAGCAGCAGGCCCAGCGCGGCGAGCATCAGCGCGGCGAGCAGCAGCGCCGGCAGGGCATACAGCAGGCCCCAGGCCGGCGGTTGCACGCCGTACAGCCAGGCGATGGCGAGGAAGGCGTACACCTGCAACAGCGACAGCAGGCTGGTGGCCAAGAGCTTGGCGGCGAGCAGGAACGGCCGCGGCAGCGGGCTCATCAGCAGCACGCGCATGCTGCCCATCTCGCGGTCGTAGACCATCGACAGCGAGCCCTGCATGCCGTTGAACAGCAGGATCATGCAGGCCAGCCCCGGCACTATGTAGGTCTCGTAGGTGATGTAGGTGTCGTAGGGCTCGATGATGGCGATGCCCAGCGCCGCGCGGAAGCCGGCGGCGAACACCAGCAGCCACAGCAGCGGGCGCACCAGCGCGCTGAGAAAGCGCGAGCGCTGCTGGACGAAGCGCAGCCATTCGCGCAGCACGATGCCGCGCAGGCATTCCAGGTAGGCGGTCATGGGCGGGTCTCGGTAGGGTGCGCCGTGCGCACCGATGGTTTACGGCTTGGCCGCTGGTGCGCATGGCGCACCCTACGCAGGGCGTACGTGCCGGTAGTCATGCCGCCACCTCGGTGAGACGGGCGAAGGAGGCGGGCAGATCCTCGCCTTCCGCGGCCAGGCTGGCGGCGGTGCCGCGGGCCACCAGGCGGCCGCGATGCAGGATCAGCAGCGGGTCGTCGGCCTGCACCTCGTCGAACAGGTGGGTGGTCCACAGCACGGTCAGGCCGTCCTCGGCGCAGAGCGTGCGCACGTGCTGGTTGAGCGCCTGGCGGCTGGCCGGGTCGAGGCCGGCGCTGGCCTCGTCGAGCAGCAGCAGCTGCGGCCGGTGCAGCAGCGCGCGGGCGATCTCCACGCGGCGGCGGTGGCCGCCGTTGAGCGCGCGCACCGGCTCGCGGCGGCGCTCGGCGAGCTGCTGGCGGTTCAGCTCCAGCTCAATGCGCTCGGCCGCCACGCCGCGCGGCAGGCCGTGCAGGGCGGCGTGGTAGCGCAGGTTCTGCTCCACCGAGAGGTCGAGGTCGAGGGTGCTCTGCTGGAACACCACGCCGATCTGCGCCAGCGCGCGGCGCGGCTGCTGGCGGATCGAGCAGTCGCCGATGCGGATGTCGCCCTCCTGCAGGTCGTAGAGGCGGGTGAGCAGGGCGATCAGGGTCGACTTGCCGGCGCCGTTGGGGCCGAGCAGGGCGTTGAAGCGCCCGGGCGCCAGGGCGAAATCCAGCCCGGCCAGCGCCTGGCGCGCGCCGTAGGCGAAGCCGACCCCGGACACCTCGAGGCCGATCATGGCGTCACCACCACGCCCCACGGGTAGCGGCCGACCTTGATCGACTTGGTGACCTTGAGGCTGTCCAGGTCGATCACCGAGACATCACCGCTGACCCCGTTGGTGGTCAAGAGCTGCTTCTCGCCGGGGGTGAAGGCCATGTGCCAGACGCGGCGGCCGACCAGCAGGTAGTCGAGCACCTCGTAGGTCCTGGCGTCGACCACCGCCACGTGGTTGGCCGGGCCGAGGGCGACGAAGGCGTACCTGCCGTCGGCGGTCAGCTTGACGCCCACCGGCTGCACCTTGTCCGGGTGCACGCCCTTGATGGCGAAGTTCAGGGTCTTCACCGGCTGGCGGCTGGCGACGTCGATCACCGTGACGGTGCCGCCGATCTCCGCCGAGGCCCATAGCAGCTTGCCGTCCTGGCTGAACTCGACGTGGCGCGGGCGCTGGTCGACCTGGGTGTTGTCGACCAGCTCGTGGGTGGTGGTGTCGATCCAGTGCAGCATGCTGGTGGTTTCGCTGGTGTTCACCGCCCACTTGCCGTCCGGGCTGACCGCCATGCCTTCCGGCTCGACGCCGACGTCGATCTGCGCCTTGACCTGCTCGCTGTCGACGTCGACCACGGTGACCAGCGCGTCGTCCTCGTTGGAGATGTACAGCCACTGGTTGTTGGGGTGCAGGGCGAACTGCTCGGGGTCGGCACCGGAGGGCAGTTCCTTGACGATCTTGCGGCTGGCCAGGTCCATCACCTGCACGCGGTCGGAGTCGCTGGCGCAGATGTACAGCAGCTTGTTGTCGCTGGACAGGGTCAGGCCGCGCGGGCGCATGCCGACCTCGAGGGTCGCCACCGTCTCCAGCTTGTCGAGATCGATCACGCTGATGCTGTTGTCCTTCTCGTTGGAGACGTAGGCGGTGGCGGCGAAGGTCGTGTTCGCGCCGATCAGCAGGGGGGCGGCGATCAGCGTGGCGAGCAGGGTCTTGTGCATGGTGGGCCTCTTGTTGTGGTTGTCGGGCGGCTCTCTGGTGCGCACGGCGCACCCTACGACTGCGGACTTGCAGGGTGCGCCATGCGCACCAGGCGGGCGGCCGCAGTCATCCGCCGTGGGCGGCCAGGTTGCAGCGGCTTTCCGGGCGGTCGTAGCCCAGGCTGTCGAGGTCGGTGACCGGGTGCAGGAAGCCGTCCTGCGGCGAGGTGGTGACCAGCGCGCGCGGCTGCACCACCGGGATCGGCTGGCGCAGCTGGCCGTTCCAGTCGCGGAAGCTCAGCTTGCGGCCCTTGAAGCCGTCCAGCGGCAGCTCGGCGGACAGCGCCAGCTGGCGGATCGCCGCGGGATCGCTGCTCTTCAGCTTGTTCGCCGCGGTGGCGATGCTGCGCACGGCGATCCAGGCGGCGAAGTCGCGGTCGTTCATCCAGCGTTTCGCGTGTTCCTCGAAGCGCTTCTGCAGCTGGGCGGCGCCGTAGGTTTCCACGGTCTTGTGCCAGCCGGTCGGGGTCAGGCCCTGGGTGCCGGCCACCGGGCGCGGGTACCAGGTGTGGTAGGGCACGTACTCGCCGAAGTCGCCGCGTTCGTCGGCGACCAGCACCACGTCGTACTCGGCGGTCTGGGTGAACAGCGGCATCTCGGCCTGGGCGCTGCGGCGCTGGTCGTTGTCGAAGGTCCACGGCTTCTCGGCGACGATCTTCACGCCGAAGCGCCTGGCGGCGCGGCGCAGGGCGTCGGCGTAGGCCTGGTCGTCGGCGGTCGGGCCGGGGATCAGCAGGGCGCGCTGCCACTTGCGCGCGGCGAGGAACTGGCCGAGGGCGTCGGCGAGCATGGCGCGGCTGGGCAGGGTGTGCAGCACGTTGGTGGCGCAGGCGTCGGTGCGCAGGCCGTCGTCGGCGCTGCCGGCGTTGAGCAGCAGGCTGTCCGGCATGGCTGCGGCCAGCTGGCGCAGGCTGTCGGCCGGGGCGTTGACCACGAACAGGCGCAGGCCGGACTCGTGCAGGGCGCGCGCCTGCTCCAGCAGCGCTGCGGGGCTGGCGGCCTCGACGCTGTCCAGGCGATAGCTGTGCTTGAGGAAGCGCCCGGTGCTGTTGCTGTCCTCGATGGCCAGCTCGGCGCCGCGCAGGCCGGCGTCGGTCGGCTCGGGGATGACGTTGGACAGCACCGGGCCGCGCTCCGGGGTGTAGCCGAGGTAGCCGATGCGCACTTCCAGCGCGGCGCTGGCCGGGCCGGCCGCGAGCAGGCCGAGGGTGGTGATCAGGCAGGGCAGCAGGGTACGCATGGCAGCCTCCGATGGGGTTGCTGCCAGCTTAGGAAGGGAGTGGGGGTAGGCAAATATGCAGAAAGTACCGCCGGACCGGTACCAAGGTACTGATTCGGCGGCGGGATGCTGCTCTTAGCATGGACTCCGACAACAACAAGTACAGGAGCCTTGCCCATGTCCCCGCTCAGAACCCTGGCCCTGCCTGCCGTGCTGATCCTCTCCATGCTCGGCTTCGATGGCGCCCACGCCGCCGGCGACCTGACCCGCCGCACCGAAGCCTTGCCCGACCTGGTGATGGGCTCGGAAGCCAGCGACTACAGCCTGTCGCAGACCGAGTACCGCCTGGAAACCGGCAAGGCCTACCAACTGAAGATCATCGCCAGCGGGCGCAAGGAGTACGCCTTCCAGGCGCCGGAGTTCGCCGGCGCCATCTACCTGCGCAAGGTCGAGGCCGGCGGCGTCGAGGTCAAGGCGACCACCCTCAACGAGCTGGAGTTCGAGGACGCCGGCGAGGCGGAGATCTTCTTCGTGCCGATCAAGCCGGGCAAGTACCGCTTCTACGCCAAGGGTCTGGAAGGCAAGGGCATGCTCGGCGTGTTCGTGGTGCGCTGAGAGCCAGTCCACGATCAGCTGCGCGTCGGCCATGCTGCGTTGAAATCGGGTTCGGACTGCTCATTTACAACTCGTAAACTCCGCGTCCTCACCCGATTTCGCCTTGCCTGGCCTTAGCTCGCAAGATCGTGAACAGGCTCTTCGAGCTCAGAGAGTCCGATCATGACCGCGCCGCTTTCCGCCCTCGGCCGCGCCAGCCTGCTGGTCAGCGGCCTGTTCCTCGCCGTGCTGCTGGTCTGCCTGGCGCTGCTGCTGCGCCAGGCCGAGCTGGACATCCGCCGCGAGCTGCAGGCCGCCGACAGCGTGGCGCGCTTCCTCGCCCTGCGCGCGGCGGACGATCCGGCGCTGCTCGACGCCAGCCTGACCGCCAACCTGCGCCACCTCGAACTGGACTGGGGCGACGGCGCCAGCAGCGACACGGCGGACAACCCCCTTGCCTTGTGGGCTGCCGGGCGCTTCGCCGACCTGCCGGTGTACCGGGTGGCGCTGGCCGACGGCCGCAGCCTGAGCATCCGCGTCAGTCCCGTCGACGAGCTGGACGAGGTGTGGGAGTCGCTGCTGCAGCTGCTGGCGCTGTTTCTGGTCGCCTGGCTGCTGTGCCTGGGCGCCAGCGCCTGGCTGGTGCGCCGCGGGCTGACGCTGCTCACCGACATCCTGCGCGCCCTGCAGGCGATCGCCGGCGGTGCGCTGGACACCCGCCTGCCGGCCTACGCCCAGCCCGAGGCGCGCCGGCTGGCCGGGCAGGTCAACGCCATGGCCCAGGCCCTGCAGCAGGCCGGCGCCGACAACCAGGCGCTGACCGCGGCGCTGCTGGAGACCCAGGAGCGCGAACGCACCCGCCTGGCCCAGGCGCTGCACGACGACCTCGGCCAGATCCTCGCCGGCATGCGCGCCCAGCTCTACCTGCTCGACGCCTGCCGCGAGTCGCCGCAGCAGGTCGCGGCGATCAGCCGGCGCCTGCAGGACAACGGCGAGCAGATGCAGCAGAGCTTCCGCAGCCTGGTGCGCGACCTCTATCCGGTGGTGCTGGAGCGCCTCGGTCTCGGCGAGGCGGTGCGCCAGCACGTCGAGCAGTGGCAGGCGCAGCAGGGCATCGCCTGCGAACTGGAGCTGGACGCGGCGCTGCCGCGGCTGCGCGACGAGGCGCGCGCGCACGTCTATCGCCTGCTGCAGGAGGCGCTGACCAACGTCGCCCGGCATGCCGGCGCGCGCGGGGTGCGAGTCGGCCTGACCTGCCGCGGCGCGCTGCTGCGCCTGGAGGTGTGCGACGACGGCCGCGGCCTGCCGGCCGAACTGCGCGAGGGCGTCGGTCTGCGCTCGATGCGCGAGAGGGCGCGCTGCCTCGGCGGCGCCCTGCAACTGCACGGCGCCGCGCCCCGCGGCCTGCGCCTGTGCGTGGATATTCCGTGGCGGGAGTGGACGACATGCACATCCTGATAGTCGACGACCATGCGGTGGTGCGCCAGGGCTACGCCAGCCTGCTGGCGACCCTGCTCGAGGACGTTTCCGTGAGCGAGGCGGCCAGCGGCGAGGAGGCCCTGCAGCGGGTGGCCCAGGGCTGTCCGGACCTCTTGATCCTCGATGTAGGCCTGCCCGGCATCAGCGGCCTGGAGACCGCGCGGCGCCTGCTGGCGCGCCACGCCGGGCTGCGCGTGCTGTTCTTCAGCATGCACGACGAGCTGCCGGTGGTGCGCAAGGCGCTGGAGGCCGGCGCCAGCGGCTACCTGACCAAGAGCGCGCCGCCGCAGGTGCTGCTGGAGGCGGTGCGCAAGGTGCTGGCCGGGCACACCTACCTCGAGCACGGCCTGGCCACCGCGCTGGCCTGCTCCGGCCAGGAGGACCAGGACCCGCGCCTGCGCGGCATGACCCAGCGCGAGCTGGAGATATTCGTCATGCTCGCCCGCGGCGTCGGCCTGCGGCAGATCGCCGAGAAGCTGTGCATCAGCGCCAAGACCGTATCCAACTACCAGACCCTGCTGAAGAACAAGCTGCAGGTCGCCAGCCAGGGCGAACTGGTGCACCTGGCCATCGACACCGGCCTGCTGCGGGTGGGGCAGGCGGGGGCCTGACTTTCACGCTACCGATGGCTCCCACGCTCCCGCGTGGGAGCCGGACTCCGGGCATCTCTGCACCAGACGCGGAGCGTCTGCGGATGGCGTGCCCACGCAGGAGCGTGGGCACGATCAGAGTTGCCGACCCTACACCTCTCTCAGCGTTCCCAATCCAGCGGACACTCCGTGCAGCCTTCCATGTTGGTGCCCTGGAAGGTGGCGTAGTGGCGGCGCGCGCCGGCGAGGTCGACGGCCTCCAGGTTGGCGTCGTTGATCTTGGCTTCCTGCAGGTTGGCGTCGCGCAGCGTGGCGCCCTTGAAGTCGGCCTTGCTCAGCCAGGCCATCTCCAGGTTGGCGGCCGTCAGGTTGGCGTCGTGCAGGCGCGCCGCGGACAGGCGGGCGAATTCCAGGTTGGCGCCGGTCAGGTCGGCGCCGGTGAAGCGTGCGGCCTGGCCGTGCGCGGCCCAGCCGTTGATCGCCACCAGCCGCGCGCCGGAAAAGTCGGCCAGGCGCAGGTTGGCCTGCTGCAGGCTGGCGCGGGTCAGGTCGGCCTTGTGCAGCCGGGCCTTCTCCAGGTTGGCCAGGTCGAGCCGGGCATGGCGCAGGTCGGCGCCGCTCAGGTCGGCGCCGGACAGGTCGATCCGGCGCAGGTCCAGATGACGCAGGTCGGCGCCGCGCAGGTCGGCGCCGGGGCAGCGGCTTTCCGCCTCCAGGCGGCAGCCGTTGATCACCGTGGCGCCCTCGTCGTCGGCGTGGGCATGGCTGGCGAGGGACAGCAGGGCGAGCGGCAGAAGCAGAAGAGGGCTCATGGCAGCATTCCTGTAGGGTGCGCCGTGCGCACCATGAAGAGGGGAGGTGCGCACGGCGCACCCTACGGGCGGTGAGCGGAAAAAGGACGGGGACGCACCGGGCGCCCCCGCCAGAAGCCGGGCGGCGGAGAGACGCCCGGTTTTTCCTGCCAGGTCCTCAGCGCTTGGCGGTCTTGGCGTCCCAGCTCGGCAGCTTGAACACCCAGAACGAGCCGCCCTGGGCGACCGGCTTGGTCAGTTCGGCCATGTCGCCGCCCCACAGCGGCACCGCGCCGCCGTAGCCGGCGGTCACGCCGATGTACTGCTCGCCGTCCTGCTCCCAGGTGATCGGCGGCGAGATGATCCCGGTGCCGACGTTGAACTGCCACAGCTCCTTGCCGGTCTTGGCGTCGAAGGCCTTCAGGAAGCCGTCGCCGGTGCCGGTGAACACCAGGTTGCCCTTGGTGGCCAGCACGCCGGCCCACAGCGGCAGCTTCTCCTTGTGCTCCCAGGCCACCTTGCCGGTGGTCGGGTTCATCGCGCGCAGGATGCCGACGTGGTCGTCGTACATGCGCTTGATGCGGAAGCCCTGGCCGAGGTAGGCGGAGCCCTTCTTGTAGGCGACCTCCTCGGTCCAGTAATCCTCCTTCCAGTGGTTGGCCGGCACGTAGAACAGCCCGGTGTCCTGGCTGTAGGCCATCGGGTTCCAGTTCTTGCCGCCGAGGAACGGCGGCGACACCTCCACCGCCTTGCCGTGCTTCTCGCCCGGCTCGGGCTTGGCCGGGCGCTGGCCTTCGTTCTCCACCGGGCGGCCGGTCTTGAGGTCGATGTGGCTGGCCCAGGTGATGCCGTCGACGAACGGGAAGGCGTTCTGCAGCTTGCCGTTGGCGCGGTCGACCACGTAGAAGAAGCCGTTGCGGTCGGCGTGGGCGGTGGCCTTGACGGTCTTGCCGTCCTTGTCCTTGTAGTCGAACAGCACCAGCTCGTTGTTGCCGGAGAAGTCCCAGGCGTCGTTGGGGGTGTGCTGGTAGAACCACTTCACCTCGCCGGTGCTCGGGTCGACGCCGACCTGGCCGGAGGTGTACAGGCTGTCGTAGTCCTTGGGATCGCCGCCCTCGCTGGTGCGCGCCCAGCCGTTCCACGGCGCCGGGTTGCCGGCGCCGATGATGATGGTGTTGGTCGCCGGGTCGAAGCTGGCGCTCTGCCAGGGCGCGCCGCCGCCGTGGCTCCAGGCTTCCTTCTTGCCGGTCGGCGACTTGGGATCGTCCGGCCAGGACGGCGCCTTGACGTCGCCGGTCGGGGTGCTCTCCTTGCCGTTCAGGCGGCCCATGTGGCCCTCGACGAACGGGCGCATCCAGACTTCCTCGCCGGTCTCCGGGTCGCGGGCGAACAACTGGCCGACCACGCCGAACTCGTCGCCGGAGCTGCCGTGGATCAGCAGCACCTTGCCGGTCTTCTGGTCCTTCACGATGGTCGGCGCGCCGGTCATGGTGTAGCCGGCACCGTGGTCGCCGAACTTCTTCTTCCACACCACCTTGCCGGTGTCCTTGTTCAGCGCGACCACCGCGGCATCGAGGGTGCCGAAGTAGATCTTGTCGCCGTAGATGGCGGCGCCGCGGTTGACCACGTCGCAGCACGGGCGGATGTCGTCGGGCAGGCGGTGGCTGTAGGTCCACAGGCGCTTGCCGGTCTTGGCGTCGATGGCGAATACCCGCGAGTAGGAGCCGGTGACGTAGATCACCCCGTCGTGGACGATGGCCTGGGATTCCTGGCCGCGCTGCTTCTCGTCGCCGAAGGAGTAGGACCAGGCCGGGGTCAGCTTGAACACGTTGTCGGTGTTGATCTGCGCCAGCGGACTGTAGCGCTGGGCGCTGGTGCCCATGCCGTACTGCAGCACGTCGGCGGTGGTGACGTGGTCGTTGGCGATGTCTTCCCAGCTGACCGTCTTGGCCAGCGCCGGCAGGCCGAGGCCGAGGCCCGCGGCCAGCACCAGACAGTGGATGGTGCGGCTCAGCGGGCGCGGAGCGGAGGGCAGGATCTCTCTTGTTGTCATGGGGGCGGTATCCCTGGTCGGTGGTGGAAGGCTGCGCGGGGCAGCCGCTCACCCCGATAGTGGCCCCGGGACGATGTGCCGGATAGGGAAGACTTCCCGCTGTCTTCGGGAAAAAATCCCTTTTGAAACAATGACTTGTTCTGCTACCAAGGGTCTGCTCCGAAGGGCCCCAGGTACTGCTTCCAAGGTCTCATACCAAGGGAGTAGGGCGCGGGCACCAAAGCAGAATACTGGCTCTGGCCGTCGTCTCCCTAAGATGCGATCAACGCATTCCGCGTCCTGGAATGCACCGCCTTGCACCGCATCGAAACGAGGTATCGCCATGAACAACAAGAAATTCCTGCCGGCCCTTCTGGCTACCCTGGCCCTCGGCGCCGCCACCCAGGTCCTGGCCCATGGCGACGTGACGCCGCAGGCCGTCAACACCGCCGGCCTGGAGCAGCTGGGTAGCGAGTGGCGTGACGAGAACCCCTATCGCGCGCCCTACGAGAACAATGGCCATGCCGTGGAAATCGGCAAGTCCGCCTATACCCAGAACTGCGCGCGCTGCCACGGCCTGGATGCCATCTCCGGCGGCATCGCCCCCGACCTGCGCATGCTGGATGCCGGCATCGAGGGCGACGAGTGGTTCAAGGAGCGGGTGATCAACGGCGCGGTGCGCGACGGTCGCGTGTACATGCCGAAGATGGCCGACTTCCTCAGCCAGGAAGCCCTGTGGGCCATCCGCAGCTACCTGGAAAGCGTCGCCATCACGGAGTAAGCCGCCATGCGCCTGCTCGCCCTGCTGTTCGCCAGCCTGCTGCTGCTCGCCCAGGGCGCGCAGGCGCAGGTCCGGCCGTTCGACGACATCGTCGCCTCGGGAGTGCTCAAGGTGGCGGTATACGAGAACTTCCCTCCCTACAGCTACCAGCAGGACGGCCAGGCGCGCGGCGTCGACGTCGAGCTGGCGCAGAAGCTCGCCGACAGCCAGGCGCTGCGCCTGGAGCTGATGTGGATCACGCCGGGCGAGAAGCTCGACGACGACTTGCGCAACTTCGTCTGGAAGGGCCACTACCTGCGCCCCGACGAACTCGCCGATGTCATGCTGCGGGTGCCCTACGACCGCAACTACGCGTTCAAGCGCAACGAGCTGGGCGAGCTGGTCAACGAGCTGGTGGTGATGTTCGGCCCCTACCAGCGCGAGCGCTGGCAGGTCGCCCACGACACCCGCCGCCTCAAGGAAGTGCCCAGCGTCGCGGTGTTCGGCTACCACCCCATCGGCGTCGAGCTGGAGAGCGTGCCGTCGTTCTACATGAGCTCGGTGTTCGGCGGGCGCATGAGCGGCAACACCCGCCACTATCCGAGCCCGCCGCTGGCCTTCGCCGCCATGCGCGAGGGCAAGGTGGATGCGGTGATGGCCATGCGCGGCGAGATCGACTGGCTGCTCCACGAAGCCGGGGATCCGCAGCTCAAGGCCGCCGACAACGCCTATCCGGAGATGGGCCGCCAGCAGTGGGACATCGGCATGGCGGTGCACGAGAGCAACCGCCAGCTGGCCTATGCCCTGGAGGGCGCCCTGGTGGAGCTGATCGGCTCCGGCGAACTGGCAAAGGTCTACGCGCGCTACGGCCTGCGCTACGAGGTGCCCGAGCTGTACGAGGGCGAGGTGCAGGCGCAGACTCACGGCGAGTGAGCGTCGCTCCCGCGCCTGATCGCTTCCACGCTCCGGCGTGGGAGCGTCTGCCGGGCGCAGGAGCGCTATCGGTGCGCATGGCGCACCCTACACGGGAAGGAGGCAGGGAATGACCATCCGGAGCATGGGGCTGGCGCTGGGCTGGCTGTTGCTGAGCAATCCGCTGTGGGCGGCGGAGTCCGATCCGCTGCAGTCGCCGATGTGGAGCTTCCACCAGACGCGCTTCCTCGGCGAGGCGCCCTACGAGTTCGACGAGCGGGTGCGCCTCAGCGCGCCACCGTTCGCCGAGGATTCGCGCCAGGTGCCGATCAGCATCGACGCCTCGGCGCTGGGCAGCGAGGTGGTGCGCATCGTCGCCTGGGCCGAGCTCAACCCGATCCCGCACATCTTCACCTTCTTCCCCAGCGGGCCGGTGGCGCCGCGCATCGCGCTGAACATCCGCGTCGAGCAGGCCACGCCGATCCGCGCCGCGGTGTTGACCCGCGACGGCACCTGGCACGTCGGCTCGACCCGCGTCGACGCCGCCGGCGGCGGCTGCACCGCGCCCAGCGCGGTGCGCGCCCAGGCCGGCTGGGAGGAACACCTCGGCGAGATCTTCGGCGCCCGCTTCCCGCAGGGCGACGGCAGCCGCCTGCGCCTGCGCATCGCCCACCCGATGGACAACGGCCTGTCCGGCGGCATCCCCGAGTTCTTCGTCGAGCGCGCCGAGCTGCGTGGCGCGGGCGGCGCGGTGCTGGCCAGCCTGGAGCTGCACCCCTCGGTCAGCGAGAACCCGACCCTGACCCTGCAGCTGGACGGCCAGGACGCCGACCAGCAGCTGTGGCTGCGCGACAACAACGGCAACGAGTTCGAGGCGGCGTTCTGAGTGTCCAGCCAGGTGCGCGTGGCGCACCCCACGGTTCAGGGCGCGCGAATGCGCGTCGGCGTGGGTAGGGTGCGCCGTGCGCACCGATCACATTGCAAAGGAGGCAGCATGCGTTTGGTTACCTTGCTCGTGGCGATCTTCCTCAGCCTGCCGCTGATGGCGGCCGAGCTGGCCTACGACCTCGAGCCCCGGCAGATCGCCGCGG
The DNA here is from genome assembly GCF_904426495.1 of Pseudomonas sp. OF001. Classification (NCBI taxonomy): domain Bacteria; kingdom Pseudomonadati; phylum Pseudomonadota; class Gammaproteobacteria; order Pseudomonadales; family Pseudomonadaceae; genus Pseudomonas; species Pseudomonas sp. OF001. The sequence goes on along the minus strand of NZ_CAJGBM010000019.1, from coordinate 36,340 downwards.
ACACCTGGCTGCTGGAAGGCAGCACCGGCAACTTCGAGATGGCCAACGGCGGCAACATCGTCAACGTGGCATTCATCGTCACCGAGGCCGGGGTGGTGCTGATCGACACCGGCATCTCGAAGCGCTACGGCGAGGCGCTGCGCGCCGCCATCGGCCGGGTCACCGACCGGCCGATCGCCCTGGTGATCAACACCCACCACCATCCCGACCACGTGTTCGGCAACCAGGCGTTCAGCGATGTGCCCATCGCCAGCCTGGCGAAGACCCGCGAGCTGCTGGCCGAGCAGGGCGGCGCCTTCGCCGACAACATGTACCGCCTGCTCGGCGACTGGATGCGCGGCACCGAGGTGCTGCTGCCCGGCGAGACGCTGGAGCCCGGCGTGCGCGAGATCGGCGGCCACCGCCTGCAGCTGCTGGCCTTCAGCGGCCACACCGGCGCCGACCTGGCGGTGTTCGACCAGACCACCGGCGTACTGTTCGCCGCCGACCTGGTGTTCTACCAGCGCGCCCTGACCACCCCGCAGACTCCGGGGCTGGAGGTCTGGCTGGGCGACCTGGCGGAGCTGGAGAAGCTGCCCTACAGGCTGCTGGTGCCCGGCCACGGCCCGGTCGCCACGGGGCGCGAGCCCTTCGTGCAGATGCGCGACTACCTCGGCTGGCTCGACGGTCTGCTGCGCGAGGCGGCGGTCGCCGGCCTGGACATGAACGAGGCGATGCAGGCGCCGATCCCCGAGCGTTTCGCCGCCATCAGCCTGACCCGCTTCGAGCTGATCCGCACGGTCAGCCACCTCTACCCCAGGTACGAGGCGCAGGTGTTCCGGCGGGTGGATGCGGGGCAGTAGGGGCGCCGGAACCGCCCGATCCGCGCGCCATCCGGCCCACTTCCCGGCTGGAACGCCTGGCATTGCTCTGGATCAATGTCCGGGGCAGGGGTCGATTTCATAAATGTTAAACAGTGCCGGGGCAGGCCCCTGGCGTCGGAGGAAACTGTACGGGCGAGTGAGCTCGAGACCGAGCGACGACATAGAGGGATTTTGATGAACTGCAAGACCAGTGGGACCCCGGACGGCCAGCCTGAGTGCTGTGGCCATTGCGATAGCGAGCAGCGCGAAGCCCCGGATGGCCGGATGCTGCAGATGGAGCTGGAGTGGCGCGCCCAGGAGCGCATCGCCATCGCCGAACTGGTGGACCAGGCGCATCATCTGATCCAGGAGATCATCCGCGGCGAGCACGGCATCGATGTGCTGCCGGCGGCCAGCAGCCAGCTGGCCAAGGCGAGCCAGCTGCTCAACTGGCCGATGCCGTTCGACCCGGCCCGGCACGCCAGGAACGCCTGACCGCCCGCTCCGTCCGGTCGCCGGCGCGCCCTGCCGCCGGTCCTGCGCCCCGCCTGCGTGCGGGGCGTTGCGTTTCCGGGACCGGGCTTGTCGCCCGGCCCGCCGCTGGCTAGGGTTCAACTCAGTCGGACCGGGCGAGGCGGTGGGCATGACGGGCTCCCAGATGGCGATAGTCGCGGTGCTGCTGGTCACCCTGGCGCTGTTCCTCTGGGGCCGCTGGCGGCACGACCTGGTGGCGCTGGCCGCGCTGCTGGCCTGCGTGCTGCTCGGCCTGGTGCCGGCCGAGGACGCCTTCGCCGGCTTCGGCCATCCGGCGGTGATCACCGTCGCCTGCGTGCTGGTGCTCGGCCAGGGCCTGCAGCAGAGCGGTGCGGTGGACATCCTCGCGCAGCGCCTGCTGCCCGGCAGCGGCGGGCCGACCAGCAGCCTGCTGGCGCTGCTGGGGCTGGCCGCGCTGCTGTCGGGCTTCATGAACAACGTCGGCGCCCTGGCCCTGCTGATGCCGATCGCCCTGCAGCTGGCGGCGAAGCACCATCTGGCGCCGGGCCAGGTGCTGATGCCGCTGTCGTTCGCCTCGATCCTCGGCGGCATGACCACCCTGATCGGCACGCCCCCCAACCTGATCGTCTCCGGCTACCGTGCCTCCAGCGGCCTGGGCGGCTACGCCATGTTCGACTTCACCCCGGTGGGGCTGGCGGTGGCGCTGCTCGGCGTGCTGTTCGTCGGTCTGCTCGGCTGGCGCTGGGTACCGGCGCAGCGCCCGGCCGGCACCGCGCACTTCGAGAGCGACAGCTATCTCAGCGAGGTGCGCATCGAGGAGGGCGGCAAGGCGGCCGACAAGATGCTGCGCGAGGTCGAGCAGCTGCTCGACGACTGCGACGCGCAGATCGTCGGCCTGGTCCGCCACGACGTGCGCATCGCCTCGCCGGCACCGCGCCGGCGCCTGCAGGCCGGCGACATCCTGATCATCGAGGTCGAGCCGGAGTCGCTGTCCCCGGCGCTGGCCAGCCTGGGCGCCAAGCTGGTGGAGGACGTGCCGCCGCCGGCCCCGGAGCCGCTGCCCGCAGAGGATGGTGGCGATCTGCCGGCCGCGGCGGCGGACCAGGCACCCGGCGCGGGGCAGGCGCCGGAGCCGGGTGGGGAGGTCGCGGATGCGGCGCCGAGGAGCCGGGCCGGCAGCGAGGAGCTGGTGATCCGCGAGCTGGTGGTGATGCCGGGCTCCAGCCTGATCCGCCGCTCGGCCAGGGATCTGGAGCTGCGCAGCCGCTACGGCATCAACCTGCTGGCGATCTCGCGCCAGGGCCTGCGGGTGATCCGTCGCCTGCGCTCGACGCCGCTGAGCGCAGGCGACATGCTGCTGCTGCAGGGCGGCGAGGAGGCGCTGGCCGGCTTCGCCGGGCTGTTCGGCTGCCTGCCGCTGGCGCCGCGCGACATCCGCGTGCCGAGGCCGGGCCAGGCGCTGCTCGCCGGGGTGCTGATGCTGGCGGCGGTGGCGCTGGCGGCCTTCGGCGTGCTGCCGGCGGCGGTGGCCTTCGCCGGCGGCGCGCTGGCCTTCGCGCTGACCAATCTGGTGCCGCCGCGCGCCCTGTACACGGCGATCGACTGGCCGGTGATCGTGCTGCTCGGCGCCATGCTGCCGGTGGCCGACGCCATGTTCTCCACCGGCGCGGCCGGCGTCATCGCCCGTTTCCTGCTCGAGCACCTGGCGCGCGGCGAGGCGCTGCTGGCGCTGGTGCTGCTGCTGGTGGTGACCATGTTCCTCTCCGACCTGATGAACAACGCCGCCACCGCCGCGGTGATGAGCCCGATCGCCCTGAGCAGCGCGGCGCAGCTCGGAGTCAACGCCGACGCCTTCCTGATGGCCATCGCGGTGGGCGCCTCCTGCGCCTTCCTCACCCCCATCGGCCACCAGAACAACACCCTGATCCTCGGCCCCGGCGGGCTGCGCTTCGGCGACTTCTGGCGCCTGGGACTGGCGCTGGAGCTGGTCGTGTTGGCGGTGGGGGTGCCCATGCTGCTGTGGGTCTGGCCACTCTGAGAGCCCGCTCCGAACCCGCGCCGCGCGCGGCTTGCGGGCGGGTATTGCTACCAAGGAAGCATGTCTTTGCTCCCCGCGATCAATTGTTGCGCCACCCCCTGCGGCGAAGAATTCGCTACAGACCGGGAAAAATTCCCGGCACATAACAATGAACCCGCAGAGGTAGCCGCAATGAAGCACTCCGGTCTCACCCATTCCTTTGCCAGGACCACGCTGGGCCTTGCGCTGGCGCTGTCCGGCCTGTCCGCCTGGGCCGTCACCGACGACGACATCCTCAAGGATGCGCAGACCCCCGGCGAGGTCGTCACCAACGGTCTCGGCCTGCAGGGCCAGCGCTACAGCACCCTGAACACCCTCAACGCCGACAACGTCACCCAGCTGCGTCCGGTGTGGGCGTTCTCCTTCGGTGGCGAGAAGCAGCGCGGCCAGCAGGCCCAGCCGCTGGTCAAGGATGGCGTGATGTACATGACCGCCTCCTACTCGCGGGTGTTCGCCGTCGACGCGCGCACCGGCAAGGAACTCTGGCAGTACGACGCCCGCCTGCCCGACGGCATCATGCCGTGCTGCGACGTGATCAACCGCGGTGTCGCCCTGTACGGCGACCTGGTGATCTTCGGCACCCTCGACGCCAAGCTGGTCGCCCTCAACAAGGACACCGGCAAGGTGGTCTGGAAGAAGACCGTGGCCGACTACAAGGCCGGCTACTCGATCACCGCCGCACCGCTGGTGGTCAACGGCAAGCTGATCACCGGCGTGTCCGGTGGCGAGTTCGGCGTGGTCGGCAAGATCGAGGCCTACAACCCGAAGAACGGCGAGCTGCTGTGGACCCGTCCGACCGTGGAAGGCCACATGGGCTACGTCTGGAAGGACGGCAAGAAGGTCGAGAACGGCATCACCGGCGGCGAGGCCGGCAAGTCCTGGCCGGGCGACCTGTGGAAGACCGGCGGCGCGGCGCCGTGGCTGGGCGGCTACTACGACCCGGAAACCAACCAGCTGCTGTTCGGCACCGGCAACCCGGCGCCGTGGAACTCGCACCTGCGCCCCGGCGACAACCTCTACTCGTCCTCGCGCCTGGCGCTGAACCCGGACGACGGCACCATCAAGTGGCACTTCCAGACCACCCCGCACGACGGCTGGGACTTCGACGGCGTCAACGAGCTGGTGTCGTTCAACTACCAGGACGGCGGCAAGACCGTGAAGGCGGCGGCCACCGCCGACCGCAACGGCTTCTTCTACGTGCTCGACCGCACCAACGGCAAGTTCATCCGCGGCTTCCCGTTCGTCGACAAGATCACCTGGGCCAAGGGCCTGGACAAGAACGGCCGGCCGATCTACGACGACGCCAACCGTCCGGGCTCGCCGGGCGACGCCGGTGCGCAGGGCAAGACCGTCACCGTGGCGCCGTCCTTCCTCGGCGGCAAGAACTGGATGCCGATGGCCTACAGCCAGGACACCGGGCTGTTCTACGTGCCGTCCAACGAGTGGAGCATGGACATCTGGAACGAGGGCACCGCCTACAAGAAGGGCGCGGCCTACCTCGGCGCCGGCTTCACCATCCACCCGCTCAACGAGGACTACATCGGCGTGCTGCGCGCCATTGACCCGAAGACCGGCAAGGAAGTCTGGCGCTACAAGAACTACGCGCCGCTGTGGGGCGGCGTGCTGGCCACCAAGGGCAACCTGGTGTTCACCGGCAACCCGGAAGGCTTCCTGATGGCCTTCGACGCCAAGACCGGCAAGAAGCTCTACGAGTTCAACACCGGCTCGGGCGTGATCGGCTCGCCGATCACCTGGGAGATGGACGGCGAGCAGTACGTCTCCGTGCTGTCCGGCTGGGGCGGCGCCGTGCCGCTGTGGGGCGGCGAGGTGGCCAAGCGCATCAAGGACTTCAACCAGGGCGGCATGGTGTGGACCTTCAAGCTGCCCAAGGAAGTGGCGGCGGTGGCCAAGCGCTGATCCGTCCGCTGTAGCAGTGCACGAGGCCGGCGACTTGCCGGCCTCGTCGCGTCTGCCGGTCGCTCAAGTTTGCGGTGCGGCGGCCGATATACAGGCGATGTCCCGCGCAAGGCGACCGCCGCCATGTTCCCCGACGGTCTGCCGTGCTTCCAACAAGAACAAGGCCGGCAAGCCCGGCTGCAGTAGCGGATGGCCACAGGCCGCCCTGCCTGCCGGCGCCGGCGCCTCCAGCGAGGAGCCCCCATGACATCCATCCGTTTCCGCACGCTCGCCGAACGCCTGTTGCCGGGCGGCGTGGCGGCCCTGTTGCTGCTCGCCCAGGCGCAGGGCTGGCTGCCGTTCTGGCTGTGCCTGGCCCTGCTGCTGGCGGCGCTGCCCGCCGTGGCGCTGCTCGTGCGCCGAAGCTCGCGGGGGGGCAGCACGGCCGGTGTCGATGTCGACCAACTGGCCCGCGGCCTGTCCCACTCGATCAGTCACAACGCCCTGTCGGCCGCCGGCGTCGCCTACTCGGCGCAGCAGCTGGCCGAGCGGGTCGAGTCGCAGGTCACCGCCGCCGCGCAGATCGTCGGCAGCGCCGAGGTGATGATCGCCACCGAGGCGCAGACCTCGGCGCTCAGCAAGCAGGCGGTGGAGGCCGCCATCGAGGCGCGGCAGAGCAGCGATGCCGGCCGCCGCGTGCTGGTCGACACCATCGGCCGCATGCAGCAGCTGCGCCAGCAGGCCGGTGCCAGCCGCGAGCTGATCGAGGAGCTGAACCGGCGCAGCGCGGATATCCAGCGGGTCACCGGGGTGATCGAGGAGATCGCCAGCCAGACCAACCTGCTGGCGCTCAACGCGGCCATCGAGGCGGCGCGCGCCGGCGAGCACGGCCGCGGCTTCGCCGTGGTGGCCGGCGAGGTGCGCAGCCTGGCCGGGCGTACCGCGACGGCGACCGCCGAGGTGGGACAGATGATCGGCGAGATCCAGCGCCGCACCCGCGAGGTGGTCGAGCAGATCCGCAGTCTGTCCGCCGAGCTGGTCACCGGGGTCAACGAGGTGGAGCGCGCCGGCCAGCACCTGGAGAGCATCGCCGCGCTGTCGGTGGATGTCGAACGGCAGATCAGCGAGATCGCCGTCGGTTCCGACGACAACCGGCGCCAGCTCGGCAGCCTGTTCGCCGCGGTCGACCAGATGCGCAGCGACCTGGCGGTCAGCGACGAGCAGACCCGCCGCCTGGAGGGCGAGGCGATGAAGCTGGAGGAGCTGACCGAGCACATCAGCGAGCAGCTCGCCGCGGTGGCCCTCGACGACTACCACCAGCGCGTCTACGACCTGGCCCGCGAGGGCGCGCAGGCGATCACCCGGCAGTTCGAGGCGGCGATCAAGGCTGGCCGGATCAGCCTCGACGACCTGTTCGACCGCCACTACCGGCCGGTGCCCGGCACCCATCCGCAGAAGTACGCCAGCCGCTTCGACCGCTTCACCGACGAGGTGCTGCCGGCCATCCAGGAGCCGCTGCTGGGGCGCCACGAGGGCGTGGTGTTCGCCATCGCCTGCACGCCGGACGGCTACGTGCCGACCCACAACCTGGCGTTCAGCCAGCCGCTCACCGGCGACCTGCAGGCGGACATGGCGCACAGCCGCAGCAAGCGCATCTTCACCGACCGTACCGGCATCCGCTGCGGCAGCCACCAGCAGCCGCTGCTGATGCAGACCTACACCCGCGACACCGGCGAGCTGATGCACGACCTGTCGGTGCCGATCCTCGTCCACGGCCGCCACTGGGGCGGACTGCGCCTGGGCTACCGGCCGGAGGCCGCAGCGACGCCCGAGCCGGCGCGCCAGCGCCAGCACGCCGCGGCGTGAAGGGCGGCGCAAGGCGTCTGCGCGGCACCTTGCGCTTTGCCGGCGCGCATGCAACCTTTCTTGCGGCCGTTACTACCAAATAACGAGCTTCTGCCTTCCATCGGCGCATACCTGCGCCGCGTGCGGACTGCCACCATCAACGCACAGTCCGCGCAGAACCAGATCGGACCGCAACAATAAAAGAGAGGCCATGAGCATGATCTACGCACAACCGGGTACCGCTGGCGCCATCGTTTCCTTCAAGCCGCGTTACGGCAACTTCATCAATGGTGAGTTCGTGGCTCCGGTGAAGGGCCAGTACTTCACCAACACCACGCCGGTCACCGGCGAGGTGATCGCCGAATTCCCGCGCTCCACCGCCGAGGACATCGAGCTGGCGCTGGACGCCGCCCACGCCGCCGCCGACGCCTGGGGCCGCACCTCGGTGCAGGACCGCGCCAACATCCTGCTGAAGATCGCCGACCGCATCGAGCAGAACCTGGAAGTGCTGGCCGTCGCCGAGACCTGGGACAACGGCAAGGCCGTGCGCGAGACCCTCAACGCCGACGTGCCGCTGTCCGCCGACCACTTCCGCTACTTCGCCGGCTGCATCCGCGCCCAGGAAGGCGCCGCCGCCGAGATCAACGACACCACCGCCGCCTACCACTTCCACGAGCCGCTGGGCGTGGTCGGCCAGATCATCCCGTGGAACTTCCCGCTGCTGATGGCCGCCTGGAAGCTGGCCCCGGCGCTGGCCGCCGGCAACTGCATCGTGCTCAAGCCGGCCGAGCAGACCCCGCTGTCGATCATGGTGCTGGCCGAGATCATCGCCGACCTGCTGCCGCCGGGCGTGCTGAACATCGTCCAGGGCTTCGGCCGCGAGGCCGGCGAGGCGCTGGCCACCAGCAAGCGCATCGCCAAGATCGCCTTTACCGGCTCCACCCCGGTCGGCTCGCACATCCTCAAGTGCGCCGCCGAGAACATCATCCCCAGCACCGTCGAGCTGGGCGGCAAGTCGCCGAACATCTTCTTCGAAGACATCATGCGCGCCGAGCCCGAGTTCATCGAGAAGGCCGCCGAGGGCCTGGTGCTGGCCTTCTTCAACCAGGGCGAGGTGTGCACCTGCCCGTCGCGCGCGCTGATCCAGGAGTCGATCTACGACGAGTTCATGGCCGTGGTCATGCAGAAGGTCAAGCAGATCAAGCGTGGCAACCCGCTGGACACCGAGACCATGGTCGGCGCCCAGGCGTCCAACCAGCAGTTCGAGAAGATCCTCTCCTACATGGATATCGCCCGCGAAGAGGGTGCCGAGATCCTCACCGGCGGCGCCGCCGAGAAGCTCGAAGGCAGCCTGGCCAGCGGCTACTACGTGCAGCCGACCCTGATCAAGGGCACCAACGACATGCGCGTGTTCCAGGAGGAGATCTTCGGCCCGGTGGTCGGCGTGACCACCTTCAAGGACGAGGCCGAGGCGCTGGCGATCGCCAACGACACCGAGTTCGGCCTGGGCGCCGGCGTGTGGACCCGCGACATCAACCGCGCCTACCGCATGGGCCGCGGCATCAAGGCCGGCCGCGTGTGGACCAACTGCTACCACCTGTACCCGGCGCACGCCGCCTTCGGTGGCTACAAGAAGTCCGGCGTGGGCCGCGAGACCCACAAGATGATGCTCGACCACTACCAGCAGACCAAGAACCTGCTGGTCAGCTACGACATCAAGCCGCTGGGCTTCTTCTGAGTCCCACCGGCGGACGGGACGGCAGCCCCGTCCGCCGGCTCCCGCTCTCTCCACGCGGCGCGCTTCCCCCGGCGCGCCAACCCTTGCTGTGTTGCTTGTCGATGCGCTCCCCGGGCGCGGTTGCCGACGGGTTTCCCATGGCCCCAGGCAGTTTGTATCGAACGCGGCTTCGGCCGCGTTTTTTTATGCCCGCCGGTCGGTCCGCCGGCAGGACTACCAAGGATCGCCGAAACTCCTTCCAAAGTACCATTTGGCGCGCCCGCGTTAGGGCGCATAACTGTCTTGCCGGAATTCACCGGTTTCGACAACAAGAGGACTGCGCCATGTGGACCAAGCCCGCCTTCACCGATCTGCGTATTGGCTTCGAAGTGACCATGTACTTCGCCAACCGTTGATCCACACAGCCCCGGCCCGTCCGGGGCTTCCCGTCCGGGGACTCCCCCATGCATATCCGCATTCTCGGTTCCGCCGCCGGCGGCGGCTTTCCCCAGTGGAACTGCAACTGCCGCAACTGCCGCGGCCTGCGCGAAGGCACCCTGAGCGCCACGCCGCGCACCCAGTCTTCCATCGCCCTGTCCGATGACGGGGTCAACTGGATCGTCTGCAACGCCTCGCCCGACATCCGCGCGCAGATCGAATCCTTCCCGGCCCTGCAGCCGGCGCGCGCGGTGCGCGACACCGCGATCCGCGCGCTGATCCTGCTGGACAGCCAGATCGACCACACCACCGGCCTGCTCACCCTGCGCGAGGGCTGCCCGCACGAGGTGTGGTGCAGCGAGATGGTCCACCAGGACCTGACCAGCGGTTTCCCGCTGTTCAACATGCTCAGCCACTGGCACGGCGGCCTGAGCTGGCGGCGCATCGAGCTGGACCGCGGCTTCACCGTCGAGGCCTGCCCGGCGCTGCGCTTCACGCCGATCCCGCTGCGCAGCGCGGCGCCGCCCTATTCGCCGCACCGCAACGACCCGCATCCGGGCGACAACCTCGGCCTCTTGGTCGAGGACACCCGCACCGGCGGCAAGCTGTTCTACGCCCCCGGCCTCGGCCAGGTGGACGGTGCGCTGCTGGAGTGGATGGACCGCGCCGACTGCCTGCTGGTCGACGGCACCCTGTGGCGTGACGACGAGATGATCCACGCCGGCTGCGGCACCAAGCTGGGCAGCGAGATGGGCCACCTGCCGCAGAGCGGCGCCGGCGGCATGCTCGAGGTGCTCGAGCGCCTGCCGCGTCAGCGCAAGGTGCTCATCCACATCAACAACACCAACCCGATCCTCGACGAGGAGTCGCCCGAGCGCGCCGAGCTGAAGGCGCGCGGCGTCGAGGTCGCCTGGGACGGCATGCAGATCGCGTTGTAAGCCACGGCTGATGGTGCGCATGGCGCACCCTACGCCAGCCGTACCGCCCAGTAGGGTGCGCCATGCGCACCGCACGCCAAGAACAACAACGAGCCGCGCCAGCAGGCGTGGCCACCCGAGGAGCCGTGATGACCCAGACTGCCATGAGCCCCGCCGAATTCGAGCAGGCGCTGCGCGCCAAGGGCGCCTACTACCACATCCACCACCCGTTCCACGTCGCCATGTACGAGGGCCGCGCCACGCGCGAGCAGATCCAGGGCTGGGTGGCCAACCGCTTCTACTACCAGGTGTGCATCCCGGTGAAGGACGCGGCGATCATGGCCAACTGCCCGGACCGCGACACCCGCCGCGAGTGGATCCAGCGCATCGTCGACCACGACGGCGCGCCGGGAGAGGAGGGCGGCATCGAGGCCTGGCTGCGCCTCGGCGAGGCGGTCGGCCTGGATCGCGCGCAACTGCTGTCCCAGGAGCTGGTGCTGCCCGGGGTGCGCTTCGCGGTGGACGCCTACGTCAACTTCGCCCGCCGCGCGTCCTGGCAGGAAGCGGCCAGCAGCTCGCTGACCGAGCTGTTCGCCCCGCACATCCACCAGTCGCGCCTGGACGCCTGGCCGGCGCACTACCCGTGGATCGACCCGACCGGCTACGACTACTTCCGCAAGCGCCTCAAGGAAGCGCGCCGTGACGTCGAGCACGGCCTGCGCATCACCCTGGCGCACTACACCACCTGGCAGGCCCAGCAGCGCATGCTGGAGATCCTGCAGTTCAAGCTCGACGTGCTGTGGAGCATGCTCGACGCCATGAGCATGGCCTACGAGCTGGAGCGCCCGCCGTACCACACGGTGACCGCCGAGCGGGTCTGGCACCGGGGGATCGCGCTGTGAACGAGATACGCCACGAGCAGGTGCCGGCGCTGCGCCGCGGCTTCCGCTTCCAGTGGGAGCCGGCGCAGGGCTGCCACGTGCTGCTCTATCCCGAGGGCATGATCAAGCTCAACGACAGCGCCGGGGCGATCCTCGCCGAGGTCGACGGCGTGCGCAGCGTCGCTGCCATCATCGATGACCTCTGCGCGCGCTTCCCGGACGTGCCGGGCATCGACGAGGACATCCTGGCATTCCTGGAGGTGGCCCGTGAACGGTTCTGGATCGAGCTTCGCTAAGCCGGGGCACGTGCCCGGCCCGCCGCTGTGGCTGCTGGCCGAGCTGACCTACCGCTGCCCGCTGCAGTGCCCGTACTGCTCCAACCCGCTGGACTTCGCCCAGCACAAGGAGGAGCTGACCACCGAACAGTGGATCGAGGTGTTCCGCCAGGCCAGAGAGCTGGGCGCCGCCCAGCTCGGCTTCTCCGGCGGCGAGCCGCTGGTGCGCCAGGACCTCGCCGAGCTGATCGCCGCGGCGCGCGAACTGGGCTACTACACCAACCTGATCACCTCGGGGATCGGCCTGACCGAGGCGCGCATCGCCGAGTTCGCCGAGGCCGGCCTCGACCATATCCAGATCAGCTTCCAGGCCGCCGACGAGGAGGTGAACAACCTGCTGGCCGGCTCGCAGAAGGCCTTCGCCCACAAGCTGGAGATGGCTCGCGCGGTGAAGAAGCACGGCTACCCGATGGTGCTCAACTTCGTCACCCACCGGCACAACATCGACAACATCGAGCGGATCATCGAGCTGTGCATCGAGCTGGAGGCCGACTTCGTCGAGCTGGCCACCTGCCAGTTCTACGGCTGGGCCGAGCTCAACCGCGCCGGGCTGTTGCCGACCCGCGCCCAGCTGGAGCGCGCCGAGCGCATCACCAACGAGTGGCGCGACAGGCTGGCGGCGCAGGGCCACCCGTGCAAGCTGATCTTCGTCACCCCCGACTACTACGAGGAGCGCCCCAAGGCGTGCATGAACGGCTGGGGCAGCCTGTTCCTCGACATCACCCCGGACGGTACCGCGCTACCCTGCCACAGCGCGCGGATGCTGCCGGTGCAGTTCCCCAAGGTCACCGAGCACAGCCTGAAGCAGATCTGGTACGACTCCTTCGGCTTCAACCGCTACCGCGGCGACGACTGGATGCCCGAGCCGTGCCGCTCCTGCGACGAGAAGGACCGCGACTTCGGCGGCTGCCGCTGCCAGGCGTTCCTGCTCACCGGCGACGCCGACAACGCCGACCCGGTGTGCAGCAAGTCGGCGCACCACGGCATGATCCTCGACGCCCGCCGCGAGGCGGAGGAAGCGCCCTGGAGCCTGGAACAACTGACCCACCGCAACGTGCATGCCTCGCAGATCATCTGCAAGGGCTGAGGGCGGGCAGATGAGCCGTGCCAGGGGGCTGATCGTTCCCTCGCTCCCGCGTGGGAACGCCGCCGTCGCCGCTCCGGCGGCCGGGGGGCAGCCGACTCCCGCGGCGATGGCTGCCGAGCCGCTGCCCTGCGGCGCCTGGCCCAGCGCCTGGAGCGCCGAACGGGCCGCCGCGGCCAGCCGCGACTTCGCCGAGCTGCGCGCCGGCCTCGGCGGCCTGCTGTGGCTGCAGTTCGACCCGGCGGAGGCGGCCTGCAGCCTGTGGCTGTGGCGCGCCGGGCGGGCGCGGCGGCTGACCCCGCCGGGCTTCTCGGTGCGCAGCCGGGTCTACGAGTACGGCGGCGGCGCCTTCTGCCTGACCGGCGCCGGCGTGGCGCTGGTCGGCGAGGCCGACCAGCAGCTCTGGTGGCTGAGCGTCGGTGCCGACGGCAGCCCCGGCGAGCTGCACGGGGTGACCGCCAATCCCGACTGCCGCTACGGCGACCTGCAGCATGCACCGGCCTGGCAGGCGGTGCTGGCGGTGGAGGAGCGCCGCGAGGGCGACGCCGTGGTGCACCGCCTGGTCAGCCTGGCGCTGCACGACGGCGCGCGCCGCGTGCTGGCCGAGGGCGCCGACTTCTATTGCGCGCCGCGGCTGTCCGCCGATGGCCGCTGGCTGGCCTGGATCGAGTGGGACCGCCCCGAGCTGCCGTGGACGGCGACCCGCCTGTGCCGGATGGCGCTGCACGCCGACGGCTCGCTCGGCGCGCGCGAGGTGCTGGCCGGCGACGCGGACGATCAGTCGCTGCAGCAGCCGTGCTTCGCCGCCGACGGCAGCCTGACCTGCCTGAGCGACCGCGACGGCTGGTGGCGGCCGTGGCACGAGTATGGCGGGCGCTGGCAGCCTGTCGGGACAGGTGGTGCGCATGGCGCACCCTGCGAGCGTGGCGTCGTGCCGGTAGGGTGCGCCATGCGCACCAGCGGCTCCAGCGGCAGCAAGGGCTGGAGCGAACCGCGGCCCATGGCGGAAGCCGACCACGCCCCGGCGCCCTGGCAGCTGGGCACCGTCAGCCACCTGCCGCTGGCCGGCGGCGGCTGGCTGCTGGCGCGCCTGGAGGAGGGCTGGGGCCTGCTGGTCGAGCGCGACGCGGCCGGCCGCGAGCGCCGCCTGGCGGCGGAGTTCTCGCGCTTCCGCCAGCTCGCCGCCGACGCGCGGCACTTCTACTGCATCGCCGCCGCGCCGGACCGGCTGCCGGCGCTGCTGGCCATCGCCCGCGACTCGGGCGCGATCGAGATCCTCGCCGGCGGCGAGCAGCCGCTGGTCGAGACCGAGCTGTCGCGCCCGCAGGCGATCCGCTTCGCCACGGGCGACGGTGAGAGCGCCCGGGCGTTCTTCCATGCGCCGCGCAACGCCGCCTGCCGCGTGCCGGCCGGCGAGCGGCCGCCGCTGGTGCTGTTCCTGCATGGCGGGCCGACCTCGGCCTGCTACCCGGTGTTCGACCCGCGCATCCAGTTCTGGACCCAGCGCGGCTTCGCCGTCGCCGACCTCAACTACCGCGGCTCCAGCGGCTTCGGCCGTGCCTGCCGGCTGCGCCTCACGGGGGCATGGGGCGATATCGAGGTGGCGGACGCCGTGGCGCTGGTGCGCCACCTCGGCGCGCAGGGGCTGATCGACCCGGCGCGCGCCTTCATCCGCGGCGCCAGCGCCGGCGGCTACACCGCGCTGTGCGCGCTGGCCTTCCACGACGTGTTCCGCGGCGGCGCCAGCCTGTACGGGGTCAGCGACCCGCTGGCCCTGCGCCGCGCCACCCACAAGTTCGAGGGCGACTACCTGGACTGGCTGATCGGCGATCCCGTGCGCGACGCCGAACGCTACGCGGCGCGCACCCCGCTCAACCATGCCGGGAACATCCGTGCGCCGCTGATCTTCTTCCAGGGCGGGCTGGACGCCGTGGTGGTGCCGCAGCAGACCGAGGCGATGGTCGCCGCGCTGCAGGCCGGCGGCGTGGCGGTCGAGTACCGCCTGTACCCGGACGAGCGCCACGGCTTCCGCCAGGCCGCCCATCTCGCCGATGCCCTCGAGCGCGAATGGCAGTTCTATTGCCGCCTGCTCGGCTGAAGCCGGATGGCGACCGCACGGCGGGCGGATTGCCATCGGTTGATTGCAAAGACCGAGCAATGCAGTAGGCTGTCGCCTTGAAACATTCCATAACAACAACGATGCCGTCAGGTTCCTGCATGTCCCTCTCGCCGCTCCGCAAGTTCGTCAGCCCGGAAATCATCTTCGGCGCCGGTTCCCGCCATTCGGTCGGCAACTACGCCGCGACCTTCGGCGCCCGCAAGGTGCTGGTGGTGTCCGACCCCGGCGTGCTGGCGGCCGGCTGGGTCACCGACGTGCAGGCCAGTCTCGACCAGCAGGGCATCGCCCACGTGCTGTTCACCGGCGTGTCGCCCAACCCGCGGGTGGAGGAGGTGATGGCCGGCGCCGAGCTGTACCGCGCCAGCGGCTGCGACGTGATAGTCGCGGTGGGCGGCGGCAGCCCGATGGACTGCGCCAAGGCCATCGGCATCGTCGCCGCGCACGGGCGCAGCATCCTCGAGTTCGAGGGCGTCGACACCATCCGTGTGCCCAGCCCGCCGCTGATCCTGATCCCGACCACCGCCGGCACCTCGGCCGACGTGTCGCAGTTCGTGATCATCTCCAACCAGGTCGAGCGGATGAAGTTCTCCATCGTCAGCAAGGCGGTGGTGCCCGACGTGTCGCTGATCGACCCGGAAACCACGCTGAGCATGGATCCGTTCCTCTCCGCCTGCACCGGCATCGACGCCCTGGTGCACGCCATCGAGGCGTTCGTCTCCACCGGCGCCGGCCCGCTCACCGACCCCCACGCGCTGGAGGCCATGCGGCTGATCGGCGGCAACCTGGTGGCGATGATCGCCGATCCCAACGATATCGCCCTGCGCGAGAAGATCATGCTCGGCAGCATGCAGGCCGGCCTGGCCTTCTCCAATGCCATCCTCGGCGCGGTGCACGCCATGAGCCACAGCCTCGGCGGTTTCCTCGACCTGCCGCACGGCCTGTGCAACGCGGCGCTGGTCGAGCACGTGGTGGCGTTCAACTTCGATGCCGCGCCTGAGCGCTTCCGCCTGGTCGCCGAGACCCTCGGCATCGACTGCCGCGGGCTGACCCCACCGCAGGTGCGCGCGCGGCTGGTCGAGCACCTGATCGCCTTCAAGCAGGCGGTCGGTTTCGAGGAGACCCTGCGCCGCCACGGCGTCGGCAGCTCGGACATCCCCTTCCTGTCGCGCCACGCCATGCGCGACCCGTGCATCCTGACCAACCCCAGGCAGTCGACCCAGCGCGACGTCGAGGTGGTGTATGGCGAAGCCCTCTGACGCGCGGCCCAACGTCGCCGACCTGCTCGGCCTCGGCAGCCACTCGGCGCGCAAGAGCTACTACCCGGAGCTGTCGGCGCGCCTCGACGAGCTGGAGCGCGAGCGCAACCGCTACAAGTGGCTGTTCGAGCACGCCGTGCACGGCATCTTCCAGGCCAGCCTGCACGACGGCATCCGCGCCGCCAACCCGGCGCTGGCGCACATGCTCGGCTACGACGATCCGCAGCAGGTGCTGTGGTCGCAGCGCGACCTGGCCGAGCAGCTGTTCGTCGGCGGCGCCGCCGAGCTGGCGCGCATCGGCGCGGTACTGCGCGAGGGCAAGGGCCTGTTCGGCTACGAAACCCGCTTGCGCCGGCGCGACGGCAGCCATATCGACGTGCTGATGAACCTGCTGCTCAAGCCCGATGCGGAAGGGCTGGTCGAGGGCTTCGTCGCCGACATCACCGAGCGCAAGCAGGCCCAGCTGCGCCAGCAGCAGCTCAACGTCGAGCTGGAGCAGCGCGTCGCCGCGCGCACCGCCGAGCTGCTCGAGGCCAACCGCCACCTGCAGCAGGAGATCCGCGAGCGCGAGCGCATCCAGTGCGAGCTGCGCGAGGCGCGCGACGCCGCCGAGGCGGCCAACCAGAGCAAGGACAAGTACCTGGCGGCGGCCAGCCACGACCTGCTGCAGCCGCTCAACGCCGCGCGCCTCTTGATCGCCACCCTGCGCGAGCGGCGCCTGCCGGACAGCGAGGCCAACCTGGTGGAGCGCACCCACCAGGCCCTGGAGGGCGCCGAGGACCTGCTCGCCGACCTGCTCGACATCGCCCGTCTGGACAGCCGGGCGATCCGTCCGGACCTCGCCGTGTACCGTCTCGACGAGCTGCTGGCGCCGCTGGCCTCGGAATTCCAGCCGGTGGCGGAGGCCGCCGGCCTGGGCCTGCGCGTGCGCATCCCGCGGCTGGCGGTGCGCACCGACTTCCGCCTGCTCACCCGCATCCTGCGCAACTTCCTCAGCAATGCCTGCCGCTACACCGGCCAGGGTCGCGTGCTGCTCGGCTGCCGCCGGCGCGGCGCGCACCTGCTGATCCAGGTCGCCGACACCGGCCGCGGCATCCCGGCCGACAAGCTCGAGGAGATCTTCCTCGAGTTCAACCAGCTCGATGCCGGCCGCGCCGCCGAGCGCAAGGGCGTCGGCCTGGGCCTGGCCATCGTCGAGCGCATCGCACGCATGCTCGACTACCGCATCGCCGTGCGCTCGCAGCCGGGGCGCGGCTCGCTGTTCAGCATCGAGGTGCCGCTGGCCGACTACGTGGCGCCGGCACCGCTGGCGCGCCCGCAGGAGAGCCTCGGCGATCCGCTGCCGGGGCGCCGCGTGCTGGTGGTCGACAACGAGCCGGACATCCAGCAGAGCATGCAGGCGCTGCTTGCCCAGTGGGGCTGCGAGGTGCGCCTGGCCGGCGGCCTGGCGGAGGCGCGCGCGCAGCTGCAGGGCTGGGATGCCGAGCTGCTGCTGGTGGACTACCACCTCGATCAGGGTGCCAACGGCTGCGAACTGATCGCCAGCCTGCGCACGGAGACGGCGCGGCTGCTGCCGGCGGTGATGATCACCGCCGAGCGCAGCGAACAGTGCCGCCGCCAGCTGCACGAGCAGGGCATCCCGCTGCTCAACAAGCCGGTCAAGCCGGGCAAGCTGCGCGCTGCGCTGAGCCAGTTCCTCTCCTGAAGTGTGATGCGGGTCACCTTTGGCGTAGAGCCTCGCGACAAAGGTCGTATGGCCCGTTTAAATCCCCCCGACGCGGAGCCGCTGTCATGGGGGCGCGGTCCGCTCATAACTATAAGGAGTGTGGGGATGTTGAAGCGGATGCTGTTGACCGTGAGCCTCGGCCTGGGGGCGGGTCTGGTGCAGGCGCAGGAGGTGCTCAGGGTGCATGGCTGGGAAGGGCGCCTGGCCCCCAGCGTGATCGAGGCGTTCGAGAAGCAGAGCGGGATCAAGGTGGAGTACTCCACCGCCGCTTCGGCCGAGGACGTGCTGAACGATGGCGGCCAGAGCTACGACGTGGTGTTCCCGGCGCACTTCCACCTGCCGGCGCTGATCGACGCGCAGCGCCTGCAGCCGCTGGATCCGACCAGGCTGCCCAACCTGAAGGAGGTCGATCCCGACCTGCTGGCCATGCTCAGCGGCTTCGACGGCAAGTCCCGCCACGCCGTGCCCTACCTGTGGGGCACCGTCGGCCTGGCGCTGAACGTCTCCAAGGTGGTCGACACCCTGGGTGCCATGCCCGAGGACACCTGGGGCCTGCTGTTCGATGCGCAGAACAGCGATCGCCTGAAGCAGTGCGGCATCGGCATGCTCGATGCGCGCGAGGAAACCCTGTCGCTGCTGCTCAACTACAAGGGCCGCGCCCTGGGCCGCAGCGGTCCGCGGCAGATCCAGCAGGCCGGCGCGGAGCTGGCGGCGCTGCGCGGCAAGGCCGCCAGCTTCGGCAACAACTCCTACGTCGAGCAACTGGCCAGCGGCAAGCTGTGCATGGCCATGGCCTGGAGCGGCCACGTGCTCAAGGCGGCCGACGCCGGCGCGCCGCTGCGCTTCGTCATGCCGCGCGAGGGGGCGCTGATGTTCATCGATACCATGGCGATTCCGCGCAACGCCGGCAACGTCGCCGCGGCGCACCGCTTCATCGACTACCTGGCCAGCGCCGAGGCCAACACCCTCAACGCCCGCGACACCCTGTTCTACCCGGTGACCCGCATCGACGCGCCGGCGATGACCAGGCTGGCCGGCGAGCGCCTGGAGCTGGTGGTCACCGGCGACCAGCGCCGCAGCTTCTACTACCTGGAGGCGCTGAGCGCCAAGCAGAAGAGCGCGGTGGACGCCTCCTGGGCCCAGGTCAGCCGCTGACCCTGGCCCGGCCGCGCGCGAGCCCCGGCCCGCGCGGTGGCCACTGCTGCTGCAGGCGCTCCAGACGGGCGTCCTTGTCGCTCCACAGCCCGTTGACCCACTGCTGGAACTGCAGGCGGTAGGTCTCGTCCTCGGCGTAGCTGCGGCCGAGGAACTGCGCGGGAATCTCACGCTCCGCGAAATGCACCACCACCCGCTGCAGGCGTCCGCACAGCAGGTCGCGAAAGCGCGGCCGGCCGTCCGGGTAGTGGATGGTCACGTCGACCAGTGCCCCGAGCTGCTCGCCCATGGCGTCGATGGCCAGGGCGATGCCGCCGGCGCGCGGCCTGAGCAGGTGGCGGTAGGGCGATTGCTGCTGCTCGTGCTTGGCCTCGGTGAAGCGCGTGCCTTCGAGGAAGTTGAACAGCGCCACCGGAATGCCGCGCAGGCGCGCGCAGGCCTGGCGCGTGGTCGCCAGGTCGGCGCCGCGCTGCTCGGGGTGGCGCTCCAGATAGGCCCTGGAGTGGCGCTTCATGAACGGGAAGTCCAGCGCCCAGCAGCACAGGCCGAACAGCGGAATCCAGATCAGCTCCTGCTTGAGGAAGAAGCGCAGCAGCGGCAGGCGGCGGTTGAGATGGCGCTGCAGGACGAAGATGTCCACCCAGCTCTGGTGGTTGCAGATCACCAGGCAGGAGCCGCGCACCCGCACGTCCTCGAGGCCCTCGACCTGCCAGCGGATGTCGCCGAGCAGCTCCATCCAGGCCCGGTTGCCGTCGGCCCAGCACTCGGCGACGTGCCCCATCAGGCGCCGGCTCCATGCCCGGCTGGCGGGCAGCGGCAGCAGCTTGAGCAGCGCCAGGGCCAGCAGCGGCCAGCACCACAGCAGGGTGTTGAGCACCAGCAGCAGGCCGGAGAGGAGGCCGCGCAGCGGCGCGGGCAGGAGTCGGAGCATGGCGGGCTTCCAGGGATGGCGGGGCGCTGGATGATAGCCCAGTGCCGGGCTCTGGCGCAGGATCGCTGGCGTTGGCGGCCATTGCCGGACAATCGGAGCCATCCATGCCGAGGCTGGCCATCTGTCCAGCGGCGGGTCGCTTTCAGCCCCCGGGCGACGTAAAATCAGCGTTCATACTCCATTCGCAAAGGTTTCCAACCATGCAGATCGCGGCCAACAAGGCGGTATCCATCGACTACACCCTGACCAACGAAGGCGGTGAAGTCATCGACAGTTCCGTCGGCGGCGCGCCGCTGGTCTACCTGCATGGCGCCGGCAACATCATCGTCGGTCTGGAGAAGGCCCTCGAGGGCAAGCAGGCCGGCGACGAGCTGGAAGTGACCATCGAGCCGGAAGACGCCTACGGCGACTACAGCGTCGAGCTGGTGGCCGTGCTCAACCGCGCCATGTTCGAAGGCGTCGACGAGCTGGAAGTCGGCATGCAGTTCCACGCCTCCGCGCCGAACGGCGGCATGCAGATCGTCACCATCCGCGACATCGAAGGCGACGATGTCACCGTCGACGGCAACCACCCGCTGGCCGGCCAGCGCCTGAACTTCAAGGTCAAGGTGGTCGAGGTGCGCGACGCCCAGCCCGAGGAAATCGCCCACGGTCACATTCACGGCGAAGGCGGTCATCACCACTGAGAACCGCTCGGCAGGCGGCAGCCGATCTGCTGCTAAGCTGAATCCAGGAAGGCGCTGTTGCGGCTCGCGATAGCGCCTTTTTGATGGCCCGATGATTGGCATGGAGCTATGTGATGAGCCTTTTCCACGATCTGACCCTCAAGGCCCTGGACGGCGGCGACCTGCCGCTGGCCCCGCTCAAGGGCAAGGTGGTGCTGGTGGTCAACGTCGCCTCGAAGTGTGGTCTGACCCCGCAGTACGCCGGCCTGGAGCATCTCCACCAGCAATACCGCGAGCGCGGCTTCAGCGTGCTCGGCCTGCCGTGCAACCAGTTCGCCGGCCAGGAGCCGGGCAGCGAGGCGCAGATCCGCGAGTTCTGCACGCTGAACTACGGCGTCAGCTTCCCGATGAGCGCCAGGATCGAGGTCAACGGTCCCGGCCGTCATCCGCTGTACCTGCTGCTGGCCGGCGAGGGCGCGGAGTTCCCCGGCGACATCACCTGGAACTTCGAGAAATTCCTGGTCGGCCCGGACGGCCGCGTGCTGGAGCGCTTCTCGCCGCGCATCGCCCCCGAGGATCCGCAGGTGATCCAGGCGATCGAGAAGGCGCTGGCCGGCGTGGCGGCCTGACGCCCCGCCCGTGATACGGCGCCCCGCAGGGCGCGGCATCCCCATCGTCTCAGCGGCTGGCGACGACCAGTCGTGAGGCGCCGTCCTCGCGCACCCAGAACACCGTCGCCCCGGCCACCGCCGCCGGCATCAGCAGGATGTTCAGCCCCGGCACCAGCAGCGCCGCGTAGGTGGCGGCACCGAAGCCCAGGCTCTGCCAGCGCTTGGCGCGCAGCCAGGCGAGCATGTCGTCCCAGCCCATCTTGTGGTTGTCCGCCGGGTAGTCGATGTACTGCACCGCCATCATCCACACGCCGAACAGCAGCCACAGCGGCGCGGCGAGCAGGTTCAGCCCCGGAATCAGCGACAGCACCAGCAGCGCCAGCGCCCGCGGCAGCAGGTAGGCCAGCTTGCGCAGCTCGCGGCCGAGGGTGCGCGGGATCATCGCCAGCAGCTCGCCCCAGCTGAACGGCGGCGCGACGTCGCGGCCGCGCACCACCGCCTCGACCTTCTCGGCGAGGAAGCCGTTGAACGGTGCGGCGATCAGGTTGGCCAGCAGGGTGAAGCCGAAGAACAGGATCAGCAGCACCAGCGCCACGAACAGCGGCCACAACAGGTATTCGAGGAAGGCCAGCCACTGCGGCAGGGTCGGCATCAGCGCCTCGACCCAGAAGCCGAACTGCTGCACCGCCAGCACGATCAGGGCGACGAACAGCAGCAGGTTGACGGTCAGCGGCAGCAGGACGAAGCGGCGCAGTCCGGGGCTGAGGATCAGGCGCAGGCCGGCGGCGAGGTAGCCGGGGCCGGAGAGGGTCTGGATAGGCATGGGGCACTCCGTGGGGAACACGGCGCCAACCTTAGCACGCGGGGGCGGGCACCTAGCGACAGGTGCGCATTGCGAGGCAGGCTGCAGTGCGCGCGGCGCACCCTACGGCGCTGGGCAGCGTAGGGTGCGCTATGCGCACCGGCCCTGATCAGGCCTTGCGCTTGAGCGGCAGCTCGGCGAAGCGCACGCCGGAAAGGCCCGAGGCCTGCAGGGCGCGGATGTTGGCGTGGTCGCTGCCCGCGGGGGTGGCCAGCACGCTGCGGTAGTGCTCGCCGAAGGCCAGCAGGGTCTCCTCGTCGCTCAGGCCCTCGAGCAGGGCGAGGCCGAGCAGCTTGCAGGAGCCCTCGTTCTGCCCGGCGGCGCTTTCGGTGCTGCCGTTGACGAAGGCCTGCGGCTGATAGTCGTAGTGCGCGGCGATGAACGCCAGGGTGTCGGCGAAGGGATGGTCGTCGCGGCGCAGGGAGGCGCGGAAGTCGTTCAGTGCGGTCATTTCTTGCTCGCTTGTTCGAAGGCGGCCAGCTGCTGCGGCGTGGCCTCTTGCTGGTACCGGGCCTTCCACTCGGCGTAGGGCATGCCGTAGATGGCGTCGCGCGCGTCCTCGGCGGACAGCTCGATGCCGCGCTCGTCGGCGGCGGCCTTGTACCACTTGCCCAGGCAGTTGCGGCAGAAGCCGGCCAGGTTCATCAGCTCGATGTTCTGCACGTCGCTGCGCTCGCCCAGGTGCTGGAGCAGGCGGCGGAAGGCGGCGGCTTCCAGTTCGAGGCGCTGTTGTTCGGTCATGGCGGCTTCTCGCGCGGTCGGTGGGGGAGGTCGATCATAAGAGCCGTGGCCGCGGCGGACAATGCCGGGCGGCCGCGGGCGTTCAGCGATGGCCGGCGAGGGTGATCGATACCGACTCGGCGAAGCGCAGGGCATGCGGCTTGTCCACCTCGACCTCGGCGTAGCGCACCGCCGGGTGAGCCATGACCAGGTCGAGGATCTCCTGGGTCAGCCGCTCGAGCAGGGCGAAGCGGTTCTCCTCGACGTGGCGGATGATCGCCTTGGTGATGGTGCGGTAGTTCAGCGCCTGGTCGATGTCGTTGCCCTGCACGGCGTCGCGGGCCGGGTAGAGGATGGTCAGGTTGATCAGCACGTCCTGCTTGTTGAGGATCTCCTCCTCCTTGATGCCGATGAAGGTGCGCAGGCGCAGGTCCTTGACGCGGATGCGCGCCATGCCGGGTTCCAGTCGAGGCATCTACTTGCTCCGTCCGATCAGCTGGAGGAATTCCTGGCGGGTGTTGGTCGACTGGCGGAAGGCGCCGAGCATCACCGAGGAGGACATCACCGAGTTCTGCTTCTCCACCCCGCGCATCATCATGCACATGTGCTGGGCTTCGATCACCACGGCCACGCCGGCGGCGTTGGTCACCTGCTGGACCGCCTCGGCGATCTGCCGGGTGAGGTTTTCCTGGATCTGCAGGCGGCGGGCGAACATGTCGACGATGCGCGCCACCTTGGACAGGCCGAGCACCTTGCCGGTGGGGATGTAGGCGACGTGGGCCTTGCCGATGAACGGCAGCAGGTGGTGTTCGCACAGCGAGTACAGCTCGATGTCGCGGACGATCACCATCTCGTCGTTGTCGGAGGCGAACAGCGCGCCGTTGACGATCTCCTCCAGCGACTGCTCGTAGCCGCGGCACAGGTACTGCATGGCCTTGGCGGCGCGCTTGGGCGTGTCGCGCAGGCCTTCGCGCTCGGGGTTCTCGCCGAGGCCGACGAGAATCTCATGGTAGTGCTGGGTGAGTTGCGACAGTTGATCGCTCATGTTCGATTCCTCATGGCGGCCCGGGCTCATTTCAGGTGGCGGCCGCCGTTGACGCACAGGCTGGTGCCGGTGACGTAGGGGTTGTCCAGAAGATAGCGCAGGCTCTGGTAGATGACCTCCGGCCCGGGCTCGATGCCGAGGGCCGACTTGGCCAGGGTTTTCTCGCGGTAGCTCGCGTCGTCGTGGTCGTTGAACATCACCAGCGCCGGGGCGATGGCGTTGACCTTGATCCGCGGGGCGAACTGCGCGGCGAACGACAGGGTCAGGTTCTCCAGGCCGGCCTTGCTGGCGCAGTAGGCGACCCGGTTGGCGCTGCCGCGGCGGGCGACGTCGTCGGTGATGTGCACGATGTCGGCCGTCTCGCTGCGTTCGAGCAGGGCGCGGCAGCGCAGGTTGATCAGGTAGGGCGCCAGCATGTGCACGCTGACCATGCGCGCGAAGGCCTCGGCCTCGTGGCCCGGCTCCTCGCGCAGCCAGTCCGAGGCGTTGTGCACGATGGCGCGCAGGCGGTCGGTGTGCCGCTGCAGCAGATCGATGAAGGCGAGGATGCCGGGCTCGCTGGAGAAGTCGGCCGGCAGGGTCAGCGCCCCGCGCCGGCGCAGCTCGTCCAGCGCCGGCCGCTCGCTGCGGTAGCTGACGATCAGCGGCTGGCCATCGTCGAGCAGGCGCAGGGCGCAGTGCAGCCCGACTCGCTGGCTGGCGCCGGTGATCAGGATGGGGGCGGGTGACTGGCTCATGCATGCCTCGCGCAAAAGGGTGGTTCAGCGGCACAGCCGCCGGGTACCTGACAAGTGCGGGACGGAGTACCGGCTGAACCAGGCACAAAGTTATACCAGCGAATCGCTCTGTACAACCCTGCGAGATGTGTGGGCTAGGGTCGTGACCGCACGGAGGCGGCGGAAAGCCTCCCGAGCCGCATTTTCTCGGGCTCTGCTCCCCTCGTGGGGTGGTGCGATATTGTACGTGTGATTGCTTGTTGTATAACTGCGCGGAAGGTTTTGCTCGCGTCAGGCCCCCAGGCCGGCGCCGTCCGCTTGCGATGCCGGTACGGGCACCGCCATGCGGCGATCGGGCATAATGCCCGGCCTTGTCAGAACGCCCGGGAGGGCCGCCATGCTCCAGCTCGCCATCGTTTCCGGTTCCGCCTTCGGCACCGCCGAGGAGGTCGCCCGCCATGCCGAGCAGTTCCTGCAGGACGCCGGCATCGAGGCCCGCCACCTGCCGCGCGTCGCCCTCGAGGAGCTGCTGGCCCTGGACCCGCAGGCGCTGCTGGTGGTGACCTCGACCACCGGCATGGGCGAGGTGCCGGACAACCTGCAGGGGCTGCTCGACGAGATCGAGGCCTGGCAGCCCGACTGGCGCGGCCGGCCCGTGGCGGTGATCGGCCTGGGCGATACCGCCTATGGCGAGCAGTTCTGCGCCGGCGCGCTGCAGGCGCACATGCTGCTGCTGCGCCTGGGCATGCGCGATCTGCAGTCGCAGCTGCAGCTGGACGCCAGCGAGACGGTGACCCCGGCCGAGGACGCCGAGCCCTGGCTGGCGCGCCTGGCCGCCAACCTAGGCTGATCGCGCGGCGCGGCCGGCTTTCCGTACAGCGCTCGGCGGACAGCCCGCCGTGCGGGGCCTATACTCGAGGCAGAAGAAACAGAAGCGTCACGCGGCCTACGGGTCGCGATACCAGCCGCTCCGGGGCGTCGCCATGGGGACCGCCGCCGGGGGTATCGGCATAGGCGCCAGACACCGACCAGTCAGGAGTACGCCCATGTTCGCGATCATGGAAAACGCGCGTCTCGAGGAACTGCACCTGGCCAGCGACCCGGCGACGGGTCTGCAGGCGATCGTCGCCATCCACAACACCCACCTCGGTCCGGCCCTCGGCGGCTGCCGCTATCTCGGCTATGCCGACGTGGACAGCGCCGTGCGCGATGCCGCGCGGCTGGCCCGCGGCATGAGCTACAAGGCCGCGCTGGCGGGCCTCGCCCAGGGCGGCGGCAAGGCGGTGATCATCCGCCCGCCGCACGTCGCCGACCGCGCCGCGCTGTTCGAGGCCTTCGGCCGCTTCATCGACAAGCTCGGCGGGCGCTACATCACCGCCGTCGACAGCGGCACCTCGGGCGTCGACATGGACTGCATCGCCCGCCACACCCCGCACGTGACCAGCACCACCGCCGGCGGCGATCCCTCGCCGCACACCGCGCTCGGCGTGTTCGCCGGCATCCGCGCCACCGCCAGGGCGCGCCTGGGCAGCGATTCGCTGGAGGGCCTGACCGTCGCCGTGCAGGGCCTCGGCCACGTCGGCTTCGCCCTCGCCGAGCACCTGGCCGCGGCCGGCGCACGGCTGATCGTCAGCGACATCGACGAGGGACGCCTGGCGCTGGCGGTCGAGCAGCTCGGCGCGCAGCCGGTGGCCGCCGACGCCCTGCTCGGCGTGCCCTGCGACATCCTCGCGCCCTGCGGCCTGGGCGGGGCGATCAATGCGCAGAGCATCGCCAAGCTGCGTTGCGCCGCGGTGGCCGGGGCGGCCAACAACCAGCTGGACAGTCCGGAGATGGGCGACGAGCTGACCGCGCGCGGCATCCTCTACGCCCCCGACTACGTGATCAACTCCGGCGGGCTGATCTTCGTCGCCCTGCAGCACCAGGGGCGCAGCCCGGCGGAAATCACCGCCCACCTGGCGCAGATCGGCCATCGCCTGGAGGAGATCTACGCCGAGGCGCAGGCCGAGCGACGCTCGCCGGCGCGGGTCGCCGACAGCCTGGCCGAACGGCTGATCTACGGTTCCTGAATGCGCTGTCCCACGCCTGCCGTCCGGAGCGGCAGGCCGCCACGCACCGGCAAGGTGCCAGGGAGGAAGCCATGCCCCACAGCTCCATCGAACTGCCCTACACCCGCTACCTCGACGCCGACGGCCGCCCGCTGGGGCCGCTGCCCGACTGGGCGCTGGACGGCGAGCGGCTGCTGCCGCTGTACCGCGCCATGGTCCGCACCCGCCTGTTCGACCAGAAGGTGATCGCCCTGCAGCGCACCGGGCGCATCGGCACCTACGCCTCCAGCCTCGGCCAGGAGGCGGTCGGCACCGCCATCGGCAGCCTGCTGCGCGCCGACGACGTGCTGGTGCCCTACTACCGCGACACCGCCAGCCAGCTGCTGCGCGGGGTGAGCATGAGCGAGATGCTGCTGTACTGGGGCGGCGACGAGCGCGGCAGCGACTACCGTGGCGAGGTGGCGCGCGGCGACTTTCCGCTGTGCGTACCGATCGCCACCCAGGCGCTGCACGCCTGCGGGGTGGCCAGCGCCTTCAAGATCCGCGGCGAGCACCGGGTGGCGCTGACCACCTGCGGCGACGGCGCCACCAGCAAGGGCGACTTCCTCGAGGCGCTCAACGTCGCCGGCACCTGGCAGCTGCCGGTGGTGTTCGTGGTCAACAACAACCAGTGGGCCATCTCGGTGCCGCGGCGCATCCAGTGCGGCGCGCCGACCCTGGCGCAGAAGGCGCTCGGCGCCGGCTTCGCCGGCGAGCAGGTGGACGGCAACGACGTGATCGCGGTGGTCGAGCGCCTGCGCCAGGCCATCGAGCGCGCCCGCCACGGCAAGGGGCCGACCCTGCTGGAGTGCGTCACCTACCGCCTGTGCGACCACACCACCGCCGACGACGCCACCCGCTACCGCAGTGCCGAGGAGGTCAACCAGGCCTGGCACGAGGAGCCGGTCAAGCGCCTGCAGAGCTACCTGGTCGGCCAGGGCCTGTGGGACGAGAGCCGCGAGCAGGCGCTGGTGGCCGAGTGCCAGGCCGAGCTGCAGCGGGCCATCGACGCCTACGAGGGGCTGGCGGCGCAGGACCCGCAGTCGGTGTTCGCCCACGTCTACGCCAGCTGGCCGCCGGCGCTGGCCGAGCAGCGCGAGCAGTTCGCCGAGCGCATCGCCCGCCGCACGCAAGGAGCCGACCATGAGTGAGAAAAAGTACAGCCTGCTGGAGGCGGTCAACCTGGCCCTGCACCGCGCCATGCACGAGGACGAGAACGTGGTGGTGCTCGGCGAGGACATCGGCGTCAACGGCGGCGTGTTCCGTGCCACCCTCGGCCTGCGCGAGCAGTTCGGCCTCAAGCGGGTGATCGACACGCCGCTGGCGGAGAACATGATCGCCGGCCTGTCCATCGGCATGGCCACCCAGGGGCTGCGGCCGGTGATGGAGATCCAGTTCCTCGGCTTCATCTACGCCGCCATGGAGCAGTTGGTGTCGCACGCCGCGCGGCTGCGCAACCGCACCCGCGGCCGGCTGACCTGCCCGCTGGTGGTGCGCTCGCCGATGGGCGCCGGCATCCGCGCCCCCGAGCACCACAGCGAATCCACCGAGGCGCTGTTCGCCCACGTCCCCGGCCTGCGCGTGGTGGTGCCGTCGTCGCCGGCGCGCGCCTACGGCCTGCTGCTGGCGGCCATCGACGACCCCGACCCGGTGGTCTTCCTCGAGCCGACCCGCCTGTACCGGATGAACCCGCAGCCGCTGGAGGACGACGGCCGCCGCCTGCCGCTGGACAGCTGTTTCACCCTGCGCGAGGGCAGCGACCTGACCCTGGTCAGCTGGGGCGCCAGCGTGCACGAGACCCTGCAGGCGGCGAGCGCGCTGGCCGAGCGCGGGGTCAGCGCCGAGGTGATCGACGTCGCCTGCCTCAAGCCGCTGGACCTCGACACCCTAGAGGCCTCGGTGCGCAAGACCGGGCGCTGCGTGATCGTCCACGAGGCGCCGAAGAGCGGCGGGGTGGGCGCGGAGATCGCCGCCAGCCTCTACGAGCGCGCGCTGCTCGACCTGCACGCGCCGATCCAGCGGGTCGCCGCGCCGGACATCCCGCCGCCGCTGTACCGCCTGGAGCCGTACTACATCCCGGACGTCGGCGACATCCTCGCCGCCTGCGAGGCGGTGCTGGAGTACGCCTGAGCCGGTAGGGTGCGCCGTGCGCACCGACATGGACTCATCCGGCCGGTGCGCACGGCGCACCCTACGGCCGAACCCTCCCGGGCCGTCCAGGCCGGGGAGAAACTGGGGGAACGGAACATGAAACACTTCAAGCTGCCCGACCTCGGCGAAGGCCTGCAGGAGGCGGAAATCGTCCAGTGGCACGTCAAGGCCGGCGACAGCGTCAAGGCCGACCAGCTGCTGGTCTCGGTGGAGACCGCCAAGGCCATCGTCGACATTCCCGCGCCCTACGACGGCGTGGTGGCCAGGACCTACGGCGCCGAGGGCGACATCCTCCACGTCGGCGAACCGCTGCTGGCCTACGAGGGCGAGGGCGAGGACACCGGCACCGTGGTCGGCAAGCTGGAGGCTGGCGAGGGCGGCGGGGGCGACAGTTTCTTCGTCGGCGCCGCGCCCTCGACCCGCGAGCACCTGGCGCCGCGCGCCACCCCGGCGGTGCGCCAGCTGGCCCGCCAGTTGGGCGTCGAGCTGGCCGGGCTGTCCGGCTCCGGCGCCGACGGCCTGATCACCCGCGCCGACGTCGAGGCGGCCGCCGAGAGCGCGCGCACCAGCTTCGGCGGCGAGCGCCTGCGCGGCGTGCGCCGCAGCATGGCGCTGAACATGGCCCGCGCCCACGCCGAGGTGGTGCCGGTGATGCTGGTGGAGGACGCCGACCTCAGCCGCTGGCCGGCCGCCCGCGATCCGCTGGTGCGCCTGGCCCAGGCCATCGCCGCGGCCTGCCGCGCCGAGCCGGGGCTCAACGTATGGTTCGACGGCAAGGCCATGGCGGTCCGCCAGCACGACCACCTCGATCTGGGCATCGCCGTGGACACCCCGGACGGGCTGTTCGTACCGGTGCTGCACAACGTCGGCGGGCGCACGGCCGACGACCTGCGCGAGGGCATGCGGCGCATGCGCGAGGCGGTCAAGGCGCGCTCGATCCCGCCCAAGGACATGATGGGCGCGACCCTCACCCTGTCCAACTTCGGCACCCTGTTCGGCCGCTACGCCAGCCCGGTGGTGGTGCCGCCGCAGGTGGCGATCATCGGCGCCGGCAAGATCCGCGACGAGCCGGTGGCGGTCGACGGCAGGGTCGAGGTGCACCCGATCATGCCGCTGTCGCTGACCTTCGACCACCGCGTGGTCACCGGCGGCGAGGCGGCGCGCTTCTTCAAGGTGCTGGTGGAGGCGCTGGAGCAGCCGGAGGGCTGACGCGGTCCGCACCCATGCCCCTCCCCGGTGCGCGGGATCCCTTGGGGAGCGAATGCCTGGCGGGCGGTGTACCATCGGGCCATGTCCACCCGGAGTCCCGCCATGTCCGCCGCCGACCTGCCGCCCTGTTCCATCCTGCTGCTCGCCGGCGGGCGCGGGCAGCGCATGGGCGGAGCGGACAAGGGCCTGCTGGAGTTCGCCGGCCGGCCACTGATCGCCTGGCTGGCCGAGACGGTCAGGCCGCTGAGCGACGACCTGCTGATCTCCTGCAACCGCAACGCCGGGCGCTACGCGCCCTTCGCCGACCGCCTGGTGGCGGACGCGGAGGGCGGTTTCCCCGGTCCGCTGGCCGGCATCCGCGCCGGCCTCGCCGCCATGCGTCACGACTGGCTGCTGGTGCTGCCCTGCGACGCGCCGCTGGTCGATGCGCCGCTGCTCGAGGCCATGCGCCGCGAGGCCCTCGGCGGGCCGGAGCGGCCGCTGCTGCTGCGCCAGGCCGGGCACTGGCAGCCGCTGTTCGCCCTGATTCCGCGCCGTCTGCTGGGCGAGCTGGAGCGTGCCTGGCAGGCCGGCGAGCGCAGCCCGCTGCGCTTCCTGCTGGCCCATGGTGCCCGTGCGCTGGACTGCGCGGCGGACGATCCGCGGCTGGCCAACCTGAACACCCCCCAGGCGCTGGCGGCGGCTGGCATGGCGCTTGCTGAACCCGATTCCTCATCCACTGCCGGGAGTACCGCGATGCTGACCCATCTCGACGCCGCGGGGCGCGCCAACATGGTCGACGTCACCGCCAAGGCCGTCACTGCCCGCGAGGCCTGCGCCGAGGCGCTGGTGCGCATGCAGCCGCACACCCTCGGGCTGATCCTCGACGGCAGCCATCCCAAGGGCGATGTGTTCGCCGTCGCCCGCGTCGCCGGCATCATGGCGGCGAAGAAGACCCACGAACTGATCCCGCTGTGCCACCCGCTGCTGCTCACCGGCATCCGTGTCGAACTGGAGCCGGAGGGGCTGGATGCGGTGCGCATCGTCGCGCGCTGCAGGCTGGCCGGGCAGACCGGGGTGGAGATGGAGGCGCTGACCGCCGCCAGCGTCGCCGCGCTGACCCTCTACGACATGTGCAAGGCGGTCGACCGCGGCATGACCATCGAGCGCGTGCGCCTGCTGGAGAAGAGCGGCGGCAAGAGCGGCGACTACCGTGCGGAGGAGCCGGCATGATCGAGGTGCGTTATTTCGCCCGCTACCGCGAGGCGCTGGACTGCGACGGCGAGCGCCTGCCCTGGTCGGCCGAGCTGGACAGCCTGGAGGCCCTGCGCCAGCGCCTGCTGGCGCGCGGCGGCGCCTGGCAGGTGCTGGCCGAGCAGTGCCTGATGTGCGCGCGCAACCAGGAGCTGTGCAGCCTCGCCGAGCCGCTGACCGACGGCGACGAGGTGGCCTTCTTCCCGCCGGTGACCGGAGGCTGAGATGACGATTCGGGTACAGGTGGAAGCCTTCCTGCCGGGCGTCGAACTGGAGGCGCTGCACGCCGCCAACGCCGGCATCGGCGCGCTGGCCTCCTTCGTCGGCTACGTGCGCGACTACAACGACGGCCGGGAAGTCGCCGGCATGACCCTCGAGCACTATCCGGGGATGACCGAGAAGGCCCTGGCCGGCATCGTCGAACAGGCGCGCTCGCGCTGGCCGCTGCTCGGCGTGGCCATCGTCCACCGCGTCGGCCGCCTGCTGCCCGGCGAGCCGATCGTCTTCGTCGGCACGGCCAGCGCCCATCGCCAGGCCGCCTTCGCGGCCTGCGAGTTCATCATGGACTACCTGAAGACCCGCGCGCCGTTCTGGAAGCGCGAGGACACCCCGGACGGTGCGCGCTGGGTCGACGGCCGTGCCAGCGACCGGGCGGCTGCCGAGCGCTGGGAGTAGCGGGGCAGGGATGCTTCGCCATGGTGCGCCGGCAGTGTCCCGCCGCATGGCATGCCCTGCATCGGTGCGCGTCGGTGCGGCCCAGATCCCGAGCAGCGTGCTTAACTATTGAGCGAGGTGTGCCGGCGATCGCCCGGTGCCGCACTGGTGCAGTCCTTGCATCCGGGCGGCACACCTGACCGCTGCGGCGGCAACCGAGGAGAGTCCCGTGATGAACGACGCCATGCTGCTCGACGGCCATGGCCGCAGGATCGACTACCTGCGCCTGTCGGTGACCGATCGCTGCGATTTCCGCTGCGTCTACTGCATGGCCGAGGACATGACCTTCCTGCCGCGCCAGCAGGTGCTCGGTTTCGAGGAGATCGTGCGCATCGCCCGGCTGTTCGTCGGCCTGGGGGTGCGGAAGATCCGCCTGACCGGCGGCGAGCCGCTGGTCAGGCGCGGCATCGTCGACCTGTGCCGGCAGATCGCCGCGCTGCCCGGTCTGCGCGAGCTGGTGATGACCAGCAACGGCTCGCAGCTGGGCAAGCTCGCCGCACCGCTGGCCGAGGCTGGGGTCAGGCGCCTGAACATCAGCCTCGACAGCCTGGATGCGGCCAGATTCCACGCCATCACCCGCACCGGCAAGCTCGACCAGGTGCTGGCCGGCATTGAGGCGGCGCGCGCGGCGGGCTTCGCCCGCATCAAGCTCAACAGCGTGATCATGAAGGGGCGCAACGACGACGAGGTGCCGGCGCTGGTCGACTTCGCCGTGGCCAACGGCCTGGACATCAGCTTCATCGAGGAGATGCCGCTGGGCCAGGTCGGCCGCGACCGCGGCGAGGCGTTCTGCTCCAGCGACGAGGTGCGCGCGCGCATCGCCGAGCGCTACCGGCTGTTCGACAGCCCCGAGCAGAGCGGCGGGCCGGCGCGCTACGTGCGCCTGGAGGGCCATCCGCAGACCCGCGTCGGCTTCATCTCGCCGCATTCGCACAACTTCTGCGCCAGCTGCAACCGCCTGCGCCTGACCGCCGAGGGGCGCCTGCTGCTGTGCCTCGGCCACGAGAACGCCCTGGACCTGCGCGGCCTGGTGCGCCGCCATCCCACCGAGGACCGGCCGCTGATCGAGGCCATAGGTGCGGCGCTGCAGCGCAAGCCGCTGCGTCACGAGTTCGCCAGCTCCGGCGAGGTGCAGGTGCTGCGCTTCATGAACGCCACCGGGGGCTGACTTCCTCCTCAAGTACGGCAGTTGCGGCCGTGACGCTGATACGGGTTCGGGTGATAATGTTTCGCTTTCCGCATCTGCAGGTCAGCGTCACAAGGAGCTCCCACCCATGACCGAAGCCCAAGCCGATCTCGACATGCAGCTGATGCGTGCCGCCGCTGCGGAGGCGGCCGGCGTGCTGCGCACCCTCGGCAATCCGGACCGACTGCTGCTGCTCTGCCAGCTCAGCCAGGGCGAACGCTCGGTCGGCGAGCTGGAGGAGATCCTCGGCCTGCGCCAGCCGAGCCTGTCGCAGCAGCTGGCGGTGCTGCGCAACGAGGGCCTGGTGCAGACCCGCCGCGACGGCAAGCGCATGTTCTACTCGATCGCCGAGCCGAAGATGCTGGTGCTGCTCGGCACGCTCTACCAGCTGTACTGCCCGCAGGGTGACGAAGCGAATGAACCTGAATAGAACTTTCAGGAATTAAAATATCAGCTAATATTATAATTGCACGTTATGTATTTTATTTAATATTGCCCCCGTTCCGGCCAGCCTGTGGCGGCCACGCGTTTTCGGGGGA
The DNA here is from genome assembly GCF_904426495.1 of Pseudomonas sp. OF001. Lineage (NCBI taxonomy): Bacteria > Pseudomonadati > Pseudomonadota > Gammaproteobacteria > Pseudomonadales > Pseudomonadaceae > Pseudomonas > Pseudomonas sp. OF001. The sequence continues at coordinate 2,888 of NZ_CAJGBM010000019.1, read as the reverse complement.
GTTTCCGTGTCGTTCCACAAGCCGCTTCTCGCTGCCCTGCTCGTCGGCAGCGCCGCCATCAGCCCGCTGGCCTGCGCCACCAACGGCTATTTCGCCCACGGTTACGGCATCAAGTCCCTCGGCATGGCCGGCGTCGGCTATGCCCTGCCGCAGGACGCCCTGGCCGCCGCGACCAATCCGGCCGGCACCGCGCTGGTCGGCAACCGCCTCGATCTGGGCGTCACCTGGTTCAAGCCCGAGCGCAGCGTGGACATCAGCGGCTCTCCCGTGCCGGGCGCCAACGGCCACTACGACGGCAACGACACCGAGTCCTTCCTGATCCCCGAATTCGGCTACACCCGCCAGCTCGGCGAGCGCCTGGCATTTGGCCTGGCGGTCTACGGCAACGGCGGCATGAACACCGACTACGGCCGCAATCCGTTTGCTGCGCTCACTGGCGTGCAAGGCGAGGCCGGCGTCGACCTGAGCCAGGTGTTCGTCACCCCGTCGCTGGCCTGGCGTTTCAGCGAGCGCCACAGCTTCGGCATCGGCCTCAACTATGCCTGGCAGCGCTTCGAGGCGCGTGGCATCGGCGGCTTCGCCGCCATGTCCGAGTCGCCTGCCAAGGTCAGCGACAACGGCCATGACCACTCCGACGGCTGGGGTCTGCGCCTGGGCTGGACTGGCCGGCTCGCCGACAGCCTGACCCTCGGCGTGGCCTGGTCGTCGAAGATCAAGACCGGCAAGTTCGAGCGCTACGAGGGCCTGTTCGCCGACCACGGCAGCTTCGACATCCCGGAGAACTACGGCATCGGCCTGGCCTGGCAGGCCACCGACCGCCTGACCCTGGCCGCCGACGTGCAGCAGATCGACTACAGCGACGTCAAGGCCATCTCCAATCCGGTCAGCGTGCTGTTCCAGGGCCACCTGCTCGGCTCCGAGGACGGCCCGAACTTCGGCTGGGAAGACATCCGCGTCTACAAGCTCGGCGCCAGCTACGCGGTCAGCCCGCAGCTGACCCTGCGCGGCGGCTACAGCTGGGCCGACCAGGCGCTGGACAAGGGCGAGACCTTCTTCAACACCCTGGCCCCCGGCGTGGTGCGCGAGCACCTGACTCTCGGCGCCACCTGGGCGCCCGAAGCCGACCACGAGATCAGCCTGTTCTACGCCCATGCCTTCAGCGAGGAGCTCAAGGGACGCAACTCGATGCAGAACTTCGGTGGCGGCGAGGTGGACCTGAAGATGCAGCAGGACAGCGTCGGCATCGCCTACGCCTGGAAGCTCTGAGACGATTTTTCGCCCGGATTCTGGCGCGACACCGTAAACTTGCCGCACCCGCGGGGTGACCGATCGGTCGCCCCGTTTCGTTCCGGGTCGATTCAGCGAGGATTTCATGCAGGACAACGCTTCCCCGGCAGTCGCCGGCCAGGTCGGTTACGTCGCCATCGAACAGCCCTTCGGCCTGCAGCCGCCCCGGGTGCATTGCCCGATCTGCGGCCAGCAGCAGTTCGTCGAGCAGGACGACGAGTACCTGGAAACGCCCTGCGAACATCTGGCCTTCGTGTTCGGCGGCGAGGAGGACGAGTTCGTCTACGCCTCGGCCGACTTCGCCGAGCGTTTCGAGCGCTTCGATGCCGAGCTGGACGCGCGCTTTCCCGACGAGGAGGCCCGCGCCAGCGCCGAGTACGAGGAAGCCAGCAGCTTCTACCGCGACCTGTTCGCCCGGCGTCTGGCCGATCTCGGCTATGGCGCCAGCCTGCTGGCCCTGCGCATCACCTACGGCGGCATGGCCGAGGGAAACCCGGTGTGGTTCAGCGATGTCTACGGTTTCGACTATGCGTCGATCCGCGAGGACGACGCGCCGTAATCCTTTCGCCACAGCCCTAGACTGGTAGCTCCCCCAGCCATGCTCGATCTCGGCGCCTATCTCGGCCTGTTCTTCGCCGCCTTCGGGGCGGCCAGCCTGCTGCCGCTGCAGTCCGAGGCGCTGCTGGTCGGCATGCTGCTGGCCGAGCAGCATCCGGTGCTCACCCTGCTGGCGGTGGCCACCGCCGGCAACGTGCTCGGCTCGCTGCTCAACTGGCTGCTGGGGCTGTACCTCGAGCGCTTCCGCCACAAGCGCTGGTTTCCGGTGCGCGAGCAGCATCTGCAGCGCGCGCAGGGCTGGTACCAGCGCCATGGGCGCTGGTCGCTGCTGCTCAGTTGGCTGCCGGTGGTCGGCGATCCGCTGACCGTGGTCGCCGGGGTAATGCGCGAGTCGTTCTGGATCGTGCTGCTCTGCGTCACCCTGGCCAAGGGCGCGCGCTACGCAGTGCTGACCGCGGCCACCCTGGGCCTGGCCTGAGGAGCGGTCCGGCAGGCTCCGGCCGGGTAGGCAATACTCTGTGCTGTTCTCAACCACGCCGCATGCAGCGGGAGGATGCCATGGAACAGCCGGTCCACGCCTTTCACCACCTGTTCGAGCAGCTCGGCCTGCCCAACGACAACGACTCGATCCGCCGCTTCATCGAGCGCCACGCGCCGCTGCCGCCCGAGGTGCAGCTGGCCGACGCCAGTTTCTGGACGCCTGCCCAGGCGGCCTTCCTGCGCGAGGAGCTCCTCGAGGACGCCGACTGGGCCGAGGTGGTCGACAACCTCAACGCGGCGCTGCGCGCCCGATAGCGCGCGCGAACGAAAACGCCGCGCCCTCCGGAGGAAGGGCGCGGCGCTGATGGTGCCGGGCGATCAGCCCTGGCGGATCAGGTGGTCGAAGGCGCTCAGCGACGCCTTGGCCCCCTCGCCGACGGCGATGACGATCTGCTTGTACGGCACGGTGGTCACGTCGCCGGCGGCGAACACGCCGGGGATGTTGGTCTGGCCCTTGGCGTCGACGATGATCTCGCCGAAGCGGGTCAGCTCCACGGTGCCCT
>NZ_CAJGBM010000018.1:0-66336 GCF_904426495.1 Pseudomonas sp. OF001 | reverse complement strand
TGAGCACGCCCTTGGGCAGCAGGTCGCCGATGATCTCCAGCAGCACGGTGATCGACAGCGGAGTCTGCTCGGCCGGCTTCAGCACGATGCAGTTGCCGGCGGCCAGCGCCGGGGCCAGCTTCCAGGCGGCCATCAGCAGCGGGAAGTTCCACGGAATGATCTGGCCGACCACGCCCAGCGGCTCGTGGAAGTGGTAGGCGGCGGTGGTGTCGTTGATCTCGGCGGCGCTGCCTTCCTGGGCGCGGATGCAGCCGGCGAAGTAGCGGAAGTGGTCGGCGGCCAGCGGCACGTCGGCATTCAGGGTCTCGCGCACGGCCTTGCCGTTGTCCCAGGTCTCGGCGACGGCGAGCACTTCCAGGTTCTGCTCGATGCGGTCGGCGATTCTGAGCAGGATGTTGGCGCGGTCCTGTACCGCGGTGCGGCCCCAGGCGTCGGCGGCGGCGTGGGCGGCGTCCAGCGCCAGCTCGATGTCTTCGGCGGTGGAGCGCGGGAATTCGGCGATGTCTTCGCCGGTGATCGGCGTGGTGTTGGTGAAGTAGCGGCCGTTGACCGGCGCGACGAACTCACCGTTGATGTAGTTGCCGTAGCGCGGCTTGAAGGAAACGATGGCACCGGCGGTGCCCGGTTGTGCATAGATCATCTGGCGGCCTCTGTTGTCGGTCTTGTGGCGAAGGCCGGGGCCGCCGCAGCGGCCCCGGAGCGGCATCAGCAGCCTTGCGGCGTCTCGCCGCGCTGCAGGCGGGCGTTGATGTCGTCGATCACCGCCGGCAGCTCGGCGATGGTGTCGATCAGGTAGTGCGGGCGCGCGCCCTCGAACAGCTGGGCGATGCGCGCCCGCTCGGCGGCGCGGCGCTCCTCCGGCAGCGCCTGGTACTCGGCGTAGGTCAGGCCGAGGGCGTTGCCGGACATGGTCAGCGCCACCGTCCACATGCCGGCGCTGCGCCCCTCGAGGATGCCCGGCCAGGTGTCGTCGACCTTGACGCAGGCGGCGACGTCGCTGATGCCGAGGGCGATCACGTTGGCCAGCGCCTGGGCCGGGTGCGGACGGCCGTTGGGCACCTCGTCGGTGGCCACCACGTGGTCGGCGAGGTAGCCGTTGCTGGCGGCCAGCTTGACCACCTTGTCCATCACCACCGCCGGGTAGCCCGAGCAGGAGCCGATCTTCAGGCCCTTGCCGCGCAGCGCGGCGATGGCTTCCAGGGCACCGGGGATCAGCGCCGAGTGCTCGGCGATCTTCTCGATCTGCAGCGGCATGAAGCGCTCGTAGATGGCGGTGACGTCGGCGTCGCTGGGCAGGCGGCCGAAGCGCGCCCGGTAGCGTTCGGCGATCTCAGGCACGTCGCACAGGGTGCGGATGTGGTCCCACTTGCCCATGCCCATCGGCCCGCGCGCCTCGGCCAGGCTGACCTCGATGCCGAACTCGGCGAACGCCTCGACGAAGATCTGGGTCGGCGCGAAGGAGCCGAAGTCGACCACGGTGCCGGCCCAGTCGAGGATGGCGGCTTGCAGCTGGGTGGGTGCTTGATAGTTCATTTCTGGTTACTCCGGATGACGACGGATAAAGGAATTGGGGCTCAGGCCAGGGCCTTGCGCGGGCTGCCGGCCGCGGCGGGTTCGGCGCTGGCCTGCGGCCGGCTGTTCCAGTGCGGGATCAGCAGCACGGTGGCCACCAGCGCGGTGACGGTGAAGCAGAGGAACACGGTTTCGGTGTCGAAGTAGCCGGGCAGCAGGCCACCGAGGATGGCGCCGGTGGAGCCGCAGCCGTTGACGAAGCCCGAGGCGGTGCCGGCGGCGCCCTTGCTGTAGTCGATGGCCGCCGAGCTGCTGATCATTGAGTCCGGCCCGTACAGGGTCAGGCCCATCAGGAACAGCAGGCCGACCACCAGCAGCACGCTGCCGCTCTGCATGGCCGGGACGAACAGGGCGAGCACCACTGCCAGGGCCAGCAGGCTGAGCACGCAGGCCGGGAAGCGGCGTGCGCCGAACAGCCGGTCGGAGAGCAGGCCGATCAGCACCGGGCCGACCAGGCCGGCGACCTCGAACGCCGACGGCACCAGCGCGGCGGCCACCTTGCCCAGCTCCGGCATGCGCTCGTAGACCATCACCGGCCCCCAGAACAGGATCGCGTAGCGCGCCGGCTTGAGCAGGAAGTAGGCCAGGCCGAGCACCAGCACGGTGCGGTTGCGCAGGATGGTGCGCAGCGACTCCCAGAAGCCCGGGTGCTCGCCCACCGCGGCGTGCTCCTCCTCCACCGCCGGCAGGCCGACGTCCTGCGGGCGGTTGCGCTGCAGCCAGAGGAACAGCACGGCGACCACTGCCACCACCGCTGCGCCGGAGACGAAGGCCATGCGCCAGTCGCCGAATGCCTGGTAGGCCCACCAGCCGGTGAAGGGCGCGGCGACCAGACCGCCGAAGGCGTAGCAGCTGCTCCACAGGCCGAGCACGCGGCCACGCTCGCGGGTGGCGAAGAAGCAGCCGATGTTCTTGCACAGCCCCGACCAGCCGGTGGACTGCGCCAGGCCCTGCACCACCATGCAGGTGGCGAAGATCGGCAGGGTGGCGAAGGTGCCCATCAGCAGGGCGGCCAGCGCCGAGACCAAGAGGCCGCCGAACACCACCACGCGGGTACCGAAGCGGTCGGCGAACACGCCCCAGACGAACTGGCCGACGGCGTAGGCGCCGAGGTACAGAGCGTCGAGGTTGGCCATGGCGGCCTTGTCGAGGCTGAAATCGGGGTCCTCGCCGATGCCGAGCTTGGCCACCGAGAAGGCCTTGCGAGTGAAGTAGAAGGCGGCGTAGGCCAGCCAGGTGATGGCGAAGATCTGCCAGCGCCAGCGCTGGAGATCGCTGCTGAACAATCGGAAGGACGAACCGCTCGCGTGCTGCGTCATGAATCTGGCCTCTTTTGCTTGTAGGAATCGGCAGTTCAAAGCTGGAAGTCGTTCTTGTTATCGCGCCGGGCGCCACGTGCGAAGGACCGTCGATCGGTCTCGCGCGTGCCGCCGTGGGGTGGGCTGCCGCGAGCCAGCGGGGCTCGCGGCCTGCGGTTCAGGCGGCCTGCGTTTCAGGCGGCCGGGCCGCGGATGTCCACCTGCATGGCCGCCAGCGATTCGGCGATGGCGCGCAGCAACTGCTGGACGATGCCCTCGTCGATCTGGCCGATGTGGCCGATGCGGAAGCTCTCGGCGAGGGTCAGCTTGCCGGGGTAGATGATGAACTGGCGCTGTTTCAGCTCGTCGTAGAAGCGCTTGAACTCGAAGTTGGGGTGCTCGGGGCAGAAGAAGGTGGTGATGATCGGCGACAGCCAACGGTCCTCCAGCAGGGTGCGGAAGCCCAGGGCGCGCATGCCGGCCACCAGCACGTCGCGGTTGCGCGAGTAGCGCGCCAGGCGCCCGGCGACGCCACCCTCGGCGCGGTGCTGCTCGAGTGCGGCGCGGAAGGCCACCACGCTGTGGGTCGGCGGGGTGAAGCGCCACTGGCCGCTGCGCTCCATGTACTGCCACTGCTCGAACAGGTCGAGGCTCAGCGAGTGGAAGCGCCCCCTGGACTGCTCGAGCAGATCGCGGCGGGCGATGACGAAGCCGAAGCCGGGGATGCCCTCGATGCACTTGTTGGCCGAGGACACCAGGATGTCGAAGGGGATGGCGTCGACGGTCAGCGGCACCGCGCCGAACGAGCTCATGGCGTCGACCATCAGCAGCTTGCCGTGCGCCTTGACCACCGCGGCGATCTCGCGCAGAGGATTGAGGATGCCCGAGCTGGTCTCGCAGTGGACCAGGAACACCGTGGTGACGTCGGGGTTGTCGCGCAGCAGCTGGTCGACCTCCTCAGGCTGCGGCGGCAGGTAGTCGCCCTTGTCCAGGCTGACGTGGGCGCGACCGAGGTAGTCGAGGGTCTGCCGCGCGCGCTTGCCGTAGGCGCCGTTCATCAGCACCAGCGCCTTGCCGTCGCGCGGCACCGCGGCGGCCAGCGCCGCCTCGACGGCGAAGGTGCCGCTGCCCTGCACGGGCACGCAGACGTAGCTGTCGTCCGCCACCCCGGCCATCGCCACCAGCTCGCGGCGGATCTCGGCGGTGACCTGGTTGAACTCGCCGTCCCACGAACCCCAGTCGCGCAGCATGGCCTGCTTGGTGGCCAGCGAGGTGGTCAGCGGGCCGGGGGTGAGCAGGTAGGGCTCGCCCAGCGCCGGCGCGGGCAGCGGCTGGGATGTGGCGATGAATTCGGCTTTGCTCATGATCGTCTCCTGTTCGGTAGGACGCAGCGGGTGACTGCCTGGCGACGATCAAACCAATTCGGCACTAATAAATAAAATCGTTTTATGATATTTCAAAAACAACTACAGCTTATTACTGCGAGAAATCCGATGGCGATCTCCCATGCCCAGCTCAAGGCCTTCCACGCGGTGGCGGTGCACGGCGGCTTCACCCGCGCGGCCGAGCGCCTGTTCCTCAGCCAGCCGGCGATTTCCGACCAGGTGCGCAAGCTCGAGGAACTCTACGGGGTGCAGCTGTTCCACCGCACCAAGCGCTCGGTGCAGCTCAGCGAGCTGGGCGAGCGCCTGCTGGCCATCACCCAGCGGCTGTTCGCCGCCGAGGGCGAGGCCGAGGAGCTGCTGTCCAGCTCGCGCGCCCTGCGCAGCGGCCAGCTGACCCTGGCGGTGGACTCGCCGGTGCATGTGCTGCCCTATATCGCCCGCTTCAACGCGCGCTACCCCGGCATCCGCATCAGCCTGGTCACCGGCAATACCGACGAGGCCCTCGGCCGCCTGTTCGACTACCGCGCCGACCTGGCGGTGCTCGGCCGCCCGGTGGAGGACGCGCGCCTGCTGTGCCAGACCCTGAGCAGCGGCCCGCTGGTGGCCTTCGTCGCGCGCAGCCATCCGTGGGCGCAGCGCCACGACATCGTCCTGGCCGACCTCGACGACCTGCCGATGGTGCTGCGCGAGCAGGGTTCGATGACCCGCCAGCTGCTCGAGGAGGAGATGCAGCAGGCCGGCCTGCGCCTGCGCCCGGCCATCGAGGTCGAGGGCCGCGAGGCGGTGCGCGAGCTGGTGCTGGCGGGTATGGGGGTGGGCGTGGTGTCGGCGGCGGAGCTGGGCGAGCACCCGCAGGTGCACGCGCTGCCGATCCGCGACTGCCGGCGGCAGATGACCGAAACCCTGGTGTGCCTGCGCGAACAGCGTACGCGGCGGATCATCGATACCTTCCTGCAGATGGTCGACGAGGCGCTGGCCGGTTCGCCGCGGGCCGCCGCGCAACAGTGACCGGCCCGGCCAAGCGCCGGGACGCAATGGCCGGCCCGGGCCGGGCGGCAGGCTACGGCTTGAGTGCCATCACCAGCAGGATCAGGTTGACCAGCAGCGAAACCAGCGCCAGGCCGCGCCAGAACTTCAGCGGCTCGCGTTCGAGCAGCGGGCGGGCGGGCAGGTCGCGGGCGCGGCGCTCGCCCTGGTCGAGGGCCAGCAGCCATTCCTCGGCGGTCTCGAAGCGCTGGGCGGGATTGCTCGCCAGCGCCCTGAGCAGCAGCTCGTCGAGCCAGGCCGGCAGGTCCGGGCGGTAGCGGCTGGCGGTGGTCGGCGCCTTGTTGGGCGGCTGCTGGAACGGCTCCAGTTCGCCGTAGGGATACTGGCCGGTGAGCAGGCGGTACAGGCAGACGCCGGCGGCGAACAGGTCCTGGCGCGGCTCCGGCGCGGCGCCGGCGAAGGCTTCCGGAGCGATGTAGCTGGGCGTGCCGGGCAGGCTGTGCGCCTCGTCGGCGGACAGGCCGGGGCAGTAGGCGAGGCCGAAGTCGAGCAGCAGCAGCTCGCCGCCGTCGCCGACCAGCAGGTTCTCCGGCTTGATGTCGCGGTGCAGGATGTTGCGCCGGTGCAACTGGCCGAGGGCGCGCAGCAGGCTGCGCGAGATCTGCAGCCAGTCGGCCAGCGGCAGCGGCCCCTGCTGCTCCAGACGGGCGGCCAGGGTCTGCCCGGAGTACTCGCGCATGACGAAGTACAGGTGCTGGCGCTGCGGCAGGCCGTGCACCTCGGGGAAGCCGAGGCCGGCGACCCGGCGCAGGAACCATTCCTCCTGCAGCAGCGCCTGCTGGGCGCCGGGCTCATCGCTGCGGCTTCCCGGCAGGGTCTTGAGCAGCCAGGGACGGCCCTGGCCGTCGCGCACCCGGTACAGCAGCGACTGGCGGCTCTCGGCGAGCAGGCCTTCGACCCGCCAGCCCTCGAAGTCCTGGCCGTCGCGCAGGCGCGGCGGCAGCGGCCACTCGGGCAGGCTGGCGAGGGCGTCGGCCAGGCTGGCTTCCGGCAGTTCGTCGATGCGCACCACCACGGCGCTGGCGTTGTCCTGGCTGCCGGCATGGTGGGCGGTGGCGACCAGGGCATCGGCGATCGCCTGCGGCTCGCGCTCGGTGGCGAGGATGTCGCGGATCACGCCGTCGTCGAGGGTCGCCCAGATGCCGTCGCACAGCAGCAGGAAGGTCTCGCCGGCCTGCAGGTCGCCGTCCAGGTAGTCCATCACCAGGTGCTGGTCGAGGCCGAGGGCGCGCTTGAGCACGTGCTGCATGCCCTCCTGCTCCCAGACGTGCTCGCAGGTCAGGCGCTGCAGCCTGCCGGCGTGCCAGCGGTAGGCGCGGCAGTCGCCGACGTGGGCGAGGGTGAAGCGCCGCCCGCGCAGCACCAGGGCGGTGAGGGTGGTGAGCAGCGGCTGGCCACCGCCGGCGCTGTGCAGCCAGCGGTTGTGGGCGACCAGCAGGCGATCCAGCGACTGCGCTACCGGCCAGGTTTCCGGGGTGGCGTAGTAATCCAGCGCCAGCGCCTGCAGGGTGGCGCGGGCGGCCAGACCGCCGTCGGCGCACTGGCTGACGCCGTCGGCCAGGGCCAGCAGGTGGCCCTTGCTGGCGGCCAGCGCCGGCGCCGGGGTCACCACGCGGATGGCGTCCTGGTTCTCGGCTCGCGGGCCGGTGGCGCTGGCTTCGCCGATGGTCAGGTGCAGGGGCATGGGACGGTCCTGTCAGGTTGGGGGCGCAATGGTGCGCATGGCGCACCCTGCATGCGACGGGTGACGCAGGTCAGTAGGGTGCGCCGCGCGCACCAGAGGGGCGTCCCGGTGCGCAGCGCATATACAGTCCTAGACCCGCGCCGCGGTCACCGCCGCCGAGCCCCAGGTGGTGCGCCAGCGCAGCTTGACGCTGTGCAGGCCGATCCAGGCGACCACGCCGAGGGCGGCGAACAGCCACAGGCCGAGCTGGTAGTCGCCGGTGGACTGCTTGACCGCGCCCAGGCCCGCGGTCAGGGCGAAGCCGCCGATGCCGCCGGCCATGCCGATCAGCCCGGTCATCACGCCGATGGTCTGGCGGAAGCGCTGCGGCACCAGCTGGAACACCGCGCCGTTGCCGGCGCCCAGGCTGAGCATGGCGACCACGAACAGCGCCAGCGCGGCGGTCGAGCTGGGCAGGTTGAAGCCGACCGCGGCGATGCACAGCGAGGCCACGGTGTACATCACCAGCAGGGTGCGGATGCCGCCGATGCGGTCGGCCAGGGCGCCGCCCAGCGGGCGCAGCAGGCTGCCGGCGAACACGCAGGCGGCGGTGTAGTAGCCGGCCTTGACCGGGTCGAAGCCGTACTGGTCGTGGAAGTAGCCGGGCAGTGTGCTGGCCAGGCCGAGGAAGCCGCCGAAGGTGACGCTGTAGAACAGCATGAACCACCAGCTGTCGCGGTCGGTGAGCGCCTTCAGGTAGTCGCCGAGCGCCTTGGGCTTGGGCCGCTCGGGGGCGTTCTTCGCCACGGCGGCGAAGATGATCAGGGTCAGCACCAGCGGGATCAGCGCCAGGCCGAACACGTTGTTCCAGCCGAAGGCGCTGGCCAGCAGCGGGGCGAACAGCGCGGCGAGCACGGTGCCGGAGTTGCCGGCGCCGGCGATGCCCATGGCCTTGCCCTGGTGCTGCGCCGGGTACCACTGCGAGGCCAGCGGCAGGGCGACGGCGAAGGAAGCGCCGGCGAAGCCGAGGAACAGGCCGAGCAGCAGCGCCTGCTGGTAGCTGTGCACGCCGTGCAGCCAGGCCACGGCGAGGGCGGCGATGACGATCGCCTGGCCGACCAGGCCGGCGGTCTTCGGCGAGGTGCGGTCGGCGAACAGGCCCATCAGGAAGCGCAGCACGGCGCCGGCGAGGATCGGCGTGGCGACCATCATCGCCCGTTGCTGGGTGGTCAGGCCGAGGTCGGCGGCGATCTGCACGCCCAGCGGGCCGAGCACGTACCAGACCATGAAGCTCAGGTCGAAATAGAGAAATGCGGCGAACAGGGTTGGCGTGTGGCCGGCTTTCCAGAAACTCGTGTTCATCTGACACCTCGGATCCAAAGTTCGCAAAAGACCGGGGGCTGGCGCGCAAGCGAGCCTGGTCGGCAGGCCGCGCCAGTCCCCCGGATAACGCCGGGCTTGTGGCCGGGCGCTGGTGGCAGAGCCACCGCTGGGGGAAAGGGTCACTGGGCCGCTGCGCGGATCACGCGGCAGCGGCCCGCCCCGGGCATTGGGGCGTGAAACGAAAAAGGCGTCGCAGCACGCCAGCCGGGGCTGGGTGATGCGACGCCTTTGTCGTCAGTGCGGCAGCCGCCATTGGCTGCCGTTGCCAGAGCTTCAGCAAGAGCTGTGCCAATGTGCCGAGGGCTTGGAAAATGGCCGTCTGGGGTTCACCAGAGGAGTCGGGCGTGATTCAAAAGAGGGCGTGGCGGCGCATCGTGCGCCGCCACGGGGCGTCCGGCGGGCTGCCGGCTATTTGCTGGCGGCCGGCGGCATGGGGAACATCACCACCGGCCCCTCCGGCATGTCGCCGGGCGGCAGGGCCATCGGCGCCGGCTCGCCGGCCGGGCCGAGGTGCTTGACCAGCTGGTAGATGGCGCGCAGGTCCTCGTCGGTCATGTGGTGCAGGGTCTGGTTGGGCATCGGCGGGCGATAGTTGGCCTGGCGCGCCAGGGCCAGCCACTGGCTTTCGCTGAGCCTGGGCAGCACCAGGCGCAGGTTGCTGGGATAGGTGGTGCCCCAGGGGCCGTACCAGCCGAGGTTGTCGCCCTTGAGCCAGTCGGTCTCGGCGACCTTGCCCGGCGCCATCAGGTAGCCGGAGGTATGGCAGTCGTTGCAGCCGGAGATCTGCACCAGATAGCGACCGCGCTCGATCAGGTGCTCGTCGGCATGGGCCTGAAGGAGGGGAAGGGCCGCCAGCAGAACGGCGGGGAGCAGGGTACGCAAGGGCAGCATGGAGATCTCCTGTCGAGGCTGGCCGCTTCAACAGGTATAGCGCGATGCCATCGACCAGCCGCCCTTGCATGCGTCTGGCCGATCAGCGGTTGCGGCCAGGCGCATGCGGCAGGACGGGTGTCAGGCGGCCGGGCGCTTCTGGCGCTGGTAGAGGAACTCCAGCACCGCGGCGCGGTACTCGTGGTAGCGCGGATCGTGGGCCAGTGCCATGCGCTCGCGCGGGCGCGCCAGGTCGACCTGGAGGATGTCGCCGACGGTGGCCGCCGGGCCGTTGCTCATCATCACGATGCGGTCGGAGAGCAGCACCGCCTCGTCGACGTCGTGGGTGATCATGATCACCGTGTTGCCGAGGTCGGCGTGGATCTCCATCAGCGAGTCCTGCAGGTGGGCGCGGGTCAGGGCGTCGAGGGCGCCGAACGGCTCGTCCATCAGCAGCACCTTGGGCTGCATGGCCAGCGCGCGGCCGATGCCGATGCGCTGCTTCATGCCGCCGGAAATCTCGCTGGGGCGCTTGTCGCGGGCGTGGGTCATGTGCACCAGGTCGAGGTTGTACTCGATCCACTCGCGCATCTCCGCCTTGCCCTTCTTGCCCTTGAACACCTGCTGCACGGCCAGTTCGATGTTCTGGTAGCAGGTCAGCCAGGGCAGCAGGCTGTGGTTCTGGAACACCACCGCGCGCTCCGGGCCGGGGGCGTTGACCTCCTTGCCGTCGAGGATCACCCCGCCGGTGCTGGCCTGGTAGAGGCCGGCGACGATGTTGAGCACGGTGGACTTGCCGCAGCCGGAGTGGCCGATCAGCGAGACGAATTCGCCCCTCGCGATCTTCAGGTTGACGTTCGAGAGGGCGCAGAACAGGCCCTTGTCGGTGGGGAAGCTGATGCCGACGCCGGTCAGTTCGAGGTGTGCGTTGTTCATGGCGGACTCCTGATGAAGGGCGCTTAGCGCAGGTCGGCGTTCTTGTCCCAGCTGACGCGGCGTTGCAGGCCGAGCATGAGACGGTCGAGGACGAAGCCGATCAGGCCGATGGTCAGCACGGCGACCATGATGCGGCCGAGGGAGTTGGAGCTGCCGTTCTGGAACTCGTCCCAGATGAATTTGCCCAGGCCCGGGTTCTGCGCCAGCATCTCGGCGGCGATCAGCACCATCCAGCCGGTGGCCAGCGACAGGCGCAGGCCGGTGAAGATCATCGGGATGGCGGCGGGCAGCACGATGCGGCGCACGTGGTCGAGCGGCGACAGGCTGAGCACGCGGCTGACGTTGAGCAGGTCCTTGTCCAGGTTGGCGACGCCGACCGTGGTGTTGATCACCGTCGGCCACAGGCAGCACAGCGCCACGGTGAAGGCCGAGGTGACGAAGGACTTGGCCAGCAGCGGGTCGGCGCTGGTGTACACGGCGCTGACCACCATGGTCACCAGCGGCAGCCAGGCCAGCGGCGACACCGGCTTGAACACCTGGATCAGCGGGTTGATGGCGCTGTAGATCGGCTTGCTCAGGCCGCAGACGATGCCCAGCGGGATGGCCAGCAGCGAGGCGAGGGCGAAGCCGGTCATCACCGTGTACAGGCTGGTGAGGATCTGCTTGAAGAAGGTCGGCTTGCCGGTGTACGGGCGCACGCTCACCTTGGCGTCGGGGTCCTTGGCCAGCCGCTCGGCATTGCGCGCTTCCTGGCGGGCGTAGAAGTCGTCGGCCTTGCGCTGCTCGGCGACATGCTCCTGCACCAGGCTGGTGAACTGGCCGACCACCTGGGTCGGGCCGGGGAACTTGCCCAGGCTGGTGTCGATGCTGCCGGCGACGACCTGCCAGAACAGCAGGAAGGCCAGGATGCCGGCGGCGGGCAGCAGCAGGGCGGGCATCCAGCGCTGGATCAGCGCGGCCTTGTGGGCGGACTTGATGGTGTCCTGGATCGGTTTGGCGACGGCGGGATTGCTCATCGTCTGGTCCTCGGGGCTGAGGGGAGCCGGCGTGGCCGGCTCCCGGGACGGATCGGGCATCACAGCGCGGAGTCGGCCTTAAGGCCGATCTTGAACTGCTCGATGTACGCGTTCGGCTTGCGCCCGTCATAGGTGAGGCCGTCGATGAAGTCGCTGCTCGGCGCGCGGAAGCCTTCCTCGCCGGCCGGCGGGAAGTCGGAAGCCGCGGCCTTGCCCTCGGCGACCAGTTCGGCGGCGGCCGCCTGGTAGGTCTGCGGCTGGTAGACCTTCCGGGCGGTCTCGAAGTACCAGCTGTCCGGCTGGTTCTCGGCGATCTGGCCCCAGCGGCGCATCTGGGTCAGGTACCAGATGGCGTCGGAGTAGTAGGGGAAGGTGGCGTTGTAGCGGAAGAACACGTTGAAGTCCGGGACTTCGCGCTTGTCGCCCTTCTCGTACTCGAAGGTGCCGGTCATCGAGTTGGCGATCACCTTGGCGTCGGCGCCGACGTACTCGGGGCGGGCGAGGATCTGCACCGCCTCGGCGCGGTTGGCGTTGTCGTTCTCGTCCAGCCACATGGCGGCGCGGATCAGCGCCTTGACCAGGCGCTTGTGGGTTTCCGGGTTGGCGTCGGCCCAGGCCTTGGACACGCCGAGGACCTTCTCCGGGTTGTTCTTCCAGATCTCGTAGTCGGTGATCACCGGCACGCCGATGCCCTTGAATACCGCCTGTTGGTTCCACGGCTCGCCCACGCTGTAGCCGCTGATGGTGCCGGCCTCGAGGGTGGCCGGCATCTGCGGCGGCGGGGTCACCGAGAGCAGGGCGTCGGCGCTGATGGTGCCGGTGATGTCGCCCTTGGCGGGAGCGTAGTAGCCGGGGTTGATACCGCCGGCGGCCAGCCAGTAGCGCAGCTCGTAGTTGTGGGTGGAGACCGGGAACACCATGCCGAGGTTGAACGGCTTGCCCTGGGCCTTGTACTGCTCGATCACCGGCTTGAGCGCGTCGGCCTTGATCGGGTGCACCGGCTTGCCGTCCTGCATCGGCACGTGCTTTTTCATCTCCTCCCATACGGCGTTGGACACGGTGATGCCGTTGCCGTTGAGGTCCATGGAGAAGGCGGTGACCACCTCGGCCTTGGTGCCGAAGCCGATGGTGGCGCCCAGCGGCTGGCCGGCCAGCATGTGCGCGCCGTCCAGCTCGCCGGTGATCACCCGGTCGAGCAGCACCTTCCAGTTGGCCTGTGCCTCGAGGGTGACGTACAGGCCTTCGTCCTCGAAGAAGCCCTTCTCGTAGGCGATGGCCAGCGGGGCCATGTCGGTGAGCTTGATGAAGCCGAGCTTGAGTTCTTCCTTCTCCGGATCGGCGGCCAGGGCGACGGAGCTGGCCAGCGGGGCGAGCAGCAGGGCAGCGGCGGCGAGGGCATGCTTGAAGAAACGACGGTGACTGCGAATGTGCATGGCGATTTCCCAAAGGTCAGAAACGAAAAAAGACGTCGCAAGCGCGCCGATCCTGCAGGGATCAGCTGGCTTTTGACGTCTTTGTCAGTTCGTCCCGATCACCGCCGTTGGCGATCCGAAGACGGATGTACGTTCACTCCTGCAAGGGGCTTGCCAGTTTTGTCGCGGCCTGCGGGGCGGCGCGTGAATGCCTGATCCGGCGTCCGGCGGTCCAGGGGATCTTCAGGAAAATCAATGGATTGCCCTTGGGTGTGCAGTCGGCGCGGCGGCTCCCTGCGCCAGAGGTCCAGGCCAGGGCTGTGCAGCGCGGGCGGAGCGAGGGCCGTTTTGGTTCAGCGGCGGGTGGCGGAACGCTGCCTTTTGCGGCGCGCGTGCCACCGCCTGGGGCAGAATAGGGGGCAACACGAACCCGCTATCCCGCTGCGGCGGGCCAGTCTGGAGCCTCCGATGCCGCGCATTGCCACCCTGACCCTCAACCCGGCGATGGACCTGTCCACCGCCACCGCCCAGGTCGAGCCGACCCGCAAGCTGCGCTGCAGCCTGCCGAGCTACGATCCGGGCGGCGGCGGCATCAACGTGGCGCGGGTGGTCGCCGAGCTCGGCGGCGACGTCGTGGCGGTCTATCCGGCCGGCGGGCCGTTCGGCGACATGCTCGAGCGCATCCTCGCCGCTCTGGCGCTGCCGCAGCTGCGCGTGCCGATCGCCGGCGATACCCGCGAGAGCTTCACCGTCGACGAGACCGCCACCGGCCGGCAGTTCCGCTTCGTGCTGCCGGGCCCGGAACTGTCGGCGGCCGAACAGCAGGCCTGCCTGGACGCCATCGCCGCGCTTGATCCCGCGCCAGAGTTCATCGTCCTCAGCGGCAGCTTCCCGCCCGGCGTGGCGCTGGCTTACTTCGACGCAGTGGCCGCGCTGGCGCGGCGCATCAAGGCGCGGCTGGTGCTCGACTGCTCGGGCGAGGCGCTCGCCTACGCCGCCGGACGCGGCGGCATCCACCTGCTCAAGCCGAGCCTCAGCGAGCTGGCCACCCTGATGGGCGGCAAGGTGGAGGGCGCGGCGGCGCAGGAAGCGGCGCTGCGCGAGCTGATCGGGCGTGGCGTGGCGGAGGTCATCGTGCTGTCGCTGGGTGGCGAGGGGGCGGTGCTGGCCAGCAAGGAGGGCATCGAGCGCTTCGCGCCGCTGGACGTGCCGGTGTGCAGCGCGGTGGGTGCCGGCGACAGCATGGTCGGCGCCATGGTGCTGGCCCTGAGTCGCGGCTGGAGCCTGACGGATGCGGTGCGCTACGGCATCGCCGCCGGCTCGGCGACCATCCTGCGCCCGGGCACCGAGCTGTGCCGGGCGGAGGATGTCGAGCGGTTGTACCGGGGGTGAGATGTAGGGTGGACAACGGCGCAGCCTTGTCCACCGTGGCCGGCTCCAGGGTGGGAAATGCCTTCGGCAGTTTCCCATCCTACCCGAGGATCAGCTGTCGCCCTTGGCTGCCTTCGCCGGCAGCAGGCCGTCGGCGCGGAACATCGCCTTGATGCCGCGGATCGCCTGGCGGGTGCGGTCGAGGTTCTCGATCAGCGCGAAGCGCACGTGGTCGTCGCCGTAGTCGCCGAAGCCGACGCCGGGGGAAACGCACACCTTGGCCTCGGCCAGCAGCTTCTTGGCGAACTCCAGCGAGCCGAGATGGGCGTAGGCCTCGGGGATTTTCGCCCAGATGTACATCGACGCCTTGGGCTTCTCGACCATCCAGCCGATCTCGTGCAGGCCCTTGACCAGCACGTTGCGCCGCTCGCGGTACTTCTCGGCGATCTCGTGCACGCACTGCTGGTCGCCTTCCAGGGCGGCGATGGCGGCTACCTGCAGCGGGGTGAAGGTGCCGTAGTCGTGGTAGCTCTTGATCCGCGCCAGGGCGCTCACGAGTTCTTGATTGCCGACCATAAAGCCGATGCGCCAGCCGGCCATGTTGTAGCTCTTGGACAGGGTGAAGAACTCCACGGCGACGTCCTTGGCGCCCGGCACCTGCATGATCGACGGCGCCTTCCAGCCGTCGTAGACGATGTCGGCGTAGGCCAGGTCGTGCACCACGAGGATGTCGTGCTGCTTGGCCAGCGCCACCACGCGCTCGAAGAAGTCCAGCTCCACGCACTGAGCAGTGGGGTTGGAGGGGAAGCCGATGATCATCATCTTCGGCTTGGGAATCGCCTCGCGGATCGCCCGCTCCAGCTCGGCGAAGAAGTCGACGCCGGGCACCAGCGGCACCGAGCGCACCTGGGCGCCGGCGATCACCGCGCCGTAGATGTGGATCGGGTAGCTGGGGTTGGGCACCAGCACGGTGTCGCCGTGGTCGAGGGTGGCCAGCATCAGGTGCGCCAGGCCTTCCTTGGAGCCGATGGTGACTATGGCTTCGCTGTCCGGGTCGATGTCGACCTGGTAGCGGTCCTGGTACCAGCGCGAGATGGCGCGGCGCAGGCGCGGGATGCCGCGCGAGGTGGAGTAGCCGTGGGTGTCTTCGCGCTGGGCGACCTGCACCAGCTTGTCGACGATGTGCGGCGGGGTGGCGCCGTCGGGGTTGCCCATGCTGAAGTCGATGATGTCCTCGCCACGGCGGCGGGCGGCCATCTTCAGCTCGGCGGTGATGTTGAAGACGTAGGGGGGGAGACGATCGATGCGCGCAAAGCGGCGCTTGCCGTGTTCGGCCATGATTTCCTCGAGAGACGTAAGCGCCCGGAACCGTCCGAGCGACGTTGGCCAGTGCGCTGGCCTGCGCGGAGCAACATACGCCGGCCGCTCGTTGCCTGCAAGCGCTGCAATGGTCGAAGTGCGACGCCCTGTCGCGAAGCGGGGGGTACGGAGCTGGCCCGGTTAATGCTGCGCTTGTGTCTCCCCACAGACACGGAGCAGTTCATGAAGGCAGTCAGCCTCAGGGTCGGGGCGCAGCGCTCGGCCGGCAGCGAATTCCTCGACACCCGTTTCGGCGGCAAGGCGCTCAGGATCACGGTGACCCGCAATCCGGACCGGCTGGTCGCCGACCGCGCCCTGCCGGAGGGCGGCGACGTGCAGGTGGCGATGCTCGACAACCCCTTCCGGCTGACCCGCGACCTGACCAACATCCTCGGCTCGGCGAAGTCGGGCGACGCGCTGGTGCTGGTCTGCGGCGAGGGCAAGCTGTACCGGGCGACGCTGAAGTTTCTCGGCCTGGACTGAGGAGGGAGGTTGTACCTGTTGCTCCAGCGTGGCAGCCAGTGTCGGGATCGCGACAGGTCCGGGTGCCCACGCAGGAGCATGGGCACCCGCTGTCGGAGCGATGCAGGTCAGTTACCGAGCATCTCGTGCATCGAGATGATCTGCTCGGCCACCTGGATCAGCTTCTGCTGCTTGCTCATCGCCTGGCGGCGCATCAGGGTGTAGGCCTCCTCTTCGTTGCACTGGCGCATCTTCATCAGCAGACCCTTGGCCAGCTCGATGCGCTTGCGCTCGGCGAGCTGCTGGTCGCGGGCGTTGAGCTGGGCGCGCAGGGCCTGGTCGCTCTCGAAGCGGGCCATGGCCACGTCGAGGATCGGCTGCAGGCGCTGGACGTGGATGCCCTCGACGATGTAGGCGCTGACCCCGGAGCGGATGGCCTGACGCATCACGCCGGGGTCGTGCTCGTCGGTGAACATGACGATGGGGTGCGGCTGGTCGCGGCTGAGCAGGCAGACCTGCTCCATGACGTCGCGGCCGGGCGATTCGCTGTCGATCAGGATCACGTCGGGGCGCACGGCGGCCACCCGCGCCGGCAGGTCGACGGTCAGCCCGGACTCGTCGATCACCTCGAAGCCGGCTTCGTTCAGCGCGCTCTTCAGGCGGCCGACCTTCTTCGCGGTGTCGTTGATCAGGAGGATGCGCAGCATGGACATGTCTCCCGCTATCAGAGGGCCAGCTTCTGGCGTTCGGCCAGTGCGTGCAGGTCGAAGCTGCGCGCGTAGCCGGCCGGATCGCTGCCGTCCCAGACCCTGCCATCCTGCAGAGTGGAGCGGCGCATGGCTGCCGGCACGGCGATGCCCAGCGCGCCGGCGGCCTCGCGGTACAGCGCGAGCTGGTGCACCTGGCCGGCCAGTTCATGGTACTGCGGATCGTCGCGCAGCAGACCCCAGCGGCGCAGCTGGGTGAGGAACCAGATGCCGTCGGACAGGTAGGGCATGTTCACCGCGCCGTCGGCGAAGAAGCGCAGCGGGTGGGCGTCCAGCCAGGCGTGGCCGAGGCCGTCCTGGTAGTGGCCGAGAAAGCGCGGCTCGAGGGTGGCGACCGGCGCGTTGACGTATTCGGCGGCGCTGAGCAGCTGGGCGGTGCTGCGGCGGTTTTCCACGCTGGCGTCGATGAAGCGGCAGGCCTCGAGCAGGGCCATGGTCAGGGCGCGGGCGCTGTTGGGGCATTCCTCGGCGAAGGTGCGGGTGACGCCGAGCACCTTCTCCGGGTGGTCCGGCCAGATCGACTGGCTGGTGGCGACGGTGAAGCCGAGGTTCTCGTCCACCGCGTGGGCGCCCCAGGGGTCGCCGGCGCAGAAGCCGTCGATGCGCCCGGCGCGCAGGTGGGTGACCATCTGCGCCGGCGGCACCACCACGCTGTGCACGTCGGCGAGGGGATGGATGCCGTGGCTGGCTAGCCAGTAGTACAGCCACAGGGCGTGGGTGCCGGTGGGGAAGGTGTGGGCGAGGGTCAGGCGTGCACCGCCCTGGTGCGTGCGTGCGCGCAGCGCCTCGCCGTCGGTCACGCCGGCCGCGCGCAGGGCCTGGCTCAGGGTGATCGACTGGCCGTTCTGGTTCAGGCCCATGAGGATGGCCATGGGCGTGATCGGGCTGCCGAGGCCGAGGTGGATGCCGTAGACCTGGCCGTAGAGCATCTGCGCGGCATCCAGTTCGCCGCCGAGCAGCTTGTCGCGCAGGCCGGCCCAGGAGGCCTGGCGGCGCAGGTTGAGGGTCAGGCCGTAGGGCTGGGCGAAGCCCTGGGTGGCGGCGACGATCAGCGGCGCCGAGTCGGCCAGGGCCATGAAGCCGAGTTCGAGGACGTTCTTTTCCGGGGCATCGGAGCCGGCGACCCAGGCCAGGGCGTCGGGGCGTGGCGTTGCGTGGTGGTCGGTCATCGCGTGTGTTCCATCGCTGCACAAAAAAGCGCCGTACCGGCCATCGCTCTGGGCGACAGTCGGGTACGACGCCATTGTCGGGGAACGGCTCCGCCGTTGGAGCGTTCGGATGGTCACGACGAAGCAAGCGCTGTGCCACATGGCGGGTAGAAAAGAAAAAGCCCCGCACGGGGCGGGGCTTCTTCCTACAGCGATCTAGCGCTTACCGGGCTCAGGCCTGCAGCACCGGGATGTTGGCCTTGGCCGCAGCATCGCGGTACTCGGCCATCTGGTCGAAGGACAGGTAGCGGTAGACGTCGGCAGCCATGCTGTCGATGTTCTTCGCGTATTCCATGTACTCCTCGACGGTCGGCAGCTTGCCGAGGATGGAGGCGACAGCCGCCAGCTCAGCAGAAGCCAGGAACACGTTGGTAGCGTCGCCCAGGCGGTTCGGGAAGTTACGGGTCGAGGTGGAAACCACGGTGGAGCCGGTCTGTACGCGCGCCTGGTTACCCATGCACAGCGAGCAGCCCGGCATTTCCATGCGCGCGCCAGCCTTGCCGTAGATGCCGTAGTAGCCTTCCTCGGTCAGCTGGTGGGCGTCCATCTTGGTCGGCGGAGCCAGCCACAGACGGGTCGGAATGCCACCCTTGACCTTGTCCAGCAGTTTGCCGGCAGCGCGGAAGTGACCGATGTTGGTCATGCAGGAGCCGATGAACACCTCGTCGATCTTCTGACCGGCAACGGTGGACAGCAGGCGAGCGTCGTCCGGGTCGTTCGGAGCGCAGAGAACCGGCTCCTTGATCTCGGCCAGGTCGATCTCGATGACGGCGGCGTATTCGGCGTCGGCATCGGCGGACAGCAGCTGCGGATCGGCCAGCCAGGCTTCCATGGCCTGGGCGCGACGCTCCAGGGTGCGGGCATCGCCGTAGCCTTCGCCGATCATCCAGCGCAGCATGGTGATGTTCGACTTCAGGTACTCGGCGATGGCGTCTTCCGGCAGCTTGATGGTGCAACCGGCAGCCGAACGCTCGGCGGAGGCGTCGGACAGCTCGAACGCCTGCTCGACGGTCAGACCTTCCAGACCTTCGATCTCGAGGATGCGGCCGGAGAAGATGTTCTTCTTGCCCTTCTTCTCGACGGTCAGCAGGCCAGCCTGAATCGCGTAGTAGGGGATGGCATGCACCAGGTCACGCAGGGTGATACCCGGCTGCATCTTGCCCTTGAAGCGCACCAGCACGGATTCCGGCATGTCCAGCGGCATCACGCCGGTGGCGGCGGCGAAGGCGACCAGGCCGGAACCGGCCGGGAAGGAGATGCCGATCGGGAAGCGGGTGTGCGAGTCACCACCGGTACCGACGGTGTCCGGCAGCAGCATGCGGTTCAGCCAGCTGTGGATGATGCCGTCGCCCGGACGCAGGGACACGCCGCTGCGGTTCATGATGAAGTCCGGCAGGGTGTGGTGGGTGTTGACGTCGATCGGCTTCGGATAGGCGGCGGTGTGGCAGAAGGACTGCATCACCAGGTCGGCGGAGAAGCCCAGGCAAGCCAGGTCCTTCAGCTCGTCGCGGGTCATCGGGCCGGTGGTGTCCTGGGAGCCGACGGTGGTCATCTTCGGCTCGCAGTAGGTGCCCGGACGCACGCCCTGGCCTTCCGGCAGACCGCAGGCGCGGCCGACCATCTTCTGGGCGAGGGTGAAGCCCTTGCCGCTGTCGGCCGGAGCGACCGGCTTCTTGAACAGGGTGGACGGCGCCAGGCCCAGCTCGGCACGGGCCTTCTCGGTCAGGCCACGGCCGATGATCAGCGGGATGCGGCCGCCGGCGCGGACTTCGTCCAGCAGCACTTCGGTCTTCAGTTCGAAGGTGGTGATGACTTCTTCGGTGCCATGCTTGCAGACCTTGCCGGCGTACGGGTAGACGTCGATGACGTCGCCCATGGCCAGGTTGGTGCAGTCGAATTCGATCGGCAGGGCACCGGCGTCTTCCATGGTGTTGTAGAAGATCGGGGCGATCTTGGTGCCGAAGCAGAAGCCGCCGGCGCGCTTGTTCGGCACGTTCGGGATGTCGTCACCGAAGAACCACAGCACGGAGTTGGTGGCGGACTTGCGCGAGGAGCCGGTGCCGACCACGTCGCCGACGTAGGCGACCGGGAAGCCCTTGGCCTTCAGCTCTTCCATCTGCTTGATCGGGCCGACCGAGCCCGGAACGTCCGGGTTGATGCCGTCGCGGGCCATCTTCAGCATGGCCAGGGCGTGCAGCGGGATGTCGGGGCGCGACCAGGCGTCCGGAGCGGGGGACAGGTCGTCGGTGTTGGTTTCGCCGGTGACCTTGAATACGGTCAGGGAGATCTTCTCGGCCAGCGCCGGGCGGCTGGTGAACCACTCGCCTTCGGCCCAGGAGGCCATCACGCCCTTGGCGGCTTCGTTGCCCTTCTTGGCGCGCTCGGCGACGTCGTGGAAGGCATCGAACATCAGCAGGGTGTGCTTGAGCTGTTCGGCGGCGGCGTTGGCCAGCTCGGCGTTGTCCAGCAGCTCGACCAGGGTAGCGATGTTGTAGCCGCCCTGCATGGTGCCCAGCAGCTCGACGGCGCGGGTCTTGCTCAGCAGCGGGGAGGTGGCTTCGCCCTTGGCCAGCGCGGTCAGGAAGCCGGCCTTGACGTAGGCGGCTTCGTCCACGCCAGCGGGAACGCGGTTGGTGATCAGGTCAACCAGGAATTCTTCTTCGCCAGCCGGCGGATTCTTCAGCAGCTCGACCAGAGCAGCGGTCTGCTCGGCGTTCAGCGGCTGGGGCACGACGCCCAGGGCGGCACGCTCTTCTACGTGTTTGCGGTAGGCTTCAAGCACAGTATTACCCTCATCAGTGGTCCCATGCGGGAGTCCGGGACTCTCGTCCAGAAGCTGTTTTCAAAGTTTTACGCCGGCGACTGTGACGAGGATGAGGTGGTGAACAACGATCTGTCGCGATGCTGTCCACCAACCGCTTCCAGCCGGGTTTACTGTGCTCGTGACGCTTTGAAAACAGCTTCCTGCGGACATTGGTGCCTGTAACAAGGCAGGCGGATTCTACTGGAAAGACCGCGATAAGTTAAGCAAGACTCCCGGTCGCTGGCGGATGACCCGGCTTAGACAAAGGGCTAACATGCCGCCCAGTTTCCTTCGCCAGTCCGCTTCCGCCATGTCCCAACAGCGCATCAAGACCCCCTGCGTCGGCCTCTGCTCCACGGTCTACGGCGACCTGGTGTGCCGTGGCTGCAAGCGTTTCCACCACGAGGTGGTGAACTGGAACCTGTACGGCGAGGAGGAGAAGCGCGCCGTGTGGCGGCGCCTGGAAGGCCTGCTGGTGCAGGTGGTGCAGGCCAAGCTCGAGGTGATCGATGCGGCCCTGCTGCGCCGCCAGCTGGAGCAGCGGCAGATCCGCTTCGTGGTCCAGCAGTCGCCCTACTGCTGGGCCTACCAGCTGATCGCCCGTGGCGCGCGGCAGATCCAGCAGATCGAGGCCTACGGCATCACGCTGCTGCCCGAGTTCCGCGGCAGCGGCCTGCCCGAGCTGCGCGATGCCATCGACCGCGAGTTCTTCCTGCTCTCCGAGGCCCACTACCAGCGCTACATCGCGCCGCGCTTCCTGGTCGACGGCGAGGATATCCGCGTCTGATCGCGCCACCGTTGTAGGAGCGAATTCATTCGCGACAGGGTCGCAGATGAATCTGCTCCCACAGGGGGATCAGGGTTGTTCTTCGAGCAGCTTCTCCAGGTGGTCGCAGATGTCGTCCGGCTTGAGCACCAGCACGTCGCTTTCCAGCACGTCCAGCACCACCTCGGCGGTGTTGCCGATCAGCGCGCCGGATAGGCCGGTGCGCGCCACGGTGCCGAGCACGGTGACCACTGCGTCGAGCTGCAGGGCCAGCTGCGGGATCAGCAGGTCGGCCGGGCCTTCGGCGATGTGCAGCTGGTGGTTGCTCAGGCCGTATTCGTCCTGGAAGCGCTGGCAGGCATCGCGGTAGCGCGCGGCTATGGTCTCGCGCAACTGGAAGGTCGGGTCGGCGGCGCTGAGCATCGGCGCCGGGTGGGCGCTGAGCACGTGCAGTTCGCCCCTGGCCAGGTGGGCGACCTCGTGGGCATGGCAGACGATGGCCGCGTGCAGGGTCTGGTGCTCGGGATCGTCGTTGCCGACGTCCACCGCGGCCAGCACCTTGCCGCCGCCCCACGGGCGGTCGGTCTTGACCAGCAGCACCGGGCAGGGGCAGTAGCGCAGCAGCTTCCAGTCGTCCGGGGTGAGCAGGGCCTTCTTCAGCGGGTTGTCCGGGTAGTGCTGCTTGACCACCAGGCCGCAGCCTTCGGCCTGCTGGGCGGCGATGATGATCTCGTGGCTGGCGTCCTGCCATTCCTGGCGGGTGCTGACCTTGAAGCCTTCCGTCTCCAGCCCTTCGGTCAGTTCGCCGAGGAACTCGCCGCGGTCGTGCTGGCCGTCGCAGACCAGCAGGTGCAGCTCGGAACCGGTGCAGCCGGCGATCAGCCGCGCGCGCTTGAGCGCGAGGCTTTCCTCCTGGTCGGGTTCCAGCACTACCAGGATGCTGCGGATGGCTTGCATGGTCGTCTCCCTCATTGGCTTCAGGTTCAACTCTAGACGCAGGCAGGAGGAATGCCGCTTGATGCACGTCAACCGCCGGGCATGCCGGTGGCGGGCGGGAGCCGTATAATGCGCGGCTTCCCAAGACTAGCCGGATTGCCATGTCCCTGCTCCCCGAGATCGAGAGCTTCCTGCTCTGCCCGACGCCCCAGGCCTGGATCGACCAGGCGCTGCAACATCCCGAGATCCTGCTGATCGACCACGCCAACTGCGAGAAGAAGGCGGCGAGCACGGCGCTGACCCTGCTGTATCGCTATGTAGAAAAGGAGGACCTGCAGTACAAGCTGTCGCGCCTGGCGCGCGAGGAACTGCGGCATTTCGAGCAGGTCGCCGCGCTGATGAAGAAGCGCGGCGTCGCCTACCGTCCGGTCAGCGCCTCGCAGTACGCCCAGCGCCTGCACGCGCACATCCGCAAGCACGAGCCGGGCAAGCTGGTCGACACCCTGATCGTCGGCGCCTACATCGAGGCGCGCTCCTGCGAGCGCTTCTACCGGCTGGCGCCGTTCCTCGACGAGGAGCTGGGCAAGTTCTACGTCTCGCTGCTCAAGTCCGAGGCGCGCCACTACCAGGACTACCTGAACATGGCCCGCCAGTACGCCGGCGAGCCGATCGACGAGCGGGTGGCCTTCTTCGCCGAGATCGAGCGCCAGGCGATCCTCACCCCGGACGCCGAGTTCCGTTTCCACAGCGGCGCGGCGGCCTGAAACGAAGAGGGGGGCATCGCTGCCCCCCCTTTTCTCATTTCAGGTTATCGCCGCTATTCAGTGGGCGGTGACGATCACGCCGGCCGGCCACTCATCCTCACCGGCGTTGCGCCGTTCGGCCCAGCTGCACAGCAGCTGCATGCCGAGGAAGCCGGCGGCGATGAGCAGCGGATAGGCCGCCATCAGCTCGAGCAGCGAGTACTTCCAGGCCAGCGGGCGGCCGATGCCGAGCATGGCGGCGTAGAACCAGGATACCGCCGAAACCGAGCCGGCCAGCAGCGCCAGGCTGCGCAGGCCGCGGGGCAGCTGCAGCAGCGAGCCGCTCTTCTGCAGGGCGGGCAGGACGGTGCCGTGCAGGATGAAGCCGTTGAGGGTCAGCAGGGTGACGATGGTCACCTTGGCCTGCAGCTTGGGATTGAGGAAGTACTCCATGCCCTTGCCGGCATAGTCGAGGCCGACGATGCCGATGCCGCTGACCCACAGCACGATCAGGGCGAGCGAGACACTCTTCTTCAGGTGTTCGAGATGCTGCGCCTGTTCGGGCTCGGCGGCGCCACCGCGCAGCAGGTTGCGGATCAGCGCCACGTCGCTGGTGAGGATCAGGCCGACCGCCACGCAGCAGGCGATCAGGTGGACGTAGACGATGCCCATGCGCGCGAGTTCGACGGCGGTTTCCTGTTGCAGGAATGCCTGGAGGAAGTTGCTCAGTTCCATGGTTGCCTCTCTGTTTCTTTTTTCGGTGCCGGCGGCACTTGCGATTGATTGGATGGAGGTCCTTGTTCCTGGTGTTGCAGCGGCAGGGCGCTCGCCGCAGGTTGCGGCTGCTGAAGTATCGCCTTGCCCAGTTGTGCTGACGGGGCGTCGTGTCCCGTCGGTGGGGCGGCTCCTCTTCGGGGAGATAGGGGAGCCATGGCGGCGGGCGCGAGTAGGGGCGCCATCACCGTGCTGTCTGTTGCGACAGTGAGGAGTGAGAGTGAATGGATCGTGAAATGGTTCGCAGTATTCGTGAAATGGCGACGAATGGATGGGTCGATTCACTTGCGCAGTTTGTGAATTGATAGTAGGCGAGTTGTGTCTTGCGCGAAGCCGATGGCTCTGCAACGGCCGCCGGCAGCGGTTTGCGAGCGCAACGCAGCCAGGGTGGCGCGTTGCCGGTCGCGGGCGGGCTCAGTCCAGCGGAAAGGGCGCCAGGCGATAGCCCTGCGCGTCCACTTCCAGCGCCCAGCCCTGGCGGTCCCAGTCGCCGAGGACGATGCGTTGGGCGTTGTGGCCGTCGACCAGCAGTCGGTGCACGGCGGGGCGGTGGGTATGGCCGTGGATCAGGGTGCGCACGCGGCGCTCGGCCATCACCTGCGGCACCACCTCGGGGGTGACGTCGATGATGTCGGCGGCCTTCTCGCGGGTGCGCATGCGGCTGGCGTCGCGCAGCTTGCGCGCCAGCTTGTGGCGGGTGGCCAGCGGCAGGTTGCGCAGCAGCCACAGCGAGAGCGGGTTGCGCAGGCGCTTGCGTAGGCGCTGGTAGCTCTCGTCGCGGGTGCACAGGCTGTCGCCGTGTAGCAGCAGCACCGGCTCGCCGTACAGTTCCACCACGCTGCCTTCCCTGAGCAGGGTGCAACCGGCTTCGCGGCAGAAGCCCTTGCCGAGCAGGAAGTCGCGGTTGCCGTGCATCAGGTAGATGCGCGTGCCCTTGTCGCTCAGGCGGCGCAGGGCGCTGGCGATGGAGCGCTGGAACTCGTCCATGCCGTCGTCGCCGATCCACACCTCGAAGAAGTCGCCGAGGATGTACAGCGCTTCGGCACCGGCGGCGCGGGTATCCAGGAAATGCAGAAACGCCCGGACGATGTCCGGGCGCTGCGCTTCAAGATGCAGGTCCGCGATGAACAGGACGCTCATCGAATCACTCGGCGACGACTTCGGCCTTCTCGATGATCACGTCGTCCACCGGCACGTCGCCGTGGCCAGAGCGATTGCCGGTAGCCACGGCCTTGATCTTGTTGACCACGTCCATGCCTTCCACCACTTCGCCGAACACGGCGTAGCCCCAGCCCTGGGTGGTCGGTGCGGTATGGTCGAGGAAGGTGTTATCGGCGACGTTGATGAAGAACTGCGCGCTGGCCGAGTGCGGGTCCATGGTGCGGGCCATGGCGATGGTGCCGACCTTGTTGGACAGGCCGTTGTTGGCCTCGTTCTTGATCGGTGCGCGGGTGCTCTTCTGCTTCATGCCCGGTTCGAAGCCGCCGCCCTGGATCATGAAGTTGCCGATCACGCGGTGGAAGATGGTGCCGTTGTAGTGGCCGTCCTTCACATACTGCTCGAAGTTGGCGGCAGTTTCCGGGGCCTTGTCGGCAAACAGCTTGAGGGTGATGACGCCGAAGTTGGTGTGCAGCTTGATCATGGAGGGAATTCCGCTGAATGGGTGAGGGCATCCGGCACCTGCGGCGGCAGGTGGTCTGTCGGGTGCCTGACGGGTTCGCTATGATAAGCGCTTTGCATTGGCTGGCCTACCCTGGCCGGCACCGACATGTTCAAGGACACCATGAGCAAGCCCACCGTCGAAAAAGCCGCCAACTTCCTGCGCCCGATCGTCCAGGCCGACCTGGAAGCCGGCAAGCACGCCAAGATCATCACCCGCTTCCCGCCGGAGCCCAACGGCTACCTGCACATCGGCCACGCCAAGTCGATCTGCCTGAACTTCGGCCTGGCCGAGGAGTTCGGCGGCGAGTGCAACCTGCGCTTCGACGACACCAACCCGGCCAAGGAAGACCAGGAGTACATCGACGCCATCAAGGCCGACGTCGAGTGGCTGGGCTTCAAGTGGGCCGGCGAGGAGCGCTACGCCTCCAACTACTTCGACCAGCTGTACGCCTGGGCGGTGCACCTGATCGAGGCCGGCAAGGCCTACGTCTGCGACCTGTCGCCGGACGAGGCGCGCGCCTACCGCGGCAACCTGACCGAGCCGGGCAAGAACAGCCCGTTCCGCGAGCGCAGCGTCGAGGAGAACCTCGACCTGTTCGCGCGCATGAAGGCCGGCGAGTTCCCCGACGGCGCCCGTGCGCTGCGCGCCAAGATCGACATGGCCTCGCCGAACATGAACCTGCGCGACCCGATCCTCTACCGCATCCGCCACGCCCATCACCACCAGACCGGCGACAAGTGGTGCATCTACCCGAGCTACGACTTCACCCACGGCCAGTCGGACGCCCTGGAAGGCATCACCCACTCGATCTGCACTCTGGAGTTCGAGGATCACCGCCCGCTGTACGAGTGGTTCCTCGCCAACCTGCCGGTGCCGGCCCAGCCGCGCCAGTACGAGTTCGCCCGCCTCAACCTGAACTACACCATCACCAGCAAGCGCAAGCTCAAGCAACTGGTCGATGAGAATCACGTGACCGGCTGGGACGACCCGCGCATGTCGACCCTGTCCGGCTACCGTCGCCGCGGCTACACCCCGGCATCGATCCGCGCCTTCTGCGACATGATCGGCGTCAACCGCGCCGGCGGCCTGGTCGACATCGGCATGCTGGAATTCGCCATCCGCGAGGATCTCGACGCCAACGCCGCGCGCGCCATGTGCGTGCTCAAGCCGCTCAAGGTGGTGATCACCAACTATCCGGAAGGCCAGGTCGAGAACCTCGAGCTGCCGCGCCATCCCAAGCAGGACATGGGTGTGCGCGTGCTGCCGTTCTCCCGCGAGATCTACATCGACGCCAGCGACTTCGAGGAAGTCCCGCCAGCCGGCTACAAGCGCCTGATCCCCGGCGGCGAAGTGCGCCTGCGCGGCAGCTACGTGATCCGCGCCGACGAGGCGATCAAGGATGCCGAAGGCAATATCGTCGAGCTGCGCTGCTCCTTTGATTCGAACACCCTGGGCAAGAACCCGGAAGGCCGCAAGGTCAAGGGCGTGATCCACTGGGTGCCGGCCGCCGAGAGCGTCGAGTGCGAGGTGCGCCTGTACGACCGACTGTTCAAGGCCGCCAACCCGGAGAAGACCGACGAGGAGGGCGGCAGCTTCCTCGACAACATCAACCCGGAGTCGCTGGTGGTGCTCAAGGGCTGCCGCGCCGAGCCGTCGCTGGCCAATGCCGCGCCGGAAGAGCGCTTCCAGTTCGAGCGCGAAGGCTACTTCTGCGCCGACCTGAAGGACTCGAAGCCGGGCGCCCCGGTGTTCAACCGTACCGTCACCCTGCGCGACTCCTGGGGGCAGTGAATGACGCTTTCCATCTACAGCACCCTGTCCAAGAGCAAGGACGCGTTCAAGCCGCTGGAAGGCAACAAGGTGCGCATGTACGTGTGCGGCATGACCGTCTACGACTTCTGCCACATCGGCCACGCGCGAGTGATGGTGGCGTTCGACGTGGTCGCCCGCTGGCTGCGTCATCGCGGCTATGAGCTGACCTACGTGCGCAACATCACCGACATCGACGACAAGATCATCAAGCGCGCCAACGAGAACGGCGAATCGTTCCAGGACCTGGTCGCGCGGATGATCAAAGCGATGCACGAGGACGAGGCGCGCCTCAACGTGCTGCGTCCGGACATCGAGCCGCGCGCCACCGACCACATCGCCGGCATGCACGCGATGATCCAGACCCTGATCGACAAGGGCTTCGCCTACGCCCCGGGCAACGGCGACGTCTACTACCGGGTCGGCAAGTTCGAGGGCTACGGCAAGCTGTCGCGGCGCAAGATCGAGGACCTGAAGATCGGCGCGCGCATCGAGGTCGACGAGGCCAAGGAAGATCCGCTCGACTTCGTGCTGTGGAAGGGCGCCAAGCCGGGCGAGCCGAGCTGGGAATCGCCCTGGGGCGCCGGACGTCCGGGCTGGCACATCGAGTGCTCGGTGATGTCCACCTGCTGCCTGGGCGAGACCTTCGACATCCACGGCGGTGGCCCGGACCTGGTGTTCCCGCACCACGAGAACGAGATCGCGCAGAGCGAGGCGGCCACCGGCAAGCTGTACGCCAACGCCTGGATGCATGCCGGCGCGGTGCGCGTCGACGGCGAGAAGATGTCCAAGAGCCTCGGCAACTTCTTCACCATCCGCGAGGTGCTGGAGAAGTACCACCCCGAGGTGGTGCGCTACCTGCTGGTGTCCAGCCACTACCGCAGCCCGATCAACTACTCCGAGGACAGCCTGCGCGAGGCCAAGGGCGCCCTGGAACGCTTCTACAACGGCCTCAAGGGCCTGCCGGACGCGCAGCCTGCCGGTGGCGAGGAGTTCGTCGCCCGCTTCGGCGCGGCGATGGACGACGACTTCAACTCGCCGGAAGCCTGCGCGGTGCTGTTCGAGATGATCCGCGAGGTCAACCGCCTGCGCGAGTCGGATCTTGCCGCCGCCGCAGCGCTGGCCGCGCGCCTCAAGGAGCTGGCCGGCGTGCTCGGCGTGCTGCAGCTCGACCCCGAGGCCTTCCTGCAGGCCGGCGCCGCGGGCAAGGTCGACGCCGCCGAGGTCGAGGCGCTGATCGCCGCGCGCCTGCAGGCACGCGCCGAGAAGAACTGGGCCGAGTCCGACCGCATCCGCGACCAGCTCACCGCCATGGGCGTGGTGCTGGAGGACGGCAAGGGCGGCACCACCTGGCGTCTGGCCGAGTAAGTCGATCCGCTGTACCGGAAGGGGCTGCCGAGAGGCGGCCCTTTTCGTTTGTGGCGCGCTATTTGTAGTGCGCTACTGCTGCTGCGCAGCCGCGCTGTTCTCCTCGTGGATCTGCAGCATCCGCTCCAGTTCGCGGCGGATCAGCGCGTCCTCGCAGCCGGGCAGGAACTCGCGCAGCTTGCGGATCACCCACTGCTGGCCCCGGTCGACGAAGGCCAGGCGCTCCTCCAGCGATTCGATGGCCATGGCCTTGTCGTAGAAGGCGCCGGTCTCGTGGTTGGGGGTGAGGCCCAGGTGCTTGAGGCAGGTCAGCAGGTGCTGGCAGCTCTCGCCCTCGCCCGCGAGGATCTGCTGCAGCAGTTCGCGCTGGTCGGGATCGGTGGCCTGGCGCAGGGTTTCGCCGGCCACCCTGGCGCCGGCGCGCTCGGCGCTGAGCAGGGTCTGCAGCAGCTCGGCCTGGTCGGCAGCGCTGTGGAGGTGGGCTGAGTCGGTCATGATCGGGCTCCCCGACGGTTGGTCCTGGCAATCCATGGTAGCCGGTTTGCCCTGCCGCGGGGGCGGGAGCAGGGCCGACAATGCCCGCTGGCGGAACCGCACCGCAGGTCCGCGAATGGGGCGGCCCGCCTCAGCGCAGCTCCAGCCGCCTGGCCAGCCGGTGCAGGTTGGCGCGGTCCAGGCCCAGCTCGCGGGCGGCGGCGGCCCAGTTGTGGGCGTGGCGCTCCAGTGCGGCGGCGATCTGCTGGCGCTGGAACTGCTCGGTGGCCTCGCGCAGGTTGCCGCCGGGCGCGGGGGCCGTGGCCTCGGCGGCGGCGCTGGCCGGGGTGGCCGGCATCGTGCCCGGCAGGCCGAGCAGCTCGGCGCCGATGCTGAGGATGCGCCGGCGCTCGCTGCGCTCGCCGGCGGCCATGGCCTTGAGCGCGGCGCGGCCGATCAGGTGCTCCAGCTCGCGCACGTTGCCCGGCCAGTCGTAGGCGAGCAGGGCGGCCTGCGCCTCACTGGTCAGACGCAGGCTGCGCAGGCCGAGGCGGGCGCGGTTCTCCTCGAGGAAGTAGCCGGCCAGCAGCAGCACGTCGCGGCCGCGCTCGCGCAGCGGCGGCACCGGCAGCGGGTAGACGCTCAGGCGGTGATAGAGGTCGGCGCGGAAGCGCCCGGCGCGCACCTCCTCGGCCAGATCGCGGTTGGTGGCGGCGATCACCCGCACGTCGACGCGATGCTCGCGGTCGGAGCCGACCCGCTGCAGCTGGCCGCTCTGCAGCACGCGCAGCAGCTTGGCCTGCACCGTCAGCGGCAGCTCGCCGACCTCGTCGAGGAACAGCGTGCCGCCGTCGGCCAGCTCGAACTTGCCGTGACGTTCGTTCACAGCACCGGAGAAGGCGCCGCGCACGTGGCCGAACAGCTCGCTCTCCACCAGGGTGTCCGGGAGCGCGGCGCAGTTGAGGCTGATCAAGGGCTTGCGCGCCCGCGGCGAGGCGCCATGGATGGCCTGGGCGACCAGCTCCTTGCCCACCCCGGTCTCGCCGCTGATCAGCACGCTCAGGTCGCTGCCGGCGACCAGGGCGATCTCCTCCAGCAGGCGCTGGTGCTCGCGGCTCTGGCCGATCAGCTCGCGGCGCGCCTGCTGGCCGGCGGCCTCGCGGTACACCTCGACCAACTGCTCGTCGTGCTCGGCGCGGCGGGTCAGGGCGTCGATGCGCTCGGCGGCGCGCACCGTGGCGGCGGCCAGGCTGGCGAAGGCTTCCAGGTTGTCCAGGTCGATGTGTTCGAAGCGCGACGGGTCGAGGGCGTCGAGGGTCAGCAGCCCCCAGGGCTGCTCGTCGACGTACAGCGGACAGCCCAGGCAGTCGTGCACTTCCAGGTGGCCGGAAAGGCCCTCGACCAGGCCGTCGTAGGGGTCGGGCAGGGCGCAGTCGGCGGCGAAGCGGGTCAGCCCGCGATGGGCCAGCAGGCTCTCGAAGCGCGGATGCTCGCTGACCCGGAAGCGCCGGCCGAGGGTGTCGGCGCTCAGGCCGTCCACCGCCAGCGGCACCAGGGTGTCGCCGTCCAGGCGCAGCAGGGCGGCGGCATCGGCCGGCAGCAGGGCGCGCAGGGCGCCGAGCAGGCGGCGGTAGCGTTCCGCTTCCGGCAGGTCGCGGGACAGGTCGGCGACCAGCGGGATCAGGGCGTTGAGCAGCGGATGCGTTGTCATTTCGATAGCGTGTTGTCGGGTTGACAGCGTTCGGTTGTTGTCGTGATGACTCGCGATAATCTCAAGCCATTGATTTTATTGAATAAAAATTCTGGCACGGAAACTGATATGTCCATTGTGCTTGCGTGCAGGCGGCC
Source organism: Pseudomonas sp. OF001 (assembly GCF_904426495.1). Taxonomy (NCBI): domain Bacteria; kingdom Pseudomonadati; phylum Pseudomonadota; class Gammaproteobacteria; order Pseudomonadales; family Pseudomonadaceae; genus Pseudomonas; species Pseudomonas sp. OF001. The sequence goes on along the minus strand of NZ_CAJGBM010000018.1, from coordinate 35,403 downwards.
TGTCGATGGCCGCCCATCTCACTTGGTCCCATTCAGGAGTTGTCCATGCTGTCTGCTCAACAAACCGCCATCATCAAGGCCACCGTCCCGCTGCTGGAAACCGGCGGCGAAACCCTGACCAAGCATTTCTACAAGATCATGCTCGGCGAGTACCCGCAGGTGAAGGTGCTGTTCAACCAGGCCCACCAGGCCAGCGGCGACCAGCCGCGCGCGCTGGCCAACAGCGTGCTGATGTACGCCCGTCACATCGACCGCCTGCAGGAGCTGGGCCCGCTGGTCGGCCAGATCGTGCACAAGCATGTGTCGCTGCAGATCCTCCCGGAACACTACCCGATCGTCGGCTCCTGCCTGCTGCGCGCCATCCGCGAGGTGCTCGGCGAGGAGATCGCCACCGACGAGGTGCTGGAAGCCTGGGGCGCCGCCTACCAGCAGCTGGCCGACATCCTGATCGGCGCCGAGGAAGCGGTGTACGCCGCCAACGAGGCCAAGGAAGGCGGCTGGCGCGGCTCGCGCCAGTTCCGCGTGGCGCGCAAGGAAGCCGAGAGCGAGGAGATCACCTCCTTCTACCTGCAGCCGGTGGACGGCGGCGCGGTGCCGGAATTCGTGCCGGGCCAGTACCTAGGCCTGCGCTTCGTCATCGACGGCGAGGAGATGCGCCGCAACTACTCGCTGTCCGCCGCGCCGAACGGCCGCGAGCTGCGCATCAGCGTCAAGCGCGAGGAGGGCGGCCGCATCTCCAACTACCTGCACGACGAGGTGCAGGTCGGCGCCGAGCTGGAAGTCTTCCCGCCGGCCGGCGACTTCGTCCTCGAGGACAGCGACAAGCCGCTGGCGCTGATCACCGCCGGCGTCGGCATCACCCCGGCGGTGGCCATGCTCGAGCAGGCGCTGCAGAGCGGCCGCGAGGTGCGCTTCATCCACTTCGCCCGTCACGGTGGCGTGCACGCCTTCCGCGAGTGGCTGGACGAGAAGAGTGCCCAGCACCCGCAGCTCAAGCGCTTCTATTGCTACAGCGAACCGCGCGAGGGCGATGTGGCCGACGCCGAGGGCTTCAGCAGTGCCGCGCTGCTCAACGACTGGCTGCCGGAGCAGCGCGATCTGGACGCCTACTTCCTCGGCCCGAAGCCGTTCATGGCCCAGGTGAAGAAGCAGCTCGCCGAGCTGGGCGTGCCGCAGGCGCAGTGCCGCTACGAGTTCTTCGGCCCGGCGGCGGCACTGGAGGCCTGAGCCAGGCTGGGGTGATGCACGGTGGTGATCGTTCCCACGCTCCGGCGTGGGAACGCTGTGCAGGGACGCTCCGCGTCCCACTACCGCCGTGGCAGGGCGCGGAGCGCCCGGAGTCCGGTGCCCACGCAGGAGCGTGGGCACCATCAGCAATACAGGAACACATCATGCAGTTGGTCGACCGCAAGGCCCTGTTGCAGATCGCGCCGCTGTGGCGCCTCGGTTTTCGTCCCTTCTTCCTCGCCGGCACGGCCTTCGCCGCGCTGGCCATTCCCCTCTGGCTCGGCGCGCTGGCCGGGCTCTGGCCCGTCTGGCAGCCGGCCGGTGGCGCACTGGCCTGGCACCGCCACGAGATGGTGTTCGGCTTCGGCGCGGCGATCATCGCCGGCTTCCTGCTCACCGCCGCGCAGAACTGGACCGGCCGCCCCGGTCTCTCCGGACCGCCGCTCGCCGCACTGGCCGGGCTCTGGCTGGCGGCGCGACTGGCCTGGCTGCTGGGCGCGCCGCTGTGGCTGCTGATCCCGCTGGAAATCGCCTTCCTGCCCGCCGTTGCCGTGGTGCTCGGCCGCATGCTGTGGGCGGTGCGTCAGGTGCGCAACTACCCCATCGTCGGCGTCCTCACCCTGTTGACCCTGGCCGACCTGCTGGTGGTCGCCGGCCTCGCGCAGTCCAACGATGCCTGGCAGCGCCAGGGCGTGATCGCCGCGCTGTGGCTGGTGGCGGTGATGATGGGCCTGATCGGCGGACGGGTGATCCCGTTCTTCACTCAGCGCGGTCTTGGCCGCACGGCGCAGGTGCCGGCGCTGCCTTGGCTGGAATGGAGCGCCCAGGGCGGCCTGGTGCTGCTCGCCGTGCTCACCGCCAGCGGCCTGGCCCTCGCGCCGCAGGCCTGGCTGGGCGCGCTGTTCGCCCTGGTGGCGCTGCTGCACGGCGTGCGCCTGGCGCGCTGGCACGACGCCGGCCTGTGGCGGGTGCCGCTGCTGTGGTCGCTGCACCTGGCCTATGGCTGGCTGGTGGTCGCCCTGGCCGGGCAGGCGCTGTGGCACTTCGGCCTGCTGGCCAGCTCCAGCCTGGCGCTGCACGCCCTCGGCGTCGGCGGCATGGGCGGGCTGATCCTCGCCATGGTCGCGCGGGTCAGCCTCGGCCATACCGGTCGGCCGCTGCAGCCGCCGGCGGCGATGGCCTGCGCCTTCGCGCTGGTCAACCTCGGCGCCGCGGCGCGGGTGCTGCTGCCGCCGTTCTTCCCGCTCGGCGGCCTGCATCTGGCCGGCACGGCCTGGGTGGCGGCCTTCGTCCTGTTCGTCTGGCACTACGGGCCGATGCTGTGCCGCCCGCGTCTGGATGGCCAGCCGGGGTAGGGTGCGCCGTGCGCACCAACTGCCTCGACGGCGTGCCTGCGGTGCGCATGGCGCACCCTACGTCCGTTCCGCAGTAGGGTGCGCCATCAGCGATATATGGCAACTCGCGCAGCGATTGCCCACCGGGGTGCTGCAGGGTGGACAAGGCTGCGCCGTTGTCCACCCTACATGTGTACCCGTTCTGGCGCTGCAGGCCCGCCTTGCCCTATGGTGTCCGCCCACTCATCAGGGAAGCGGACCCCGTGATCCAGCGCGTAGCACCGGTAGTCAAGGACAGCATCTCCATCCGTCTGGTCGAGGAGGCCCTGCGCGGTTTCGCCGAGCGCGGCGAGCCGGTCGACGAGCTGCTGCGCGAGGTGGGCCTGGAGCCGGCGCTGCTGGCCGACCGTAACGCGCGGGTCGAGGTGCGCGACTACAGCCGTTTGTGGCTGCATCTGGCGCGTCGCTTCGACGACGAGTTCTTCGCCATGGACCCGCGGCGCATGCGCTGGGGCAGCTTCGCCTTCCTGTGTCGCACCTGCCGCAACCAGGCGACCCTGGAGGAGGCGCTGCATACCGCGCTGGACTTCTTCGCCCTGACCTTCGAGAACTTCCGTCCGACCCTCGCCCGCAGCCAGAGCCTCGCCGAGGTGGTGCTGCACGAGCGCACGGCCGCGCCGCTGCGGCCCTTCACCTGCTTCACCTTCTGGCTGCTGCTGCACGGCCTGGCCTGCTGGCTGGTGGGTCGGCGTTTCCCGTTGCTGGCGGTGGAGCTGCGCGGCGCGGAGCCCGAGTACATCGGCGACTACCGGGTGATGTTTTCCGACAACCTGCGCTTCGCCCGCCCGTCGAACCGGATCATCTTCGCCGCCGAGGTGCTCGACCTGCCGGTGCGGCGCAGCGAGGCGGAGCTCAGCGAGTTCCTCGCCCGCGCACCGTCGAACATCCTGGTCAAATACCGCGACACCGGCAGCCTGGCCCACCGCATCAAGGTCCACCTGCGCAGCCTGCCGGGTGAACGCTGGCCGACCGGCGACGAGCTGGCCCAGGTGCTGTGCATGTCGCCCTCGACCCTGCGTCGGCGGCTGGCCGAGGTCGGCCAGTCCTACCAGGCGATCAAGGACGCCGTGCGCCAGGAGCGCGCTACCGCCTGGCTGGCCGATCCGCAGGTGAGTTTCGGCGCCATCGCCGAGCGCCTCGGCTTCGCCGACGTCAGCGCCTTCTACAAGGCCTTCCGCAAGTGGACCGGCACCAACCCCGGCCACTACCGCACCTTGATCCTCGCCCCCGGCATTGGCCAAAACGGTCACGCAGATTGACAGGAACGGCCATTGCCGGGCCGTGGTCCGCTGACCAATATGAAGCCATCACGCCTGTCGTGCTTCCGAACTAGAACAAGATAAGGAAACCGCCATGCCGCCCTGCTTCCCTGTCGTGCATCCCCCCGCGGGCTAGTCGCCCGACAGCTTCCCGCCAATCCCGATCAAGTGGTTGCGCCGCCCGTGCGCCGGCCTCCGGCTGCCCGCGCGTCGCCAGAACAAGAGAGACAACTCATGCGCATCCCCAACAAGGTATTCCTGGTCACCGGCGCCGCCTCCGGGCTCGGCGCGGCCACCGCCAGCGCGCTGGTCGAGGCCGGCGCCCGGGTGCTGCTGGTCGACGTCGCCGCCGCCGTCGAGGCGCGCGCCGCCGAGCTGGGCGCCAATGCCCGCGGCCTGGTGGCCGACATCACCGACGAGGCCGCCGCGCGCCGCGCCGTGGCCGCCGCCCGCGAGACCTTCGGCGCGCTGCACGGACTGGTCAACTGCGCCGGCGTGGTCGGCGGCGAGAAGGTGCTCGGCCGCAACGGCCCGCACGCGCTGGAGAGCTTCAGCCGCATCGTCGCTATCAACCTGATCGGCACCTTCAACATGCTGCGCCTGGCCGCCGAGGTCATGGCCGAGGGGACTCCGGACGAGGGCGGCGAGCGTGGGGTGATCGTCAATACCGCCTCCATCGCCGCCTTCGACGGGCAGATCGGCCAGGCCGCCTACGCCGCCTCCAAGGGCGGGGTGGCCGCCCTGACCCTGCCGGTAGCGCGCGAGCTGGCGCGCCATGGCATCCGGGTGATGACCATCGCTCCCGGCATCTTCGAGACGCCGATGATGGCCGGCATGAGCGACGAGGTGCGCGCCTCGCTGGCCGCGGGCGTGCCGTTCCCGCCGCGCCTCGGCAGGCCCGAGGAGTACGCCGCGCTGGTCCGCCACATCGTCGAGAACAGCATGCTCAACGGCGAGGTGATCCGCCTCGACGGCGCCCTGCGCATGGCCGCCAAGTGACAGGAGAACACCCCATGAACCACGAAGATCCGATCGTCATCGTCGCCAGCGCCCGTACTCCCATGGGCGGCTTCCAGGGCGACTTCAGGAACGTGACCGCCCCCGAGCTGGGCGCCGCCGCGATCCGCGCCGCGGTCGAGCGCAGCGGCCTGCCGCCTGAGGCGGTGCAGGAAGTGCTGATGGGCTGCGTGCTGCCCGCCGGTATCGGCCAGGCCCCGGCGCGCCAGGCGGCGCTGGGCGCCGGTCTGTCCCGCTCTACCGTATGCACCACCTTGAACAAGATGTGCGGCTCGGGCATGCAGACGGTGATCCTCGCCCACGACCTGCTGCGCGCCGGCAGCGCCGATGTGGTGGTCGCCGGCGGCATGGAAAGCATGTCCAACGCGCCCTACCTGCTGGACAAGGCACGCGCCGGCTACCGCATGGGCCACGGCAAGGTGCTCGACCACATGTTCCTCGACGGCCTGGAGGACGCCTACGACAAGGGCCGCCTGATGGGCACCTTCGCCGAGGACTGCGCCCAGGCGCACGGTTTCAGCCGCGAGGAGCAGGACGCCTATGCGCTGGCCTCGCTGCAGCGCGCCCGCGACGCCATGGCCGACGGCTACTTCGCCGGGGAAATCGTGCCGCTGACGGTCACCCAGGGCCGCGAGCAGCGCCTGGTCGCGCAGGACGAACAGCCGCCCAAGGCCAGTCCGGAGAAGATCCCGACTCTGCGCCCGGCGTTCCGCGACGGCGGCACGGTGACCGCGGCCAACTCCAGCTCGATCTCCGACGGCGCCGCCGCGCTGGTGCTGATGCGCCGCTCCGAAGCCGAGCGTCGCGGCCTGCGTCCGCTGGCGGCGATCCGCGGCCATGCCGCCTTCGCCGATGCACCCAACCTGTTCCCCACCGCGCCCATCGGCGCGATCCGCAACCTGATGCAGCGCACCGGCTGGAGCCTCGATCAGGTCGACCTGTTCGAGATCAACGAGGCCTTCGCGGTGGTCACCATGGTCGCCATGCGCGAGCTGGGCCTCGATCACGCCAGGGTCAACGTGCACGGCGGCGCCTGCGCCCTCGGCCACCCGATCGGCGCCTCCGGCGCGCGCATCCTGGTCACCCTGCTGGCGGCGCTGCGCAGCCACGGCCTGCGCCGTGGCGTGGCGGCCATCTGCATCGGCGGCGGCGAGGCCACGGCGATGGCCGTCGAGCTGCTGGACTGAATACAAGGAGAGTCCGATGAACTACGAAACCCTGCTGGTGGAGATCCGCGAGCGCGTCGCGCTGATCACCCTCAACCGTCCCCAGGCGCTGAATGCGCTCAACTCCCAGTTGGTCGGCGAACTCAACCAGGCGCTCGACCGCCTGGAAGCCGACCCGCAGATCGGCTGCATCGTCCTCACCGGCTCGAGCAAGGCCTTCGCCGCCGGCGCGGACATCAAGGAACTGGCGGACATGACCTTTCCGCAGATCTACCACGACGACCACTTCGCTCAAGCCGACCGCATCGCCGCGCGGCGCAAGCCGGTCATCGCCGCGGTGTCCGGCTACGCGCTGGGCGGCGGCTGCGAGCTGGCGCTGATGTGCGACTTCATCTACGCCGCCGACACCGCCCGCTTCGGCCTGCCGGAGATCACCCTCGGCGTGCTGCCGGGCATCGGCGGCACCCAGCGCCTGACCCGCGCCATCGGCCGCGCCAAGGCCATGGAGATGTGCCTGACCGGGCGCATGATGGGCGCCGCCGAGGCGGAAAGCGCCGGGCTGGTGGCGCGGGTGTTCCCGGCCGACAGCCTGCTCGAGGAAACCCTGCAGGCCGCCCACGCCATCGCCGGCAAGTCGCTGACCGCGGCGATGCTGATCAAGGAGTGCATCAACCGCGTCGACGAGACCAGCCTCAGCGAGGGCGTGCGCTTCGAGCGGCGGGTGTTCCACTCGGTGTTCGCCACCGCCGACCAGAAGGAGGGCATGGCGGCCTTCGTCGACAAGCGCGCGCCGAACTTCACCCATCGCTGAGCTGTGCCTGCGTCATGCGGCCAGGGAACCGGGTAATCGCATGAATAGCCTCCGAGCCTGGTCAATCCGCTGTAGGGGCGAATTCATTCGCCAAAGCGCCCCGTCAAGGCGAATGAATTCGCCCCTACGGACCGGGAAATTGGCTTCATGCGATTGCCCAGCGGCTAGGGAACCGGCCGCCGATATCCGTTGAAAACAACAACAAGAAAGTAGAGGAAATCGCAATGCTCGAAGGTCTGATGCAGAAGGCGCCGCTGCTGATCAGCGGCATCCTCACCCATGCCGCCAGCGCCCATGGCGACACCGAGATCGTCTCGCGGCTGGTCGACGAGCCGCTGTGGCGCTACGACTACCGCGGCCTGGCGCAGCGCGCCGGACAGGCAGCTTCGCTGCTGCAGCGCCTGGGAATACGCGCCGGCGACCGGGTGTCCTCGCTGGCCTGGAACACCCATCGCCACTACGAACTGTTCTTCGCCGTGCCGGGCATCGGCGCGGTACTGCACACCGCCAACCCGCGGCTGTCCGACGAGCAGATCGCCTTCACCCTCAACCACGCCGAGAGCAGCGTGCTGCTGTTCGACCGCAGCTTCGCGCCGCTGGTCGCCCGCCTGCGCCCGCAGCTGCCGCACATCCGCCACTTCATCGTGCTGTCGGATCGCGACTGCTTCGATGTCGGGGAAGGTGCGGTGCCCTGCTATGAAGCGCTGATTGCCGGTGAGCGCCCCATCGACTGGCCGAGCTTCGACGAGAACGCCGGCGCGGTGCTCTGCTACACCTCGGGCACCACCGGCGATCCCAAGGGCGTGCTGTACAGCCATCGCTCGGTGGTGCTGCACGCGCTGGCCGCCGGCCTCAGCGGCGCCTTCGGCCTGTCGGCCTTCGACTGCGTGATGCCGTGCTCGTCGCTGTACCACGGCACCGCCTGGGGCCTGCCGTTCGCCGCGGCGATCAACGGCTGCAAGTTCGTGCTGCCCTGCGACAGGATGGACGGCCGCAGCCTGCAGGAACTGATCAGGAACGAGGGGGTGACCTTCTCCGGCGGCGTACCGACCATCTGGACCATGTACCTCGACCACCTGGAGCGCAGCGGCGAGGACGCCGGCACGCTCGAGCGCCTGGTGATCGGCGGCTCGGCGGTGCCGCGGGCGATGGCCGAGAAGTTCCAGGGCAAGTATGGGGTGACCATCCGCCAGCTGTGGGGCATGACCGAGACCAGCCCGCTCGGGGTGATCTCGACGCCGACGCCGAAGCTGACCGCGCGCGGCCAGGCGGCCACCGACGAGGTGATCTGGACCCGCCAGGGGCGCCTGCAGTTCGGCATCGAGCTGAAGATCGTCGACGAGGAGGGCAGCGAGCTGCCGCGCGACGGAGTGACCCCGGGCAAGCTGCTGGTGCGCGGGCCGTGGACGGTCGAGCGCTACTTCCGCAGCGAGAAGAGCGCGCTGGACGCCGACGGCTGGTTCGACACCGGCGACATCGCCACCCTCGACGGCGACGGCTTCATGCGCATCACCGACCGCAGCAAGGACGTGATCAAGTCCGGCGGCGAGTGGGTCAGCTCGATCGACATCGAGAACGTCGCGGTGGCCTGCCCAGGGGTGAAGATCGCCGCGGTGGTCGGCGTGTTCCACCCCAAATGGGAGGAGCGCCCGCTGCTGGTAATCGAGCCGCACGAGGATGCCGAGGTGTGCGTCAAGCGCGTGCTGGCCCACCTCGAGCCGCATATCGTCAGGTGGTGGATGCCCGACGCGGTGGTGATCGACCGCGTGCCGCTGACCGCCACCGGCAAGATCGACAAGAAGGTGCTGCGCGAGCGCTACCGCGACTATCTGGTCGCCGAGTTGCGGCTGGAGGCGCAGGGATGACGACCGACCGGCAGGGACCGCTGGCCGGCCTGCGCGTGCTGGAGTTCGCCGGCATCGGCCCCGGGCCGCACTGCGCCATGCTGCTCGCCGACATGGGTGCCGACGTGGTGCGCATCGAGCGCGCCGGCGGCAACGGCTGGCCCAACCCGGTGGCCGACCGCGGCCGCCAGGTGCTGGAGCTGGACATCCGCAGCGCGGCCGGGCGGGCGCGCTGCCTGGAGCTGGCCGAGCGCGCCGACGTGCTGATCGAGGGCTTCCGCCCCGGGGTGATGGAACGCCTCGGCCTCGGTCCGGAGGAGCTGCGCGAGCTCAATCCGCGGCTGGTCTACGGGCGGATGACCGGCTGGGGCCAGGATGGACCGCTGGCCCGCGCCGCCGGCCACGACATCAACTACATCGCCCTGACCGGCGCGCTGGCCGCCATCGGCGGGCGTTCGGGCGGGGCGATCCCGCCGCTCAACCTGGTCGGCGACTTCGGCGGCGGCTCGCTGTTCCTCGCCTTCGGAATCATGACGGCGCTGTGGGAGCGCGAGCGCTCCGAGCAGGGCCAGGTGGTCGACGCCGCCATCGTCGACGGGGTGTCCTCGCTGATGAGCTTCTTCGCCGGCGGCAGCCTGTCGATGCAGCGCGAACGCAACCTGCTCGGCGGCGCCGCGCCGCACTACCGCTGCTACCGCTGCGCCGACGGCGGCGAGATCGCCGTCGGCCCGCTGGAGCCGCAGTTCCTGCGCGAGCTGCTGGAGCGCATCGAGGCGCCCGAGCAGCTCTACGCCGGCTGCGACGATCCGGCTGAATGGGCGGCGCAGGGCGAGTGCCTGGCCGCGCTGTTCGCCCGCCGCACGCGGGACGAGTGGTGCGCGCTGCTGGAGGGCACCGACGCCTGCTTCGCGCCGGTGCTCACGCTCGACGAGGCGCCGCAGCACCCGCACCTGCAGGCGCGCGGGGTGTACCGCGAGGTCGACGGGCAGCTGCAGGTGGCGCCGGCGCCACGGCTGTCGCGCACGCCGGGGGAGGCGCGCGCCTCGGTGCGGCTGGCGGCGGATGCGCCGCTGTGGGGGGAAGCGCGCGCGGCGGTAACCTGAGAGGAGGGGGCGGTTACCGGTCATACCCTCAGGTGTTACCGGGTCTTTCCGGCGTAACGGGCGCTGGGCAGTCCGGTAACGGGAACGGCCCCTTCGGGGGCTATGTGCGGTGCTTCAGAATTCTCAAGTTGTTGATTTATAAGGGTTTTCTAAAGTTGGCACGCCATCTGCTTTATTCTTGGCACGACAAAAACAAGAACGCATCACAACAGAACAAAAACAACACGTAACGACTCCATAACAACAAGAACAATCGGATGGAGGCGCAGCAAACAGATTCTTTTGGAGAGGAGTTGCCCGACAGGGTTCTCCCCCGACCGGACCGAGAACGATAAAACTGCCCCGAGGCAGCGGCCAGCACCGGTAGGACCCGCTAGGGTTGTGGCGACATCAGCGTCCAAAGGAATACGTTTGTTCTTGAGTCCCTGCTTGGGACCTTAACCGGACCATGGAGTCCGGGCGGGCAACCAACAAGAACAACAAGCCTGTACCAACAAGAAGAACACAGCACGACCGACTTCAAGGGGGAGCCTACGGGCTCCCCCTTGTGCTATCTGCGATCCGTTCGAGCCTGACCGGCAGCGCTGCCGGCTCGCGGCTGTTTCGCCCGGAGGGCGGGGCACGTTGCGCCTATCCCAGCTCCATCACCCATCGCTCGCGTCCGCCGGCGGCCGACTCACTGGGCCTCGACGGTCACCGCCAGTTCCGAGTCCTGGCGGATCATCACCTCGCGGTTGACGTATTCGGGCTTGACCTCGACATCCGGGCGCATCTGGTAGGTGCGGCTGCTGCCGTCGGCGAACTGCAGGGTGGCGGTATGCGCGGTGGGGTCGATGGCCTTGATCACGGCGGTGCTCGCGCGGGTGCTGGACACCAGCAGGCCCGGCTTGCTGCCCTCCGGCGGCGTCATCACCATGGCCGCGCCCTTCATGGACTCCTCGTCGCCCTTGCCCGGCTCGCGCAGGTAGATGGCGCTTTCCACCCTGGTGGTCGCCGTGACCCTGTCGCCGACCTCGAGCTGCGGGTGGTTGCGCATTTCCGGCGGGGCCTGCACGGTGCGCCGATTGCCCTGCCGATCCTGCAGGGTGAAGGTGCGCTTGCTGCGCTCGATGGCGACCACGGTAGCCTCGACTTTCTCCTCCTCGATGATGATCCCGCCCGGCACGCCTGCGGCAACGACGGCGCTCTGGCTGAGCGTGCTGGTCAGTGGCTGGTCGTCGGGCTGGCTGGCGCAGGCACCGAGCAGGGTGATGCCGACCAGCAGGGGAAGGTTGCGAATCACGGACATGGAGCTCTCCTCGGGATGCCTGTGCGCGGTTGCTTGCGCACGCCCCATGCAGCTTAGTCAGTGTTGCGCATGGCAGCAGGGTTGCCGGCAGGGTGGCTTCGCCCGCTGCAGGCCGCTAATAGCAGGCCTCGGCGCACCCCGCAGCATTCCCGGCGACGGATGCGCTCTGGCTTTCCAGGAAGCTGGCGCTCGCATCGAGCACCCTCTCGGGGAATTCCCGATGGGGGAAATGCTGGCATCCCTCCAGAATCAGCGAGGCACTGGTGGCGTTGCTCAGCCTGCTCAGGCGTTCCGGATGCAGCAGCGAGCCGTACTCGTCCTCCTCGCCGTGAATGACCAGATGCGGGCAGGCGATGGACGACGCATGACTTTCGAGCGTCCAGTCGGCGAAGCCTGCGGACAGCCAGGTGTCCGTCCAGGCCGCCAGGACCCAGCGCGCCTTGTCGCCATGATATTTCTCCAGCCGCTCGATCTGCCCCGGCCGGCCGAACTCCTGCTTGGCAAGGCGAATCCCCTGCAGCGTCCGCTCCTCCACGAATGCCAGGGCGGACAGCGTGACCAGTGCCTGGCAGCTGTGCGGATAGTGCGCCGCACAGGTGGCCGCCATGATGCCGCCGACGCTGTGGCCGAATGCCACGAAACGGTCGATCGCCAGGCTTTCGCGCAGCATCGGGAAGAAGCGCTCCGCCTCGTCGCGGATGAAACGGGCCGACCAGTCCCCGGGATGCGGCGCCGAGCGGCCGAAGCCGAAGCGGTCGTAGGCAATGACCTCGCGGCCGGTCGCGACGGCCAACTGCTCCGGGAAGTCCCGCCACAGCTCAACACAGCCCAGGGAATCGTGAAACAGCACGATCGGCGGGTTTTCCACGGAATCGCCAGCGCCCAGCGGTCGCCAGCGACGGACGAACATCCGGCCGCAGGAAGTATCGATCCAGAGATCTTGTCGGGTAGCACGCAGCTGCATGGGGTCTCCTTGCGATCAGTCAGAGAGGATTGCGCAGCGCTCCGCGGGACAGGCCCGCAACGGTGGGGGTGGCAGCTGGCAGATCCGGATGCGACGACGATCGACAGGAAACAACATTTCCCAGTTTACGTAAAGGTAATAGCCGGCGCCGGAAGTACCCGCTGCGCAAGGTGATGGCCGCACCCATGGCCGGGGCGGATCGCCTTGCTGCCTGGTCGAGCGCACGGCGCCTGCCTCGGTGCCCCATCCGAGCCGGCAGATCGGCAGCTTGCCAGCCCGGCACACCGCAAGCAGCCGGCGGCTGCGGCCATGGGCTGCCGAATCCGGGTCTACTATCAATCCCATTCCGAAAACCTATTGGATGGCTCGGCAGCCGGACGCCAAGATTGATACAAGGTTGGCTGAACACGGCAAGCGTGAGAGCAGGCTCAAGGAGTCGAAGTGCCGACCCGCGGATGAAGCGGGCAAGCACCCGAAGGCTGTTTCGGATCGGTAACCCATGAAGTCATGAACGGAGAACAACATGAGCGGAACCAACATGAAAACTGCCGGCAAGTGCCCGGTGATGCACGGTGCCAATACGACCACCGGCAACCAGGCCATGGATTGGTGGCCGAAGGCCCTCAACCTCGACATCCTCCATCAGCATGACACCAAGACTAACCCGCTGGGCGGCTTCGACTACCGCGAGGAAGTGAAGAAGCTCGATTTCGCCGCGCTCAAGCGCGACCTCACCGCGCTGATGACCGACAGCCAGGACTGGTGGCCGGCCGACTGGGGCCACTACGGCGGCCTGATGATCCGCATGGCCTGGCACGCCGCCGGCTCCTACCGGGTGGCCGACGGCCGCGGCGGCGCCGGCACCGGCAACCAGCGCTTCGCGCCGCTCAACTCGTGGCCGGACAACGCCAACCTCGACAAGGCCCGCCGCCTGCTGTGGCCGATCAAGCGCAAGTACGGCAACAAGATCAGCTGGGCAGACCTGATCGTGCTGGCCGGCAACGTGGCCTACGAGTCGATGGGCTTCAAGACCTTCGGTTTCGCCTACGGCCGCGCGGACATCTGGCATCCGGAGAAGGACATCTACTGGGGTTCCGAGAAGGAATGGCTGGCGCCCACCAACAACCCCAACAGTCGCTACTCGGGCGAGCGCGACCTGGAGAACCCGCTGGCGGCGGTGATGATGGGCCTGATCTACGTGAACCCGCAGGGTGTCGACGGCCAGCCCGACCCGCTGAAGACCGCCAAGGACGTGCGCGAGACCTTCAAGCGCATGGCGATGAACGACGAGGAAACCGTCGCCCTGACTGCCGGCGGCCACACCGTGGGCAAGGCGCACGGCAACGGCGACGCCGCGCTGCTCGGCCCGGAACCCGAGGCGGCGGACGTCGAGGAGCAGGGCCTGGGCTGGAACAACAAGACCAGGCGCGGCGTCGGCCGCGACACCGTGACCAGCGGCCTGGAAGGCGCCTGGACCACCCATCCGACCCGCTGGGACAACGGCTACTTCGACATGCTGCTCAACCACGAGTGGGAGCTGAAGAAGAGCCCGGCCGGCGCCTGGCAGTGGGAGCCGGTCGACATCAAGCAAGAGGACATGCCGGTCGACGTGGAGGATCCGAGCATCCGCCACAAGCCGATGATGACCGACGCCGACATGGCGATGAAGATGGATCCGGAGTACCGCAAGATCGCCGAGCGCTTCCACAAGGATCCCGCCGCCTTCGAGGATGCCTTCGCCCGCGCCTGGTTCAAGCTGACCCACCGCGACATGGGGCCGAAGGCCCGCTACATCGGTCCGGAAGTGCCGGCCGAAGACCTGATCTGGCAGGACCCGGTGCCGAGCGGGCGCAGCGACTACGACGTCGCCGCGGTCAAGGCGAAGATCGCCGCCAGCGGCCTGTCGGTCAGCGAGCTGGTCAGCACCGCCTGGGACAGCGCGCGCACCTTCCGCGGCTCGGACATGCGCGGCGGGGCCAACGGCGCGCGCATCCGCCTCGCCCCGCAGAAGGACTGGGAAGGCAACGAGCCGGCGCGTCTGGCCAGGGTGCTGGCGGTCTACGAGAAGATCGCCGCCGAGACCGGCGCCAGCGTGGCCGACGTGATCGTGCTGGGCGGCAACCTCGGCGTCGAGCAGGCGGCCAAGGCGGCGGGCTTCGACGTCACGGTGCCGTTCGCCCCGGGGCGTGGCGATGCCAGCCAGGCGCAGACCGACGTGGAGTCCTTCGCCGTGCTGGAGCCGGTGCATGATGCCTATCGCAACTGGCTGAAGAAGGACTACGTCGTCAGCCCCGAGGAGCTGATGCTCGACCGCACCCAACTGCTGGGCCTGACCGCGCCGGAGATGACCGTGCTGGTCGGCGGCATGCGCGTGCTGGGCACCAACCATGGCGGCAGCCAGCATGGCGTGTTCACCGACCGGGTCGGCGCGTTGAGCAACGACTTCTTCGTCAACCTGACCGACATGGGCAACACCTGGAAGCCGGCCGGCAACAACCTGTACGAGATCCGCGACCGCAAGACCGACAAGGTCAAGTGGACGGCGACCCGCGTGGACCTGGTGTTCGGCTCCAACTCGGTGCTGCGCGCCTACGCCGAGGTCTACGCCCAGGACGACAACCAGGAGAAGTTCGTCAGGGACTTCGTCGCCGCCTGGACCAAGGTGATGAACGCCGACCGCTTCGATCTGGCGTAACGTAACTCAGGAAGTGAATCGGGCCTGCTTTGCAGGCCCGATTCGTTTATGCGCAGTTCGGAGGTGCGAGGGGATGGTGGCGACGGCTGACGCGCTACATCCACTCCTGTTCCGCTGCTGCCCCCTGATCGCCCCACAACGCACGCGGCGGCAGGTCGAACAGCGAATGGGCACCGTGCTGCAGCAGCGGCAGCGCCCGCGCGCCGGCCAGCATCATGCGCGCCGCCAGCTCGATCTCGTCGAAGCGGGCCTCGAGCAGCAGGGCGGCGTGGCTGCTGTTGCTGGTCGCCGCATGGCGTTCCAGCAGCAGGCCGCGCTCGGCTTCCAGCTCGGCGATGCTGTCCACCGGGAACACCAGGGTCTGCTCGTCCAGATAGAGCGGGTCGCGGCGGATGGCCTGCTCGACGGCGGCCGCGTCGGCGCCCGGCTCCAGCTCGACGTAGACGTAGCGCTGCAGCGTGCCGTCCTGGCTCTTCTGCTCCAGCGCCAGCGCCTTGCGCACGCCAGCGATGCCTTCCGCCGCCAGCGAGTGGTGCAGGCTGGTGCCGGCATGCAGGCTGCTGCGGGTATGTCCGTGGGGCAGCAGCAGGGCGAACTGGCTGCGGAACAGCGACAGGATGCCGGGATCGCTGCCGGCGCCGACAATCGCGGTGGCCCGGTAGAGGTGGGCCATCCGCTGCATTTCCTCATGGTGGGCGATGAAGGCGTCGCCATGCAGGCGCGCGCACTCGACCAGCGGGATGCGGTGCTGCAGCAGCTCCCGGGCCTGGCCCTGGATGCTGTCCGCCGGTCCGCAGAGCAGGGCGGCATCGACCTGCTTCAGCTCGGTGAAATGCCCGACCACCGGCAGGTCGCCCAGCCAGTCGAGCGGCGCGGGGGTGCGCCGCACCACGCCGGCCAGGGTAAGGGTAGGATCGTCCAGCAGCAGCTCGGCGCAGCGGCGGCCGAGCCTGCCGAGGCCGATCACCGCGATCTGACGTTTCTTCATCGGTCTGCCCGCCTGTGCTATGAAGAGGCAATGCCGCACGTGCTGGATGCCGCGCCGGCATCGGTGGTTTCCTCAGGTTAGATCAGCCACCGCCCGGCCTCCCGCGGCACCGGGCAGGCGGCGCGAACTTCTCCCACTCAGCCGCGCAGAAGGGACGCCCACATGCCTGTGCAACGGACCCGCAGCCATCACCCGTCCGAGTATCGACATGCGCCCGCCTGAACGTGCCGCCGTCCGTCCCTGGCTGGCGGACCTGATCGCCGGCCTGGCCGTGGCCGGTCTGCTGCTGCCGGAGGCGGTCGCCTATGCCAGCATCGCCGGCCTGCCGCCCCGCCACGGGGTGGTCGCGCTGCTCGCCGGGCTGCTCTTCTACGGGCTGGTGGGCCGCAGCCGCTTCGCCATCGTCTCGGCCACCTCATCCTCGGCGGCGGTGCTGGCGGCAGCCACCGCGACCATGGCGCCGGGCGACGGCAGCCTCAAGCTGGCAGTGGCCAGCGGCCTGGTGCTGTTCACCGGCCTGGGCTTTCTCGGCGCCGGGCTGGCGCGCATGGGCTCGATCACCGCGTTCATCGCCAAGCCGGTGCTGCGCGGTTTCACCTTCGGCCTGGCCCTGGTGGTGATCCTGCACCAGTTGCCGCATATCCTCGGCGTGCATCCCGGCCACGGCAATCCGCTGCAGCTGGCGGCCAGCCTGCTGGCCGGCTTCGCGGCCTGGAATCCCCTCGGCATCGGCCTGGGCTTGGGTGCGCTGGCGCTGCTGCGGCTGCTCAGGCCTTGCCGACATGTGCCGGCGGCGCTGGTGGTCATCGTCCTTGGCATCGTCGTCCAGCTGTTCTGCGGCCTCGACCGCTTCGGCGTGGCGCTGGTCGGCAGCATCGACCTGGAGTTCCGCCCGCCCGAGTTGCCGCGGCTCGACCAGAGCGAGTGGCTGCGCCTCGGCGAGCTGGCCTTCGCCCTGCTGTTCGTGCTGTATGCCGAGTCCTACGGCAGCATGCGCAGCTTCGCCCTGCGCTATGGCGACGGCCTGTCGGCCAACCGCGAGCTGATCGCCCTCGGCGCCGCCAACCTGGCCTCGGGACTGTTCGGCGGCATGCCGGTCGGCGCCGGCTACTCGGCCACCGCGGCCAACGAGGCTGCCGGCGCGCGCTCGCGGCTGGCCGCCTGGTGCGCCGCGCTGGTGGTGCTGCTGGCAGTGCTCAGTCTGATGCCCTGGATGGCGCTGACGCCGATGCCGGTACTGGCCGCCATCGTCATCCATGCGGTGGGCCACAGCCTCGACCCCGCCGCGCTGCGCCGCTACTTCGGCTGGCGCCGCGACCGCCTGGTGGTGCTCAGCGCGATCGCCGCGGTGCTGCTGCTCGGTGTCCTCGCCGGCCTGCTGGTCGCGGTCGGCGTCAGCGTGCTGATGACCCTGCGCGGCTTCTCGCTGCCGCGGGTGTCGATGCTCGGCCGACTCGGCGAGGGCCACGACTTCGTCGACCTGCGGGCGCACCCGGAGGCCGTGGCGGTGCCGGGCCTGCTGATCCTGCGCCCGGAGGCGC
The DNA here is from genome assembly GCF_904426495.1 of Pseudomonas sp. OF001. Lineage (NCBI taxonomy): Bacteria > Pseudomonadati > Pseudomonadota > Gammaproteobacteria > Pseudomonadales > Pseudomonadaceae > Pseudomonas > Pseudomonas sp. OF001. The sequence goes on along the minus strand of NZ_CAJGBM010000018.1, from coordinate 18,106 downwards.
CGCTGTTCTTCGCCAATGCCGAGCAGACCCTGGCGCTCGTCCGCCGTTGCCTGCGCGCCCCGGAAAACGCCGCGCGGGTGCTGATCCTCAGTCTCGAGGAGTCGCCGGATCTCGACGGCAGCAGCCTCGAGGCGCTGCTGGAGCTGGCGCAGCAGGTCGAGGCGCGCGGCATGACCCTGCTGTTCGCCCGCCTGCACGAACGGGCCCGCGCCGTGCTGGGCCGGGCGGCTGGCGAACGTCTGCCGGCCGATGCGCTGACCAACTGGAGCGTCGACGATGCGGTGAGCCGGGGGCTGGCGCTGCTGGCGGCCGAGCGCCGCGAGCCGGGCTAGCTGGAGCGGGGCAGGGCGCCGCCTTCCGCCAGCCGGGGCTCGTCGCCGGGTTGCAGCGGCTCCGCCTGCTCGGTGATCACGCTGAAGTCGCTCACCTCGATGGCTCCCCGCCCATAGCCGAGCAGGTGGAAGGAGAACGCCTTGCGCGATTCCGGGTTGTAGAAGCTGAAGTCCATCTGCAGCGGCTTGTCGTGGGTGACCAGTATCCGGGCGGGGATGTCCAGCGGCACGTCCTGCTCGAACTCCTTGGCCTTGAGCTGGATGTAGGCCTTCTGCTTGCGGCCCACCGAGCGCACGGTCAGGCGCACCCGCGTCAGCGAGCCCTTGGGCAGCTCCAGGTACTGGGCGCCGATCAGGTTGTCCGTCCAGTCGTCGCGGACCTGCGCCTTGAGGCGGATGACGGCCGGGCTGCCGAACTGGTAGAGCTGGTTCAGCGAGGTGTGCAGCAACGACTGGTCGAGCGCGCTTGCCCTGGCCGCCATCTGGCGCGCGCGCCGGCCGCCGTACTGGCCGAGCAAGGTGGCCCGCTCGGCGATGAAGCCTTCGCTGGCGTAGTAGCGGCAGCGTTGCTGCACGTCGCACTCGGTCAGGGTGCCCCGGCCATCGTGATGGCGCAGCTTGCCGTTGGTGTACGACATGATCTCCCGGCCATGGGCGTAGTCGCGGAACAGCGAGCGGCCGCTGAGGGCCTTGGGCGCCGGGAAGCCGAAGTAGTCGAGCACCGATGCGCTCAGGTCGACGTGGCCGTAGACCCCGGTCTTGATCCGGGGCAGCTGTGCCTGCTCGGGAGCCAGTACCAGGCTGAAGCCCCAGGCCGAGGCCAGGCGCACGCCGTCGATGCCGTGGGACTCGTCCGAGGTGACGATCACCAGGGTGTCCTTCAGCACGCCCGAGCGCTCCAGTGCGGCCAGGAAGTCCCCGAGGGCATCGTCCAGATAGGCCACCGCAGCCTGCTTGGGGCTGGCGTGGCGGCGCAGGTACGCGGCCGGCGCCGAGTAGGGCTGGTGGGTGCCGACCGTCAGTAGGGTGAGCATCCAGGGCTGCTTGCTGCGGCGCATCTGGCCGACGTAGTCCAGTGCGCCTTCGAAGAAAGACCTGTCGTCCATGCCCCACGGGAAGTCCAGGCGGGCAGGCTTCCTGAACCACTCCCGGCCGCGGGTGGCGTCGAAGCCGATGTGCGGCATGATCCGGTCCTTGGCCATGAACCTGAGACCCGCGCCCTGCAGGTAGTGGGTGGCGAACCCGCGGCTGCGCAGCTGGGCGGGCAGGCAGGCCCGGTTGCGCTGGTTCTGGGTGAGCATCTCGATGCCCTTGGGCGTGCCGTTGTCGAGCTTGTCGTAGTCGCCGCAGAGCATCGCGTACAGGCCGCGGATGGTCTGGTGGCTGTGCAGCACGTAGTCGGGCGTGTTCATGCCCCGCTCGGCCCAGGCGCTCAGCCTGGGCATCAGGTTTTCACGGTAGCTGCCGTTCAGCGCCGCGCGGTTCACCCCGACATAGGCGCCGGGAATGCCTTCGAGGGCGACGATCAGCACGTTGCGGGCGCGTCCCGGGGCGTCCAGCAGCTTCTGGCCGTCCAGGTCGAGCCGGACGAGGCCGGCCAGCGGTGGCGGCGTGTCGGCGTCATCGCCGGCCAGCCATTCCTCCAGGCGGGTCTGTCCGTGGCCGGCGCCGGCCACCAGCCACTGGTGCGGCAGGTTGAACAGTCGCCACTGGTCCGCCTCGCTGGGCTGGAGATACTGCAGGCCGCCGTGGGCCAGCAGGAGCGACAGCGGCGCCAGCCAGGCATGCCGCGGCAGGCGCGGAGACGGTTGCGCGCGGCCGGCCCACAGGCTGGCCAGCCAGACGGCCAGGGCGCCGAGCAGGACGGCGGCCACCCACGGCTGGGCAAGGCTGCCGGCAGTGGAGTTCTCCATGAACTGCGGATCGGTCAGGTACTGCAGGTCTGCCACGTCCGGCAGGCGGCCGACGGCGCTGACCAGCTCCACCGCCGCCACGTTCAGCAGGCCCCACGCCAGCAGCACGGGCAGGGCCAGCCACCAGGGGCGGCGGTACAGCAGCACGATCAGCAGGCTGGCGATGCCCAGGTCGGACAGATAGCCGAGGGGAGCGGACCAGCCCAGGGCCAGGCGGATGCCCAGGGGGACGATCAGCACCAGGCCGATGAGACTGGCGAGCGGGGCGCGGGGATGGCGCAGGCAGCGCGGGATGATGCTCACGAGGAAACCCTCACGCCATCGGATGTTCATGAAGATATGCTAGGCGGGATCGCTCCTTTTTTGGGCAACTGCGGCCGCGGAAAGTTCTTGCGTCCGGGCCGTGCCGATGGGCCTGCGCCTAGGTCTGCTTCGGGCGGGGCGAGGCGCTGCGCCTGGCTGCCGTGCCGCCGGCCTTGCGTGGGGCGCCCTCGCGCGGGGCGCCCGTGCGCTTGCCCTTCCAGGCCGGCTTGCCGCGGCCGGGTGCGACCGGCGGGCCGCTGATGGTCAGGCGCAGGCCGGCGCAGCGCTCCACCAGCTTGCTCATCCACGCCGACTGCTTGGCGACGAACTCCTCCAGCGGCATCTCGCCGCTCTGCACCATGTCCAGCGCCTGCTCCCAGATCGCCGTGGTGCCGGGGTCGGCGATCGGCCGCGGCACCGCGTCGATCAGGCTGAACGCCGCCGCCGTGGCCGCCAGCGCCTTGCCCTGTTTGGTCAGGTAGCCGCGATCGAGCAGTCCCTGGATGATCCCGGCGCGGGTCGCCTCGGTGCCGATGCCGGTGGTGTCCTTGAGCTTCTGCTTGAGGCGCGGATCGCCGACCAGTTTGGCGACGTTCTTCATCGCCTTGATCAGGTCGCCTTCGGTGAACGGCTTGGGCGGCTGGGTGTGCAGGTCCTTGAGCGTCACCTCGCGCACCACGCAGTCCTGGCCCTCGCGCAGCGCCGGCAGGGCCTGTGGCTCCGGCGCCTCGCGGCCCTTGGCCGTCGCGAGCGCCTCGGGCAGCGCGCGCCGCCAGCCCGGCTCGACGATGCGCTTGCCCACCGCGCGCAGGGCATGGCCGGCGCAGTCGAAGTCGGCCTGGGTGCGGTCGTACTCGTGGTTGGCCAGGAACTGCGCCAGGTAGCGGGCGCGGATCAGGCTGAATACCGCGCGTTCCTTGCCGGCCAGTCGCGCCGAGGCCTGCGCGGCGGCGGTGGGGATGATGCCGTGGTGGGCGCTCACCCTGGCGTCGTTCCACGCCCGCGAGCGGCGCTGCGCGTCCAGATGCGGCTGCAGTGCAGCCAGCGCCGGATCGGCGGCGGCCAGGGCGGCGAGGATCGCCGGGGCCTCGGCGTGCTGGCTGAGCGGCAGGTAGCCGCAGTCGCTGCGCGGATAGGTGATGACCTTGTGCGTCTCGTACAGCGCCTGGGCGATGTCGAGGGTTTCCTGGGCGCCGAGGCCGAGCTTCTTCGAGCAGACTTCCTGCAGGGTGCCGAGATCGAACGGCAGCGGCGCGGCCTCGCGCATGCGCTCGGTCTTCAGCTCGATCAACCGCGCGCTGCCGGCGCGGCGCATGGCCTCGGCGGCGTCCCGGGCCAGTCCGGGCTTCAGGCAGCGGCCCTGCTCGTCGCAGGCATCCTCCGGCGCGCGCCACTGCGCGGTGAACGGCACGTCACCCTCCAGCAGTTGCACGTCGATGGCCCAGTAGGGCACCGGCACGAAGGCGGCGATGCTGCGGTCGCGATCCACCACCAGGCGCAGGGTCGGTGTCTGCACGCGGCCCACCGAGAGCACGCCCTGGTAGCCGGACTGGCGGCCGAGCAGGGTGAACAGCCGGCTCATGTTCATGCCGATCAGCCAGTCGGCGCGCGAGCGGCCCAGCGCGGCGTGGTAGAGGTGGAAGGTCTCGCTGCCCGGCTTGAGTACCTTGAGCGCCTTGCGGATCGAGGCGTCGTCCAGCGCCGACAGCCACAGGCGCTGGATCGGTCCGCGATAGCGGCAGTGTTCGACCAGTTCGCGGGCGATCATCTCGCCCTCGCGGTCGGCGTCGGTGGCGATCACCAGCTCTGCGCACTCGCCGAGCAGGCGCTTGACCGTCTTGAACTGGCTGGCGGTCTTGCTCTTGACCAGCATCTTCCACTTTTCCGGGACGATGGGCAGGTCGGCGAGGTTCCAGCGCTTGTAGCGCTCGTCGTAGGCGTCCGGCGGCGCGGTCTCCAGCAGGTGGCCGATGCACCAGGTCACGGTCACGCCGGCCCCCAGCCAGCAGCCCTCGCCGCGCCGGCTGGCGCCGAGTACCTTGGCGATGTCCTTGGCCTGGGAGGGTTTTTCGCAGAGGAAGAGCCGCATGCTTGCCATCGATGATTGTCGCGATGGCGCACAGCATGGGCAGAAACAGCGTTTCAGGCAATCTTTATCTGGATGGATGTACAGCCTTGGCCGCCGCTCCACCGCGGAGGATGGAGCGGGGCAGGCCGCCGGGGAAGGATCAGTCGAACACGATGCCCTGGGCCAGCGGCAGCTCGCGCGAGTAGTTCACGGTGTTGGTCTGCCGGCGCATGTAAGCCTTCCAGGAGTCCGAGCCCGACTCGCGGCCGCCGCCGGTTTCCTTCTCGCCACCGAAGGCGCCGCCGATCTCCGCGCCGCTCGGGCCGATGTTGACGTTGGCGATGCCGCAGTCGCTGCCGGCCGCGCTCTGGAAGGCTTCGGCCTCGCGCACATCAAGGGTGAAGATGCACGAGGACAGGCCCTGCGGCACCTCGTTGTTCAGGCGCAGCGCCTCGTCGAAGTCGCGGTAGCTGAGCACGTAGAGGATCGGCGCGAAGGTCTCGTGGCGCACCACCTCGCTCTGCGCCGGCATCTCCACTAGCGCCGGGCTGACGTAGTAGGCATTCGGGTTCTCGGCGGCCAGCTGGCGCTCGCCGCCGAACACCTGGCCGCCCTCGTCGCGGGCCCTGACCAGGGCGTTCTGCATGGCCTCGAAGGCCTGCTTGTCGATCAGCGGGCCGACCAGGTTGCCCTGCAGCGGGTGGCCGATGCGCACCCTGGCGTAGGCGGCCTTGAGGCGGGCGACGATCTCGTCCTTGACCGACTCGTGGGCGATCAGCCTGCGCAGGGTGGTACAGCGCTGGCCGGCGGTGCCGACGGCGCTGAACAGGATGGCGCGTACGGCCATGTCCAGGTCGGCGCTGGGCGCGAGGATCATCGCGTTGTTGCCGCCCAGCTCGAGGATGCAGCGGCCGAAGCGCGCGGCGACGCGCGGGGCGACCTCGCGGCCCATGCGGGTGCTGCCGGTGGCACTGACCAGCACCACGCGCGGGTCGGCGACCAGCGCCTCGCCGGCATCGCGGTCGCCGACGATCAGCTGGCTGAGGCCAGCCGGGGCGTCGCCGAAGGCCTTCAGCGCCTTGTCGAACAGCGCCTGGCAGGCGAGGGCGGTCAGCGGGGTCTTTTCCGACGGCTTCCACAGCACGGCGTTGCCGCACACCAGCGCCAGGGTGGCGTTCCACGCCCACACGGCGACCGGGAAGTTGAAGGCGCTGATCACGCCGACCACGCCCAGCGGGTGCCAGCTCTCGCGCATGTGGTGGCCGGGACGCTCGGAGGCGATGGTCAGGCCGTACAGCTGGCGCGACAGGCCGACGGCGAAGTCGCAGATGTCGATCATTTCCTGCACTTCGCCCAGGCCTTCCTGGGTGATCTTGCCGGCCTCCCAGGACACCAGCTCGGCCAGGTCGGCCTTGTGCTCGCGCAGCACCTCGCCGAACAGGCGCACCAGCTCGCCGCGGCGCGGCGCCGGCACGCTGCGCCAGCTATCGAAGGCGGCCTGGGCGGCGGCGATCTTCGCCGGCACGCTGGCGGCCGGTTCCAGCGCCACGGCGCCGATGCGGCTGCCGTCGATGGGGCTGTGGATGACGTGGCTGCCCTGGTTGGCGGCCTCGGCGCTGACGCCCAGGCGGCTGAGAAGATGCTCGACCATGATTGGCTCCTGTCGCAGGATTGTTGGAATTTGGCCTCCCGGTCAGTATCGATCCGTCTCTCGCGGGCTCACAAGCGAGGGTTTTTCGCCTTATCATTCCTTTAATTCATGCTTTGCTGGCCGCCACCGAGAGTCCCATGTCCAAACGTCTGATGCCGTCCATGACCGCGCTGCAGTGCTTCGAGGCGGTGGCGCGCCACCTGAGCTTCACCCGCGCCGCCGAGGAGCTGCACCTGACCCAGAGCGCGGTGAGCAAGCAGGTCGCCCAGCTCGAGGACATGCTCCAGCACCTGCTGTTCCGCCGCATCCGCCGCCGCCTGCAGCTGACCCCGGCCGGCGAGCTGTACCTGGCCGAGGTCAACAAGATCCTCAACCAGGTGGCGATGTCCACCCACTACATCCTCTCCTACGGCGGCAACACCGAGGTGCTCAAGGTGGCGACCCAGCCGACCTTCGGCGCGCGCTGGCTGATTCCGCACCTCAAGGGCTTCGGCAAGGCCAACCCGAACATCCACCTCGACCTGCGCAACGTGCTGGAGCCGTTCGACCTGCTGGAGGGCAAGGCCGACGTGGTGTTCTTCTTCGGCCAGGGCACTTGGCCGGGCGCCGAGTGCATCGAGCTGTTCGGCGAGACCATGGTCCCGGTGTGCGCGCCGGACCTGTTCGCCGGTGGCATCGCCAGCCCCGAGCAGCTCGGCGAGCAGGTGCTGATGCAGTGCGTGTCGCGCCCGGAGGCCTGGCACGACTGGTTCGACAGCCTCGGCCTGCAGACCAGCCACAGCTACCACGGCCCGCGCTTCGAGACCTTCTACATGTGCATCCGCGCCGCCCAGGCCGGCTGCGGCGTGGCGCTGGTGCCGCGCTTCCTGGTCGAGGACGAGCTGAACGACGGCAAGCTGGTGATCGCCTGGGACCACGAACTGCCCAGCACCGGCAAGCACTTCATGGCCTACGCCGAGCACGCCGCCGAGGTGCCGAAGATCCGCGCCTTCGTGAAGTGGATTCGCGGACAGCTCGACGCCGCGTAGGGTGCGCCGTGCGCACCATGACGTCGGCACCCTGTTACGGTGCGCATGGCGCACCCTACGGGTTTGGCAGGAAAAAAAGGAATAGAACAGCGATTTTTTTTCGTTTGCCGCCCGCCAGCCCTTGCCGATTTCATGGTGCGTACCACCAGTCCTTGCGGAGCAGCGCGCCATGCAGTCGACCCACCTCAGCCAGTCCCTGGCCATCGTCCACCCGATCAGCCTCAGCCACGGGCGCAACGCCGAAGTCTGGGACACCCAGGGCAAGCGCTACATCGACTTCGTCGGCGGCATCGGCGTGCTCAACCTCGGCCACTGCCACCCGCGCATCGTCGAGGCGGTGCGCGAGCAGGCCGGGCGGCTGACCCACTCGGCGTTCAACGCGCTGCCCCACGAGGGCTATAGCCAGCTGCTGGACGCGCTGGCGCGCTTCGTGCCGGTGTCCTACCGCCTCTCCGGCATGCTCACCAACAGCGGTGCCGAAGCCACCGAGAACGCCCTGAAGGTCGTCCGCGCCGCCACCGGGCGCGGCGCGGTGATCGCCTTCGACGGCGGCTTCCACGGCCGCACCCTGGCCGCGCTCAACCTCAACGGCAAGGTCGCCCCCTACAAGCAGAAGGTCGGCAGCCTGCCCGGTCCGGTCTACCACCTGCCGTACCCCAGCGCCGACAACGGCGTCAGCATGGAGGCCGCCCGCGCCGCCATGGAGCGCCTGTTAAGCGTGGAGATCGACGTCGCGGAGGTCGGCTGCTTCATCCTCGAGGCGGTGCAGGGCGAGGGCGGCTTCCAGGCGCTGGACGCCGGTTTCGCCCAGTACCTGCGGCGCTTCTGCGACGAGCACGGCATCGCGCTGATCGTCGACGAGATCCAGTCCGGCTTCGGCCGCACCGGCCAGCGCTTCGCCTTCTCGCGCCTCGGCATCGAGCCGGACCTGCTGCTGCTCGGCAAGAGCATCGCCGGCGGCCTGCCGCTCGGCGCGCTGGTCGGCCGCCCGGAGCTGCTCGATGCGCTGCCCAAGGGCGGGCTGGGCGGCACCTACTCGGGCAATCCGCTGGCCTGCGCGGCGGCACTGGCCAGCCTGGAGCTGATGAGCGACGCCAACCTGGCGACCTGGGGCGAGCGCCAGGAGCAGTGCATCCTGCGCCACTTCCGCGCCTGGCAGGACAGCGAGCTGGCCCCGGCGCTGGCGCGCCTGACCGGCGTCGGTGCCATGCGCGGCATCGAGCTGCGCAGCGACGACGGCGGGCCGGGCACTGAACGCCTCGCCCGCCTGCTGGCCAGTGCCCGCGAGGCCGGCCTGCTGCTGATGCCGAGCGGCAAGCACCGCCACATCGTCCGCCTGCTGGCGCCGCTGACCGCCGAGGAGGAGATCCTCGAGGAAGGCATGGCGATCTTCCGTCGTTGCCTGCAGGCGAGTCTCTGAACCCCGCCCGTAGGGTACGCCGCGCGCACCATAAGAGGCCGGCGGTGCGCATGGCGCACCCTACGGGTATCGGAATTCCTCGGCGGAATGAAGTGCAGAGAATTTGTCGTTTGAGCGGCGGTTCAGTCCTCAACAGAATGAATCCGTAGGGTGCGCCGTGCGCACCAGCGATGGCCAAGAGGTGCGCACGGCGCACCCTACGGGCCGCAGCAGATTCCCAGGAGTGCAGTGCGATGAACCAGAACGCCTTTGTCAGTCCGGACGCGATCCGTGCGCGTTTCTCCCTGGCCATGTCCGCCATGTACCAGAGTGAGGTGCCGCTGTACGGCGACCTGCTCGACCTGGTCGGCCGGATCAACCGCCGCACGCTGGACGCGGCCCCGGCGCTGGCCGAAACGCTGTGCGCCAGCGGCGAGCTGCAACGTCTGGCCGAGGAGCGCCACGGCGCCATCCGCCTGGGCAGCGCCGAGGAACTGGCGACCATGGCGCGGCTGTTCGCGGTGATGGGCATGCAGCCGGTGGCCTACTACGACCTGAGCTGCGCCGGCGTGCCGGTGCATGCCACCGCGTTCCGCGCGGTCGACGAGGCGGCGCTGGCGCACAGCCCGTTCCGCGTGTTCACCTCGCTGCTGCGCCTGGAGCTGATCGATGACCCGGCGCTGCGCGCCCAGGCCGTCGGGATCCTCGCCGGCCGGCAGATCTTCACCGAGCAGGCGCTGGCGCTGATCGAGCAGTGCGAGCAGGCCGGCGGGCTGACCGAGCAGCAGGCCGGCGTGTTCATCCGCGAGGCGCTGCAGACCTTCCGCTGGCAGCGCCAGGCGCGGGTCAGCGCCGCCGTGTATCGCCAGCTGCACGAGCAGCACCGCCTGATCGCCGACGTGGTGGCCTTCCCCAATCCGCACATCAACCACCTGACCCCCTGCACCCTGGACATCGACGCCGTGCAGGCGGCGATGCCGGGCCGCGGTATGGCGGCCAAGGAACTGGTTGAGGGCCCGCCGGCGCGGCGCTGCCCGATCCTGCTGCGCCAGACCAGCTTCAAGGCGCTCGACGAGGCGGTGCAGTTCGCCTGCGGCACGCCGGGCTCGCACAGCGCGCGCTTCGGCGAGATCGAGCAGCGCGGCGCCGCACTGACTGCCCGCGGCCGCGCGCTCTACGACCGCCTGCTCGCCGCCGCCCGCGAACGCTGCCAGGGCGTGCCGGCGGCGGACTACCCGCAGGCCTACGCCCAGGCGCTGGCCGCCTGCTTCGCCGACTTCCCCGACGACTACGACCAGCTGCGCCGCGACGGGCTGGTGTTCGGCCGCTACCAAGTCACCGACGCGGGCCGTACGGCCCGCCGCGAGGGCTGTCTGGCGGGCGATCGCGAGGCGCTTCTCAAGGCCGGCCAGTTGCGCTGGGAGCCGCAGCGCTACGAGGACTTCCTGCCGGTCAGCGCAGCGGGCATCTTCCAGTCCAACCTCGGCGGCAACACCCGCGGCGCCTACGACCGGAGCGCCAACCGCGCCGAGTTCGAGCGCGCCCTCGGCCGCCCGGCGCTCGACGAGCTGATGCTCTACGCCCGCGTGCAGAACGCCTCGCTGCAGGCCTGCGCGCAGGAGCTGGGCCTGCCGCTGGCGTAGGCGCTGCCGCGCGTCAGGCGCCGCGTCCTGGTACCGGGCTTGCCCGGTCGCGCGCGGTTCTCCCCATCGCTGTTCTTACCCTGTCCCCGGTCGCCGTGTGCGCCGGGGATTTTTTGTTTTCCGGGCCAGTGAGGAGCGCCGCGAACAGTAGTTTTTGGAATGGAAAGCGTCGTTCTTTTCGTTTGAGCAGTGCGCGCGGAGTTGCTTTCATCGGGGTGTGACCAAGGCCATCGCGCCGGCCGCCCCGGACCGGACGCGAGACAAGAACAACAAAGGTGTAGCCATGCAAGCATCCGCCCCCGCCCTGGAAATCCGCGACCTGCACAAGCGCTACGGCGAGCTGGAGGTGCTCAAGGGCGTCTCGCTGACCGCCCGCGACGGCGACGTGATCTCCATCCTCGGCTCCTCCGGCTCCGGCAAGTCGACCTTCCTGCGCTGCATCAACCTGCTGGAAAACCCCTGCAAGGGCGAGATCCACGTCGCCGGCGAGCAGCTGCGGCTGAAGACCGCCCGCGAAGGCCACCTGGTCGCCGCCGACCCCAGGCAGATCAACCGCCTGCGCAGCGAGCTGGGTTTCGTGTTCCAGAACTTCAACCTGTGGCCGCACATGACCATCCTCGACAACGTGATCGAGGCGCCGCGCCGCGTGCTCGGCCTGTCCAGGGCCGAGGCCACCGAGCGCGCCGAGGCGCTGCTGGCCAAGGTCGGCATCGCCGCCAAGCGCGACAGCTACCCGACCCAACTGTCCGGCGGCCAGCAGCAGCGCGCGGCCATCGCCCGCACCCTGTGCATGGAGCCCAAGGTGATCCTGTTCGACGAGCCGACCTCGGCGCTCGATCCGGAGATGGTCCAGGAAGTGCTCAACGTGATCCGTGCGCTGGCCGAGGAAGGCCGCACCATGCTGCTGGTCACCCACGAGATGAACTTCGCCCGCCAGGTTTCCAGCGAGGTGGTGTTCCTCCACCAGGGCCGCGTCGAGGAGCAGGGCACCCCGCAACAGGTATTCGACAACCCGCAGTCCGCGCGTTGCCAGCAGTTCATGTCCAGCAATCACTGATCGGAGAGCCAACCATGCATAACTACAAGAAAGTGCTGCTCGTCGCCGCCAGCGTTCTCGGTCTGCTCGGCCAGGCAGTCGCCGCCGACAAGCTCAGGATCGGTACCGAAGGCGCCTACCCGCCGTTCAATCTGGTCGATGCCCGCGGCAAGGTCGGCGGCTTCGACGTGGAGATCGCCGAGGCGCTGTGCACGCAGATGAAGGCCGACTGCGAGGTGGTCACCTCCGACTGGGACGGCATCATCCCGGCGCTCAACGCGAAGAAGTTCGACATGATCGTCGCCTCCATGTCGATCACCGACGAGCGCAAGCAGGCGGTCGACTTCACCGACCCGTACTACACCAACAAGCTGCAGTTCATCGCGCCCAAGGGGGCCGAGTTCAAGACCGATGAAGCCAGCCTGAAGGGCAAGGTGATCGGCGCGCAGCGCGCCACCATCGCCGGCACCTGGCTGGAGGACAACCTCGGCGACGTGGTGCAGGTCAAGCTCTACGACACCCAGGAAAACGCCTATCTGGATCTGGCCGCCGGGCGCGTCGACGGCGTGCTGGCCGACAAGCTGGTCAACTGGGAGTGGCTGAAGAGCGAGCCGGGCAAGGACTTCGAGTTCAAGGGCGAGCCGGTCTACGACAACGACCGCATCGGCATCGCCCTGCGCAAGGGCGACGCCGAGCTGCGCGAGAAGCTCAACAGCGCGCTGCAGGCCATAGTCGCCGACGGCACCTACAAGCAGATCAACGACAAGTACTTCCCGTTCAGCATCTACTGACGGGCCCGCGCCCGGCCGCGGCCGGGCGCACCTGCAGGCGAGGGTGACAAGCATGTTTCTCGATTTGCACGGTTTCGGTCCCGCCCTGCTGGCGGGCACCTGGATCACCATCCAGCTGGCGCTCTGCTCGCTGGCCGTCGGCCTGGTGCTGGGCCTTTGCGGCGCGCTGGCCAAGACTTCGAAGTACCCGGCGCTGCAGTGGCTGGGCTCCACCTACTCGACCCTGGTGCGCGGCGTGCCCGAACTGCTCTGGGTGCTGCTGATCTACTTCGGCAGCGTCAGCCTGATGCGCGCGCTGGCCGACACCCTGGGCATGCACAGCCTGGAGCTCAGCCCGTTCGCCGCCGGCGTGCTGGCGCTGGGCCTGTGCTTCGGCGCCTATGCCACCGAGGTGTTCCGCGGCGCCATCCTGGCCATCCCCAGGGGCCAGTGCGAAGCCGGGCAGGCGCTCGGGCTCGGCACCTTCGCCATCCTCTGGCGGCTGATCCTGCCGCAGATGTGGCGCATCGCCCTGCCGGGCCTCGGCAACCTGTTCATGATCCTGATGAAGGACACCGCGCTGATCTCGGTGATCGGCCTCGAGGAAATCATGCGCCATTCGCAGATCGCGGTGACCGCCAGCAAGCAGCCGTTCACCTTCTACCTGATCGCCGCCTGCATCTACCTGAGCCTGACCATCGTCGCCATGGGCAGCCTGGCGCTGATGGAGAAGCGTGCCGCCCGCGGCTTCCGGAGGGCCTACGCATGAACTGGGAACTGATGATCAAGTGGACGCCGCGCCTGCTCGAAGGCGCCTGGCTGACTCTGGAGCTGGTGGGCATCGCCGTGCTGGCCGGCCTCATCCTCGCCATCCCGCTGGGCGTGATGCGCAGCTCGCGGCACGCCTGGGTGCGCGCGCTGCCCTACGGCTACATCTTCTTCTTCCGCGGCACGCCGCTCTTGGTGCAGCTGTTCCTGGTCTACTACGGCATGGCGCAGTTCGAGGCGATCCGCCAGAGCGCGCTGTGGCCGGTGCTGCGCGATCCCTACTGGTGCGCGGTGATCACCATGACCCTGCACACCGCGGCCTACATCGCCGAGATCCTGCGCGGCGCCATCGCCGCCATCCCGCCGGGCGAGATCGAGGCGGCGCGGGCGCTGGGCATGTCGCGCTGGCAGGCGCTGCTGCACATCGTCATGCCGCGCGCCGCGCGCATCGGCCTGCCGGCCTACAGCAACGAGGTGATCCTGATGCTCAAGGCCAGCGCGCTGGCCAGCACCATCACCCTGCTGGAGCTGACCGGCATGTCGCGCACCATCATCGCCCGCACCTACCAGCCGGTGGAGATCTTCCTGATGGCCGGGGTGTTCTACCTGCTGGCTTCCTACGGGCTGGTGCGCCTGTTCCGCCTGCTGGAACAGCGCCTGCGGGTGGAGCTTTGCCAGGGGCGGTGAAGCAGGAGCGAGTCTGGTGCCGGCATCGTCCGTAAAGGGGGGCGATGCCCTTGCCCGGTCTCCGTGAGGTGGCCGGGTTTTTCTGTGTAGCGGCAGCGGCCCCTGCGACCGCAAGCCGCCCCGGCCGTTTGTTAAGATGCCCTCTTTCCCGTTTGCGATGATTTGCCGATGACCGAGCTCACCAACATCCGCCTCGACGAGATCGACCGCCAGCTGATCGCCGCCCTGCAGGTCGACGCCCGCGAGAGCGCCGCCATGCTCGCGCGCAAGCTCGGCATCGCCCGCACCACGGTGATCTCGCGCCTGGCGCGCCTGGAGAAGAGCAAGGTCATCACCGGCTACGGCGTGCGCCTCGGCCAGCGCGTGCTGGAGGGCGGCCTGCAGGCCTACGTCGGCATCACCCTGCAGCCGCGCTCGGGCAAGGAGGTGCTGCGCCGCCTGAGCAACATGCCCGAGGTGCAGCAGCTGTGCACGGTGAGCGGCGAGTTCGACTTCGTCGCCTGGCTGCACGCGGAAACCCCCGAGCGCCTCGACCAGCTGCTCGACGAGATCAGCGCGGTGGACGGGGTGGAGAAGACCAACACCTCGATCATCCTGTCCTGCAAGCTCGACCGCGGCGGGCGGCTCTAGCGGTTCACTTCTTCGCCAGCTGCCACAGCCGCGCGATGTCCGCGGCGCGCTGGCGCAGCAGGCGTGGCGCCTCGGTGAGGGCGTCGGCCAGGCTGATCGGCCCGGGCGCCAGGCTGAAGGCAGCGTCGATGCCGTGGCCGTAGAGCTGCTGGTAGCCCTCGCCGAGCATGCCGGCCAGCGCCACCACCGGCACGCCGTGACGCTTGGCGATGGCCGCCACCCCCATTGGCGTCTTGCCGTGCAGCGTCTGCAGGTCGATCCGCCCCTCGCCGGTGATCACCAGGTCGGCGCCGATCAGCGCCTGCTCCAGCCCGCTGACCTCGGCGACCAGCTCGATGCCGGGGCGGAAGCTCGCGCCGAGGAAGCTGCGCGCCGCGAAGCCGATGCCGCCAGCCGCGCCGCTGCCGGGCAGGTCGCGGTCGTCGCGCCCGAGGGTCTGCGCGCACACGTCGGCGAAGCGGGCGAGGGCGGCGTCGAGCTGGCGCACCTGCTCCGGCGTCGCGCCCTTCTGCGGGCCGAACACCTGCGAGGCGCCGCGCGGCCCGCACAGCGGGTTGTCGACGTCGCAGGCGACCTCGAAGTCCACCTGCGTCAGGCGCGGATCGAGGCCGCTCAGGTCGATGCGTGCCAGCTGCGCCAGCGCCGCGCCGCCGGGCGCCAGCGGTTGGCCGGCGGCATCCTCGAAGCGCGCGCCGAGGGCGCGCAGCATGCCGCTGCCGGCGTCGTTGGTGGCGCTGCCGCCGAAGCCGAGGACGATGCGCGTGGCGCCGGCCTCCAGCGCGGCGCGGATCAGCTCGCCGGTGCCGTGGGTGCAGGCGCGCAGCACATCGCGCCTGGCCGGGGGAACCAGATGCAGGCCGCTGGCGGCGGCCATCTCGATCACCGCGCTGCGGCTTGCCGCGATCCAGCCCCAGGTGGCCGCCACCGGCTCGCCCAGCGGGCCACGCACCAGCGTCTCCCGGTACTCGCCACCGGTCGCCGCGACCAGCGCCACCACCGTGCCTTCGCCGCCGTCGGCCATCGGCCGGCACAGCAGCTCGGCCTGCGGCCACACCTCGCGCAAGCCGGCGGCGATGGCCGCGGCCACCTCGGCGGCGGACAGGCTTTCCTTGAACGAATCGGGGGCGATGACGACTTTCATGGGGCCTCTCTCGGACGATGGGGCGCACAGGCGTTGCCTGATTCTGACCTGCGAGCAGCAACAAATCAGCCGCGATCCACTCACCTGATCCGCAGATCCAGCTCGGCGCCCTGTGAGCGGCCGTGATCGGTCATGCTGTCCAGCAGCCGGTCACGCTCGTCCAGCATGCGGATGCGCGCCTCGATGGCGGCACGCACGCGGGGCCGCGCCGCATGGCACGGACCGCTGAGCTGCAGGCCGGCCAGCCATTGCTGCGCCACCCGGGCCGATGCCCTGGCGCTTTCCACATGCTGGTACTCGTGCGCGCGCAGCGCCAGATAGTAGCGTCGCCACTCGGCCGACACCGCCGGGGGCAGGGTGCCGGGGGCAAGCTGGGGCAGGGTGACCACCGATTCGGCCTTCACCGCGGCATCCTTCAGCAGGCATTGCGTCTCCGCCACCGGGACCAGCCGGTAGCTTGCGCTGTAGTGGGTCTCGGTGGCGCCGCCGAACGCACTGTGGGCGTTGCGCACCGGGCTGCGCTCGCCGATCGAGCGGCGGATTTCCTCGATGGTGCGGCCGTACACCAGGTAGTGCTGTTCGCGCACCGTCGAGCTGACCGGCTCGGCCGCCAGGGCCAGTGGGGTGAGGGCCAGCAACAGCCAGATCCCGCGCATGGAGCCTCCCCGCCGCCCCGGGCGATCCATGCGGCGGCGAAGGTCTGTTTTCCGGGGTTGTCTGCAAGAGGATAGTGCGCGGGGCCATCCCGGCGCCGCGCGGGAGACGGGCGGCTGTGGCGCTCACGCCATGATGTTCACCCCGCCGTCCACGTACAGCGTCTCGCCGGACAGGCGCCGCGCGTAGGGCGTGGCCAGCCAGGCGCAGGTGAAGCCGACGTCCATGATGTCCACCAGCTCGCCCAGCGGCGCGCGCTGGGCGGCCTCGTTGAGCAGCAGGTCGAAGTCCTTGAGGCCGGAGGCGGCGCGGGTCTTCAGCGGGCCGGGGGAGATGGCGTGCACGCGGATGCCCTTCGGGCCGAGCTCGTAGGCCAGGTAGCGGCAGGAGGCTTCCAGCGCGGCCTTCACCGGGCCCATCAGGTTGTAGTTGGGCACCACCTTGTTGGCGCCGTAGTAGCTCATGGCGAACAGGGTGCCGCCGTTTTTCATCAGCGGCGCCGCCAGGCGGGCCATGCGCACGAAGGAGTGGCAGGAGATGTCCATGGCCTGGGCGAAGCCCTCCGCCGAGGAGTCGAGCAGGCCGCCCTGCAGGTCCTCCTTCGGCGCCCAGGCGATGGAGTGCACCAGGATGTCCAGTTGCCCCCAGTGCCGCTCGATCTCGGCGAACACCGCCTCCAGCTCACCGGGATGGGTGACGTCCAGCGGCATGAAGATCGGCGCGTTCAGCTCGCGGGCCAGCGGCTCGACGTGGGGGCGGGCCTTGTCGCTGGCGTAGGTGATGGCCACCTCGGCGCCCAGTTCGGCGAAGGCCCGGGCGCAGCCGTAGGCGATCGAGTGCTCGTTGGCCACACCGACCACCAGGGCCTTGGCGCCCTTCAGCGGCAGGCGGGGGATTTCCAGAGTCATGTCCGTTTTCCTCGGTTTTCAGATGGGATGCCCCGAAGGGCTGACGGGGCGGTCGTAACCGGCACGGCCATTTAACCCGAAACGCCGGGATTGCGGGCGCACTCCCGGTTGTTTTTCCACGGTGCACCGCGCTAACCTCGACACCGGTCAAACCTCTCGCGCAAAAGGACTTGCTGCCATGGTGTATAACCGCCAACTCACCCCAGGCCACCTCCGAAAGCTGCATTCCAGAGCGGTCAGGCTTTCGCGTCCTTGAATTTTATCCACCAGCCCCGTCCGGGGTGTTATGCACCGGTTGGTGTCTATTTATAGTTAGGCCGCAAGGAGGGTCTTGTGATCCAAAAAGTACGACTCAAATCCTTTAACGGGTCTCTCACGCCTCCTAAAAATACCGAGCCCGAAGAAAACTATTGGTTGCTCATTGGGAGTTATGGCGAATTAGTGGAACGGAAGAACGCTCGCGGGCGGGCACTCGTAAAATTCGATACATCCGTTAAATCACTTGGCCTTGCATGCCACAATGAAGTCGAAAATAGTCTTTACATTCTTGAAGCGGATTTAGAGATCATCGAGTGATCGGCCTAACATGCGGTTCAAGTCGTTCGCTTCGCTCACTGGGACGTCCGCGTGCCGCGGTCGCCCCTTAACCAAACGTTAGAAGCCATGAGATTCTCCCCGCGCTCAGCAATCACAACAGGGCTCATTTTTCTACCGAGCCTTGTGGCGTTTTGGTATTTCCTAGGGCAAGCATTTGCCCCTGATGCATGCTTAGATCATGGTGGCAGTTTCGACTATTCCGCATGGCAATGTAGTTACACCGAGAACCATCCCTACATCGCAACCCCGTTTTATAGCTTGCTTTCATTTTGGGTATTTTGGGGTTGCGTCATTGCTTCATCGGTTGCAGCCCATTTCTACCGCAGGAGGGGCAATGCCTTCTAACATTCTGTATATGGACTCTCCCCACAAGTAGTGAGTAAAGCCTTACCAACCCTGTCGTCAGTGCGGTTGCATTCGTATATCCGGCCTTTGCTAGGCGTTGCCGCCCGGCCACTCTGTAGTTCGCGCAGCGGGGGCCAAGCGCTCAATCGATCACGAGGATCATGATTGTTATCGGCCTTGTTCCGTTGCAGGACTCGCCTGTTCCGACAGTGTCGCTTTTCACCACAACCACA
>NZ_CAJGBM010000017.1:0-73669 GCF_904426495.1 Pseudomonas sp. OF001 | reverse complement strand
CTCGGGAGAAAAGCGTTTTCGCAGCAGGTGGACGACCAGCTCGAACAGCTCGTTGCCGGGCACCAGCTTTTGCCGAGGCCGGCAGGACATGCGGCGTTCACGCATCGCTCGCTGGGCATGCTGGGTGGCGTACTCGCCCTGGGCGCTGCGGTTACGGCGGATCTCGCGACAGATCGTCGAGGGGCTGCGGTTGAGCATTCGGGCAATGGCCCTCTGGCTCATGCCGCGCAGCAGACCGACCTGGATGTTGGAGCGCTCTTCAATGCTGAGTTCGTAGTAAGACATGGCAACACCGTACCGGAAAGGTCAGGTGTTGCACTCAGTTTTTGCCGCCGCCCCCAGTTAACCCTGCATGGCGCTTTTCAAATACTACCGGGCTAGTTCTATTCAGGGGCGAATGCCGTCGTCGAGCATTGTAGAAACGTTCGATGTAGTCGAAAACATTGGCTCGCACCTCGTCCCGTGTCGCCTACTGGCGGTGATGCCCCGCTCGATATTCAGCATCGAGAGAAGGTTCTACATGGCTGCATTGACCCAACAATCCTCCTTGCGGCTCATGCTGCATTTGATGCCCTGATCGGCCAGTAACCGCAGGAGGTTCTAGCTGACGTACTGATTGCCCTGGATCGGATTGATGGAGAAGCGGCAGTGGCACCGACTTGCCTCTTCGCCAATGGTCGTCATCAGAGCGTCGCTGACCAGTTGCGCCGTCATGCTGCCACTCATCGAGCAGCTCGCCACCCAGCGTTGATTCGGCGCCGGTCACTGCGAGCAGGTCGATGCCCTGGCATGGATGGAATTTGCACCCCACTTCAGATGAGTGCTCGTTTGAGGCGTGCTAGGATCCTTTGGCTTTTAGGATTTTATGAGGATTTTGCATGATTTGTTATTCGGTGGGTGTTTCGGATATTGAGGTTTCAGTTATTAATGATTATTGGCGTGGTCATTTTGGTACTAGGGCTGAGTTTTGTTTTAGGGTTGGGGATATAAGTCATTCCTACCGGCTTGGTGGGGCTCGGAGTGTAGCTAAGATTATTAGTAAGTCTTGCTTTGCGAAAAATTCAAATAAATTTGTGTGTGCTTGTTGTGGGGTTGTTGAGCCAGTTTCAAGCAGGGCGCAGCTTATTGAAAGGGTGAGGCTTCTTGAGTTTCGGTGCTCAGAGTGTCAGCGAGTGGCGCGAGAAGAATTGCTTGATCGGAGTGCTAAGGTTGTTGGGGAGTTCAAGAGGAGCAATCTTTTTCCTTTCGACTATATTGATAAGCTTGATGTTGTTGAGTCTGTCTTTCTTTTTTCCGTTGTTGCTGGTGGGGTGGACTTGCGTTTGCCGATAGCTCAGGGCGCTAATGAGATTTGTGTGACTGGAGTTCCGGCTATTGATTATAGCATCTTCAGTTCTTTGCTTGGAAAAAGGGTTTTTGCATTCATAGAATCACTTCCGCCAGAGGTGGAGTCTGCAAGCAAGTCAATGTGTGTGGCGGATAATGCATCAAGGAGTCGGGCGAGAAATTTTAGTGAAGTCTGTGTCTCGCCGGATGGTGTATACCGAGGTGTGTATATCTTGTGTCCGGCTGAGGGTTGTGATGCGGGGGGGCTTTTGAAGGTGCTGCATGCAAGAATTGCTCGGGATAGGCTATCTATCGAGGAGGTCACTCGCATGCGGCAAATAGTCACAGAGATGAAGCAGGCGGGTCTTTACGGATTGATTGGGGAGGTGGCAAGGGAGTTCAAATTGCAAATTGAAAATTCCTCTGCACTTCAGGCGTTACTTTTGCATCTGGCTGAAAGGTATAGCCCGACAAAATTATTTTATACATTTCATGCGCAGGCGGACAGGGTTATTGTTTATCAGCATAAGAAAGGGATTTATTCGTTTGCACAAAGGCACCTTTTCGCAAAGTTTCTCGGTAATTATATTGACTATATCGAGGAACATGGGTTGGAGTTAAAAAAGTCAAAATCGTTTCCTCCAAACGTAGGAGGGGCACCATTCGAGACATTTTTCTGTAATTTTTTTCTCGATGACCATTTTGATTGGAGCAGGCTCTCTGCGCGAGAGGTCGTCTCGAGGTGGTTAGAGAGGGTTCAAATTGGGGAGGAGATGCCGGCATTGCATAGTCAGAAGGGTGGCGGCAGATAGTATGTGCCAATAGTATATATACTATTGCCTGATAGCCTAGCTATGTAGGTCTGGTCGATTTTAGTATGTGCTCCGGGGTTCTTAAAAAGATTCGGCGTTCTCCGAACGGTCGCCCTGGGCGGCGGCCTCGCTCACCGCCTGGGTGACCTGTGGACGGCGCACGTTCCACAGTTCGTGCAGCTCGGCGCGCAGGCGTGCCTCGCCCTCGGGAGTGATCAGCGGGGTGCCGGCGCTGCGCGGCGGACGGTAACGGCTCATCGGACGGGCATCCTGTAGGCAGTGGCAGGGTCAGACTTCACGCAGCACGGCGAGCGGGCTGGCGTCGAGTGCGCGGCGGGTGCCGAACAGGCCCGCGCCGCCGACCAGCAGGGCGCCGAGCGGCGGCAGGAGCAGGAGCATCGGGTGCGGCTGCCAGGCCAGGTCGAACGCCTGGCGGTAGAGCAGGGCGCTGATCAGCTCGCAGCCGACGGCGGCGAGCAGGCCGCTGCCGGCGCCGAGCACGGCGAATTCGCTGAGCCGGGCGCGCAGCAGCAGGCTCCGCTCGGCGCCGATGGCGCGCAGCAGCGCGCCCTGGCGGATGCGCTCGTCGAGGGTCGCCTGCAGGCCGGCGAACAGCACCACCAGTCCGGCGGCGAGGACGAACAGCAGCACGTATTCGACCGCCAGAGTGACCTGGGCGAGGATGCCGCGCAGCTGGGCGAGCACCGCGTCGATCTGCAGCAGGGTGACGGTGGGGAAGGCGCGCGCCAGATCTACCAGCGCCTGCTCCGAGCGCGGCGGCAGATAGAAGCTGGTCAGGTAGGTGACCGGCTGGCCAGCGAGGCTCTGCGGGTCGAAGATCACGAAGAAGTTGGGCTGGAAGTTGTCCCAGTCGACACTGCGCAGGCTGGCGACCCGCGCCTCGATGTCCTGGCCGGCGATGGTGAAGCCGAGGCGATCGCCCGGCTGCACGCCGAGGCTCTCGGCCAGCTTGGCCTCCACCGACACCGACGGGCCATGATCGGCCGGCAGCGTGTCCCACCACTGACCGGCGAGCAACTGGTTGCCGGCCGGCAGCTGCGCCGACCAGGTCAGGTTCAGGTCGCGGCGCACGGCACGCTCGCCGCGCGACTCCTCGCTCACCACCTCGCGCGCCGGCTGGCCATTGATGGTCACCAGCCGCCCGGGCAGCATCGGGTAGAGGCTGGCCGGCTGTGGCGACAGGGCGGCGATGTGCGCGGCGAAGGCGTCGCGCTCGGCCGGCAGGATGTTCAGGGCGAAGTGGTTGGGCGCCTGTTCGGGCAGCTGCGCCCGCCAGTTGTCGAGCAGTTCGCCGCGCAGCAGGGCCACCAGGGCCATGGCCAGCAGGATCAGGCCGAAGGCCAGCGACTGGCCGACCGCCGCCAGCGGGTGGCGCAGCAGCTGGCCGAGGCCCAGGCGCCAGGTCAGCCCGGCGTCGGCCAGCAGCCGGCGCAGGCCACGCAGGGCCAGCAGCCACAGGCCGCCGAGCGCCAGGCAGGCGAGCAGGCCGCCGCCGAGCAGGGCGAGGGTCAGGCGGATATCCAGGCTCAGCCACCACATGATCAGGCCCAGCGCGAGCAGGGCGATGGCGTACACCAGCCAGGTGGCCAGGGGCGGCGGCAGCAGGTCGCGGCGCAGCACGCGCAGCGGCGGCACCCGGCCCAGCGCTGCCAGCGGCGGCAGGGCGAAGCCGGCCAGCGCCACCAGGCCGGTGGCCATGCCGACCAGCGCCGGCTGCAGGCCGCCACCGGGGATCTGCGGCGGCAGCAGCCCGGCGAGCAGATGGAACAGGCCGAGCTGCGCCAGAGCGCCGAGCAGGGCGCCGGCCAGGCTGGCGAGCAGGCCGAGCAGCAGCAGCTGCAGGCCGAACAGCAGCAGCGTCTCGCGGCGGGTCAGTCCGAAGCAGCGCAGCATGGCGCTGAGATCGAGACGGCGGCTGGCGAAGCGGGTCGCCGACAGGGCGACGGCGACGCCGGCGAGCAGCACAGCGGCCAGGCTGGCCAGGTTGAGGTAGCGCCCGGCGCGGTCGAGGGCGCCACCGACCTGGCGGTTGCCGTCGCGGGCGTCCTGCAGGCGCTGGTGGGCGGCGAGGCCGGGCTGGACGGCGCGGCGGTAGGCGGCGAGGGCCTCAGGCGCGCCGCGCCACAGTTCGCGGTAGCTGACCCGGCTGCCGGGCTGGACCACGCCGGTGGCGTCGAGGTCGGCGAGGTGGATCAGCACCCGCGGGGTCAGGCTGTAGAAGTCGCTGCTGCGGTCCGGTTCGTAGGTCAGCACCCGGGTCAGGCGCAGCATCTGGCGGCCGACCTCGATCGGGTCGCCGACCTTCAGGTCCAGCGCCGCCAGCAGGCGCGCCTCGGCCCAGGCTTCGCCCGGCGCCGGTCGACCGCCGGGCTCCTCGCTGGCGTAGGGCTGCGCGGCACTCTTCAGACGGCCGCGCAGCGGGTAGGCGTCGTCCACCGCCTTGACGCTGGCGAGCTGCACGCCCTGGTCGGTGGCGATCACGCTGGAGAACTCCACCGCGCGGGCGTGCTCCAGGCCCTGGCGGGTGCCGGCGGCGATCTGCTCGGGGCTGGCCGGCGCCGTGCCGCGCAGCACCAGGTCGGCGGCGAGGAACTCGCCGGCGCGCAGCAGCATGGCGGCATTGAGGCGGGCGCCGAAATAGCCGATGGCGCTGCTCGCCGCCACGGCGATCAGCAGGGCGAAGAACAGCACGCGCAGCTCGCCGCTGCGCGCTTCGCGCAGCAGCTGGCGCAGGGCGAGGCGCAGCAGTCGGGACAGCGGCAGGTTGCGCATGTCAGGCCTGCGCGGCGATCAGACGGCCGGCCTCCAGGCGGATCTGCTGGTGGCAGCGTGCGGCCAGGCGGGCGTCGTGGGTGACCAGCACCAGGGTGGTGCCGCGTTCGCGGTTGAGTTCGAAGAGCAGCTCGCTGATGCGTTCGCCGGTCTGGCTGTCGAGGTTGCCGGTGGGTTCGTCGGCGAACAGGATGTCCGGCTCGCCGACGAAGGCGCGGGCGATCGCCACCCGCTGCTGCTCGCCGCCGGAGAGCTGGCGCGGATAGTGGGAGAGGCGCTGGCCGAGGCCGACGCGCTCGAGCAGTTCGCGGGCGCAGGGGCGGGCGTCGTCGCGGCCTTCCAGCTCCAGCGGAAGCATGACGTTCTCCAGGGCGGTGAGGCTGTCGAGCAACTGGAACGACTGGAACACGAAACCGACGTGCTCGGCACGCACCCGGGCGCGCTGGTCCTCGTCGAGCGTGGACAGGGCGTGGCCGGCGAGCAGCACCTCGCCGTCGCTCGGGCGGTCGAGGCCGGCGAGCAGGCCGAGCAGGGTCGACTTGCCCGAGCCGGAACGCCCGACGATGGCCAGGCTGTCGCCGCGGGCGAGGTCCAGGCTGAGGTCGGCGAGGATGGTCAGCTCGCCTTCCGCGCTGCGGACCACTTTGCTAAGGTTACGCGCGACTAGAATGCTGGCGTTCATGGAGAGTCAGATGCGTCCTTGGTTGTTGAGCGGCTGCCTGGGTCTGCTGTTGCTGGTGCAGAATGCGGCGGCGGGAACCCTGCTGGTCGTCGGCGATAGTATCAGCGCGGCTTTTGGCCTGGAAACCCGCCAGGGCTGGGTCAGCCTGCTCGCCGAGCGTCTGCAGCGCGAGGCGCCGCAATGGCAGGTGGTGAACGCTTCGGTGAGCGGCGACACCAGTGCCGGCGGTCTGGCGCGCCTGCCGGCGCTGCTCGAGGACCACCGGCCGCAACTGGTGCTGATCGAGCTGGGCGGCAACGACGGCCTGCGTGGCCAGCCGCCGGCGCGATTGCAACAGAATCTTGCCGGCATGATCGCCCGCAGCCGCGAGGCCGGCGCGCAGGTGGTGCTGCTGGGCATGAGGCTGCCGCCCAACTACGGCCAGCGCTATGCCAGCGCCTTCGAGCAGGTTTACCTCGATCTGGCGCAGAAGAAGGAGGTGCCGCTGGTGCCGTTCTTCCTGGAGGGCGTCGGCGGGGTCGCCGGCCTGATGCAGGCCGACGGTATCCATCCGGCGGCCGAGGCCCAGCCGATCCTGCTGGAAAATCTCTGGCCGACGCTACGGCCGCTGCTTTAGTGCTTTTCCCGTTCGAGGCTTTCGGCTAAGGTTGCGCGCCGCGCCGCCCCGGAGCCCCCTGATGTCGCGCCAGCCCTGGTCCCTCTATGCCTACCGGCTGCTCGTTCCCGCCGAGCAGCTGGACCTGTTCGCCTGTCAGGAGGTGCGCATGCATCTGGTTGCCCGGCAGCTGGAGCTGGACGATCCGGGCGACCATACCCTGTGCGGCAGCCTGCTGCCGGCACAGCCGTTGTGGGAGGAGCTGGACAGGGCCACCCTGAAGGACCGCCGGCTGTGTTCGGTCTGTCTGCAGCGTCTGCGCGCCGATCGCCGCGGCCTGCCGCGGGACTGGCCGGTGCGCTGAATTTTCCCCGGCGTCGGTTGTCGATGTACAATAATTGACCATCAACTCTGCTCAGGTACTCTCGATGTTCTCGCGTGTCCTTGCCGTTCGTCCCATGCTGGCCAGTCTGGCCGCATTGCTGCTGGCCGCGCCCGCCGGCGCACTGGAGCTGCCCCTGCCGCCGCCCGGGGAGGATGTCGTCGGCCAGGTACGGGTGATCAAGGCCAAGTACGAGGATACCTTCGCCGACATCGCCACGGCCAACGATCTGGGCTACCTGGAAATGGTCGCCGCCAATCCGGGGGTCGATCCGTGGCTGCCCGGCGTGGGCACCGAGATCATCCTGCCCACCCGCTACATCCTGCCGCCCGGTCCGCGCGAGGGCATCGTCATCAACCTCGCGGAGTACCGCATGTACTACTTCCCCAAGGGGCAGAACGTGGTGCACACCTACCCGCTGGGCATCGGTCGCGAAGGCTGGGGGTCGCCGATCGCCAACACCACCATCACCGCCAAGATGCCGAATCCGACCTGGACGCCGCCGGCCTCCATCCGCGCCGAGCATGCCGCCGAGGGCGACATCCTGCCGGCGGTGGTGCCGGCCGGGCCGGACAATCCGCTGGGGCCGTTCAAGTTCACCCTGGGCACGCCGGGTTACCTGATCCACGGCTCGAACAAGAAGTTCGGCATCGGCATGCGCGTCAGTCATGGTTGTTTCCGCATGCTCAACAACAATGTGCTGGAACTGGCGAAGATGGCTCCGGTCGGCACGTCGGTGCGCATCATCAACGAGCCCTACAAGTTCGGTGTGGCCGGCGGCAAGGTCTATCTCGAGGCGCACACTCCGCTCGACGATCATGGCGAGCCGTCGGTGGTCGACAAGCATACCGAGGTGATCAATACCCTGCTCAAGCGTGACGATCTCAGGGACAGCATGCGCCTGGACTGGGAGGTGGTGCGCGAGGTGGTGGCCGCCGAGGATGGTCTGCCAGTGGAGATCGCCCTGTCGCGCGAGGAAGTAGCCAGCGCGGCGACGCACTGAGCAGGCCGTCGCTGGCTGGAAAAACCCGCTGCAGTCAGGCTGCAGCGGGTTTTTTATTGTCCGTGGGGCTGCCAGGGGAAAGTGGCGGACAATAAAAAAGCCGACCCTCGCGGGTCGGCTTCTGCAAATGCAAGGTCTGGAGACCTATTACTTGCGGCTGGCTTTTTCCAGCATGCGCAGAGCGCGCTCGTTGGCTTCGTCAGCGGTCTGCTGAGCCTTCTGAGCAGCAGCCAGAGCCTCGTCGGCCTTGCGGTAGGCTTCGTCGGCACGAGCCTGAGCGCGGGCAGCGGCGTCTTCGGTGGCGGTCAGACGAGCTTCGGTTTCCTTGGACATGCTGCTGCAACCGGTAGCCAGGATGGCGGCCAGGGTCAGAGCGGAAATTTTCAGAACGTTGTTCATCGTGTTCCCCTTTGGGTGGACTTCCGTAATGCAATTTCCCTCTCGGGAAATCGGCTGGGTTATATAGTACGCATTACTTTTAGTAAGTAAACGTGTCTCGCGCAAGTCACGGGGAATTTTTTGTCATGCGTGGCATTTGGTCTGTCGTTTGTTTAAAAAATAATCGCTCCCGGCCGTTGGCGGCGGGCACTTGGCTGTCTGGGACCGGTCAAATTCAGGATTGACCGCTGAGGCGGTCGCAGGGCTTGGCTGCGACACGGATTTTGGACAGGGCCGGGTAGGCTTTGCTAATGTCTTGAGTTCAGACAGACAGTTTCATGGTCGCCGCAATCAGCGACGGCGGACGAGTTGGGCGAGGGGAGAACCGTGATGAGTGAGTCACTGTCCATTCGGCATGATCAGGCATGCAAGCAGTTCGAGGTGACGGTGGATGGCTGCCGGGCCTACCTGTCCTACATGGATCTGGGCAAACAGACCATCGACATCTATCGCACCTTCGTGCCCGATGCCCTGCGCGGGCGCGGCGTGGCTGCGGCGCTGACCGAGCAGGCGCTGCAGTACGCCGAGGACAAGGGCTATACGGTGATACCGTCCTGCTCCTACGTGGAGCGCTACATGGAGCGGCGCCAGCGCAATCGCGGCCTGGAGGCGCAGACTCAGGAGTGAAGCGTCCGCACACAAAAAAGCCGGGGTCAGACCCCGGCTTTTTTGTGTGCGGACGCTGGCTGGGCTCAGCCGCGCTTGCGCTTGGGCAGCACATCCCTGAGCTTGGCATGCATGCTGCGCAGGGTCTTTTCCGTGCTGTCCCAGTCGATGCAGGCATCGGTGACGGAGACGCCGTACTTGAGGTCGCAGAGATCCTTCGGGATCGACTGGCTGCCCCAGCCCAGGTTGCTCTCCACCATCAGGCCGATGATCGAGTTGTTGCCCTCGAGTATCTGGTTGGCGACGTTCTCCATCACCAGCGGTTGCAGGGCCGGATCCTTGTTGGAATTGGCGTGGCTGCAGTCGACCATGATGTTCGGGCTGATGCCGGCCTTGGCCAGTTCCTGTTCGCAGAGGGCGACGCTGACCGAGTCGTAGTTCGGCTTGCCGTTGCCGCCGCGCAGCACCACGTGGCCGTAGCGGTTGCCCTTGGTGGTGACGATGGACACCTGGCCCTGCTGGTTGAGGCCGAGGAAGCGGTGCGGGCTGGAGACCGACTGCAGGGCGTTGATCGCCACGGTCAGGCTGCCGTCGGTACCGTTCTTGAAGCCGACCGCCGAGGACAGGCCGGAAGCCATCTCGCGGTGGGTCTGCGACTCGGTGGTGCGTGCGCCGATGGCCGACCAACTGATCAGGTCCTGCAGGTACTGCGGGGAGATAGGGTCGAGCGCCTCGGTGGCGGTCGGCAGGCCCATTTCGGCCAGGTCGCAGAGCAGCTTGCGGCCGATGTGCAGGCCGTCCTGGATCTTGAACGAGTCGTCGAGGTAGGGGTCGTTGATCAGCCCCTTCCAGCCGACGGTGGTGCGCGGCTTCTCGAAGTACACGCGCATGATCAGGTACAGGGTGTCGGAGACCTCGGCGGCCAGCCCCTTGAGGCGCTCGGCGTATTCGTGGGCGGCCTTGATGTCGTGGATCGAACAGGGGCCCACCACCACGAACAGACGGTGGTCCTTGCCGTCGAGAATGTCGCGCACCACCTGGCGGCCGTCGCTCACGGTGCGGCGGGCGGTTTCGGTGAGGGGCAGTTCCTGCTTGAGCTGTTCGGGGGTGATCAGTGCCTCGTTGGAGGCAATGTTAAGGTCGTCGATCGGTAAATCAGCCATCGTGTTACTCATCGGTCACGGATGCCGTCCGCCGGCCAGGCCCGTGGCGGAGGCAGCAATAGGGGCAACGGGATGCCTGAACCTTAACGCTTTAGGCGCCCGCTTAACAATAAGATGTGCGGGTTTTTCGGCGCGGGATGTCAAGGCTCGGCAGCGGGCCGGGCGTCGATTCCGGCCGATCAGCGGACGCTTCCCGTTCGTCGGGCTTGCCAGGGTGGCGGCGGCCCATCGATAGTGGGCGGTCCATCCTTTCGGGAGCATTGCAATGAGCGAATCGGTTCGCCCGCGCATCGGCATCATCGGCACCGGAGCCATCGGTGGCTACTACGGCCTGATGCTGGCCCGTGCCGGCTTCGAGGTGCACTTCCTGCTACGCAGCGAATACGAGGTCGTGTCCCGCGACGGCCTGCGCGTGCGCCATGCCCAGCTCGGTGAGCTGCACCTGCCGCAGGTCAACGCCTGGCGTGACGCGACACAGATGCCTCCCTGCGACTGGCTGCTGGTCGGGGCCAAGACCACCAGCAACGCCGAGCTGGCGCCGCTGATCGTGCAGGCCGCGGCGCCGGGGGCGAAGGTGGTGCTGCTGCAGAACGGCCTGGGCGTGGAGGACGCGCTGCGTCCGCTGCTGCCCGATGCGCTGCACCTGCTCGGCGGGCTGTGCTTCATCTGTGCTCACCGCGAGGCGCCGGGCGTGGTGGTGCACCAGGCCCAGGGCGTGTGCAACCTCGGCTACCACAGCGGGCCGGCGTCGGCCGCCGAGCGCCAGGCGCTGCTCGAGCAGGGCGTGGCCTGGCTGCGCGAGGCGGGCATCGAGTCCGCCGTGATCGCCGATCTCGACCAGGCTCGTTGGCAGAAGCTGGTGTGGAACATCCCCTACAACGGCGTCTCGGTGCTGCTCGGCAGCTCCACCGCGCCGCTGATGGCCAGTCCGTACAGCCGCGCGCTGCTGCAGTCGCTGATGGAGGAGGTGGTGGATGCCGCCCGGGCCTGCGGCCACAGGCTGCCGGACAACTACCCGCAGAAGCTGCTGGCCTACACCGACCGCATGCCCGATTACCTGCCGAGCATGTACCACGACTTCGCCCAGCGTCGCCCGGCCGAGCTGCCGGCGCTGTATGCCGCGCCCCTTGCTGCCGCGGTCGCCGCCGGAGTGGACATGCCGCGGGTGCGCATGCTGCATCAGACGCTGGCCTTCCTGCAGGAAGCCGGTCAGTGACGGGGAGGAGCTGAGATGGCGGGCAGCCTGGGCGACAAGCTGGTGGTGACGATCTCCTCGCGGGCGCTGTTCGACCTCGACGACAGCCACCGCGTCTACGAGGCCGAGGGCATCGAGGCCTACCGGCAGTACCAGATCGCCCACGAGGACGAGGTGCTGGGGCCCGGCGAGGCCTACCCGCTGGTGGAGAAGCTGCTGGGCCTCAACACGCGTCTGGCGCAGGCGCGGGTCGAGGTGGTGCTGGTGTCGCGCAACAGTGCCGATACCGGCCTGCGGGTGTTCAACTCGATCCAGCACTACGGCCTGCCGATCACCCGCGCCGCCTTCGTCGGCGGGCGCAGTCCCGATCCCTACCTGGCCGCCTTCGGCTGCCAGCTGTTCCTTTCCACCCACGCCGAGGACGTGCGCCATGCCCTGGAGGCCGGCTTCGCCGCCGCCACCATCCTCGCCGGCGGTGCCCGGCGCGCGGCCAGCCACGAACTGCGCATCGCCTTCGATGGCGATGCGGTGCTGTTCTCCGACGAGGCCGAGCGCATCTACCAGCAGGACGGCCTGGCCGCCTTCCAGGCGCGTGAGCGCGAGGCGGCCCGTCAGCCGCTGGGCGGCGGGCCGTTCAAGCCGTTCCTTGCCGCACTCAACCGCCTGCAGCGCGAGTTCGCCGAGGAGGAGTGTCCGATCCGCACCGCACTGGTCACCGCGCGTTCGGCGCCGGCTCACGAGCGGGTGATCCGCACCCTGCGCGACTGGGACATCCGCCTCGACGAGTCGCTGTTCCTCGGCGGCCTCGACAAGTCGGCGTTCCTCGAGGCCTTCGCCGCCGACGTGTTCTTCGACGACCAGGCCGGGCACTGCGAGCGGGCGCGCAGCGTGGTGCCGACCGGCCATGTGCCCCACGGTGTGGCCAACGAGTGAGCGGCAAAGCCCTGCTACGCTGAGGAGGTAACGCAGCCCCCTGCCATGGAGGCCTGATGATCCGCTCCATCCTCTACGCCACCGACCTCGGGCTGTACGCACCCTACGTACTGCAGCACGCGCTGACGCTCGCGCGAGTGCACCACGCCGACCTGTATGTGCTGCACGTGGTCGAGCCGCTCGGGCTGTTCGCCGAATCGCTGCTGCAGACCTACCTCGATGCCGACTCGCTCAGCGATCTGCACCAGCACGGCCTCGAGCGCGTCATGGCCAGCATCGAGCAGCGGGTGTTCGAAGGGTTCTGCGACGAGCTTCAGGAAAGTGCCGAGGATGCGCTGCCGATCCGCGCCGTGCAGGTCCAGCTCGGCGATCCGCCGCAGGTGATCCTGCAGTTGGCGGAGGATCTCGCCGTGGAGCTGATCGTGATCGGCTCGCACAGCCAGAGCCTTCAGCCGGGCGCCGCGCTGGGGCGCACCTGCCTGCGCCTGCTGCAGCAGGCGCGGGTGCCGGTCTACCTAGTGCCCATCCTGCCAGAAGGTGGCGAAAGTCGCTGAGGGGAGCATACAGGAAGGTATTTCTCGTCTAAGATTCCAAAATAAACCATTGATATGGTTATAAAAAAAATCAGGGCTGCTCCGGCAGTCCGCCGGCCTATCTCCGAATCGAGGACCTTTCATGAAGCTTCAGCAACTGCGTTACATCTGGGAAGTTGCGCATCATGACCTGAACGTTTCAGCCACCGCGCAGAGCCTGTACACCTCGCAGCCGGGGATCAGCAAGCAGATCCGCCTGCTCGAGGACGAGCTGGGGGTGGAGGTATTCGCCCGCAGCGGCAAGCACCTGACGCGGATCACGCCGGCCGGCGAGCGGATCATCAATACCGCGGGGGAGATCCTGCGCAAGGTCGAGAGCATCAAGCAGATCGCCCAGGAGTTCTCCAACGAGAAGAAGGGCACCCTGTCGATCGCCACCACCCACACCCAGGCGCGCTATGCCCTGCCGCAGGTGATCGGCGACTTCATCAAGCAGTACCCGGAGGTGGCGCTGCACATGCACCAGGGTACGCCGACGCAGATCGCCGAGATGGCCGCCGACGGCACCGTGGACTTCGCCATCGCCACCGAGGCGCTGGAGCAGTTCGGCGATCTGGTGATGATGCCCTGCTATCGCTGGAACCGCTGCGTGATCGTGCCCCAGGGGCACCCGCTGACCCGCCTGCCCAGGCTGACCCTGGAGGCGCTGGCCGAGCATCCGATCGTCACCTACGTGTTCGGCTTCACCGGCCGCTCCAAGCTGGACGAGGCCTTCAGTCATCACGGCCTGGAGCCCAAGGTGGTGTTCACTGCTGCCGATGCCGACGTGATCAAGACCTATGTGCGCCTCGGCCTCGGCGTCGGCATCGTGGCGCGGATGGCGGTCGACCCGGTGCAGGATGGCGATCTGGTGGTGCTCGACGCCAGCGAGCTGTTCGAGCCCAGCGTGACCAAGATCGGCTTCAGGCGCGGCACCTTCCTGCGCGGCTTCATGCTCGACTTCATCGAGCGCTTCGCTCCGCACCTGACCCGCGAGCGGGTGATGGAGGCGGTGCAGTGCCGCAACAAGTCCGAGCTGGAAGAGCTGTTCGCCGACGTGGAGCTGCCGACCTACTGAGGCGGCCGCCCGGCAGTGGCGCAATGAAAAGCCCGACCTTATGGTCGGGCTTTTCATTGGTGCAGCGCAGGGGCACAGGCCCCGCGACTCAGCGGTATTCGCAGAGATAGGCGGTATCCTGGGCGACCTTGAGCTGGAACTTGCTGTCGGCCGGCACATCGAACTTGCTGCCGGCGGCGAAGGTTTCCCAGCTGTCGCTGCCCGGCAGCTTGACGGTCAGCGCGCCGGCGATCACGTGCATCACTTCGGCCTTGGCGGTGCCGAATTCGTATTCGCCCGGGGCCATCACGCCGACGGTGGCCGGACCTTCGGTCATGTCGAAGGCGATGGATTTGACGGTGCCGTTGAAGTACTCGTTGACCTTGAACATGCGGGCCTCGCAGGAAGGGAAGAAAAAGGGCGCGCCAGTATGCCCAAGGCGCATGCCCGCGTCACCTGTGTTGCGGCCGGGCTCGGGCCCTGCCCGGGCGGTGCGCGGCCGCCGGGGACGCTCAGTGCGGGGTGTGCAGCTCGAGGCGCGCGGCGGCGAGGGTCGGCAGGGTCAGCGGCAGCAGGCGGGCGATGTTGCGCGCATCGTCGATGCCGCGATGCTGGGTACCGCGGAACTCCAGGCCGGCGATCTCCAGGGCGCGGTTGAGGCCGACCTGCTTGCGCCCGGCGGTGCCCTTGAACTGGCGGTTGAACAGCTTCTTCAGGTTGAAGTGGGGCAGGGCGGCCAGGGCGCTGGCGATCCGCTGGCGGCGCCATTCCGCCTCGAACTGCTGGCGGTCGTAGTTGCCCCAGCTGAGCCAGCCCTGCAGGCCGGGGAGGTGCGCCTGCAGCCAGGGCTCGAAGCGCTCCTGCAGCTGCAGCAGGGTCGGCGCCTGGTCGACGTCCGCCTGGGCGATGTGGGTGAGCTGCCGGCAGAAGGCGGTGAGCTGCGGGCGGCGGGTGGGACGGACGAAGCTCTGGAAGTGATCCTGCTCGCGGCCCTGTTCGTCGACGACCACCGCGCCGATCTCGATGATTTCCATCTCCTCGGTCGGCCAGCCGCCGTCATCGGTGGTGGCCTCCAGGTCGATTACCAGCCAGTGCTTCATGCGCCCTCCGCAGTCCGTTTCGGCCGAGTATGGGGGCTGCCTACTGCTCCGGTAAATCCCTGTGCTAGGCTCGGCCTCTCGTCGAATGGAGGTGTAAGGATGGCAAAGGTCGCATTTCTCGGTCTGGGGGTGATGGGCTACCCGATGGCCGCGCATCTGCTGCGCAACGGCCACGAGGTCTGTGTGTACAACCGCACGGCCGAGAAGGCCCGGCGCTGGGTCGCCGAGCACGGTGGGCGCAGTGCGGCTACGCCGCGCGAGGCGGCGGTCGGCGCCGAGTTCGTGATGAGCTGCGTGGGTAACGACGACGACCTGCGCGCGGTGCTGCTGGGGGCGGATGGCGCTTTCGCCGGCATGGCGCCGGGCAGCGTGCTGGTCGATCACACCACGGCCTCGGCTGCGGTTGCCCGCGAGCTGGCGGTGCTGGCGGCCGAGCGCGAACTGGAGTTCCTCGATGCGCCGGTTTCCGGCGGCCAGGCGGGGGCCGAGAATGGCGTGCTGACGGTGATGGTCGGCGGCGAGGCGGCGGTATTCGCCCGCGCCGAGCCGGTGATCCAGAGCTACGCGCGCATGGTCAGGCTGATGGGGCACGCCGGCAGCGGCCAGTTGACCAAGATGGTCAACCAGATCTGCATCGGCGGCCTGCTGCAGGGGCTGTCCGAGGCGCTGCATTTCGCCCACTGCGCCGGCCTCGACGGCAAGGCGGCGATGGAGGTGATCGCCAAGGGGGCGGCACAGTCCTGGCAGCTGGAGAACCGTCACGCCAGCATGCTGGAAGGGCGCTTCGACTTCGGCTTCGCCGTCGACTGGATGCGCAAGGATCTCGGCATCCTGCTCGACGAGGCGCGGCGCAACGGCGCGCAGCTGCCGGTCACCGCGCTGGTCGACCAGTTCTACGCCGAAGTGCAGGCCGACGGGGGCGGGCGCTGGGATACTTCCAGTCTGATCACCCGGCTCAAGCCGCCGGCGAAGGGTTGACCGGCCGGTTCAGGCGCTGCGGAAGATGAAGTACACGGCGCCGACCAGGCACAGTCCGGCCCACAGGTAGTCGAGCTTCAGCGGCTGCTGCATGTACAGCACGCTGAACGGCACGAAGATGCTCAGGGTGATCACCTCCTGCATGATCTTCAGCTGGCCGACCGACAGTTCGGTGTAGCCGATGCGGTTGGCCGGCACCATCAGCAGGTACTCGAACAGGGCGATGCCCCAGCTGACCAGGGCGGCGATGACCCACGGCTTGCCGTTGAGGGTCTTCAGGTGGCCGTACCAGGCGAAGGTCATGAAGATGTTGGACAGGCTGAGCAGGGCCGCGGTCTGCATCCAAACCGGCATGGGGCTTTCTCCCGTACATGGCGATGGGCTGTGCTTGGCGACAACCGAAACGGCGGCTATCCTCCCGCGCCGCGCGGCCGATGTCATGCGCCGCCATGATTTCCATCGTATCGAGAGCCTGAACCATGGAGTGTCGAGCCGGTTGCGGGGCCTGCTGCATCGCCCCGTCGATTTCCTCGCCGATTCCCGGCATGCCGCAGGGTAAGCCGGCCGGTGTCCGCTGCGTGCAGCTGGATGAGCGCAATCTGTGCCGGCTGTTCGGCCTACCGGAGCGGCCGCCGGTGTGCGGCCGGTTTGCCGCCGATCCGCAGGTGTGCGGCGAGAGCCGCGAGCAGGCCATCCGCTTGCTCACGGAGTGGGAGCGGATGACCGCCTGAGGCGTGCCGCCGGTGGGGCGGACCCTGCCGGCGGCAGGGTGAGGCCCAAAAGCAAAGGGGCTGCCGAAGCAGCCCCTTGCCGGTGACGCGATGACTTACTTGCGCTGATCCAGCGGCACGTAGTCGCGGGTCGGGTGGCCGGTGTAGATCTGGCGCGGACGGCCGATCTTGTAGCCGCCGGCGTACATTTCCTTCCACTGCGAGATCCAGCCGGCGGTGCGCGCCAGGGCGAAGATCACGGTGAACATGCTGGTCGGAATGCCGATGGCCTTCAGGATGATGCCCGAGTAGAAGTCCACGTTCGGGTACAGGTTGCGCTCCTTGAAGTACGGATCGTTGCGCGCGATCTCCTCGAGCTTCATGGCCAGCTCGAGCTTCGGATCGTTGATGCCCAGCTCGGACAGCACCTCGTCGCAGGTCTGCTTCATGACCTTGGCGCGCGGGTCGAAGTTCTTGTACACGCGGTGACCGAAGCCCATCAGCTTGAACGGATCGTTCTTGTCCTTGGCCTTGGCGATGAACTTCTCGATGTTCTCGACGCTGCCGATCTCGTCCAGCATGGTCAGCACGGCCTCGTTGGCGCCGCCGTGAGCCGGTCCCCACAGCGCGGCGATGCCGGCGGCGATACAGGCGAACGGGTTGGCACCGGTGGAGCCGGTCAGGCGCACGGTGGAGGTGGAGGCATTCTGCTCATGGTCGGCGTGCAGGATGAAGATGCGGTCCATGGCCTTGGCCAGCACCGGGTTCACCTTCTTCTCCTCGCACGGGGTGTTGAACATCATGTGCAGGAAGTTTTCCGCGTAGCTCAGGTCGTTGCGCGGGTACATGATCGGCTGGCCGACCGAGTACTTGTAGGCCATGGCGGCCATGGTCGGCATCTTGGCGATCAGGCGGATCGCGGAGATCTCGCGGTGCTTCGGATCGTTATTGTCCAGCGAGTCGTGGTAGAAGGCGGACAGGGCGCCGACCAGGCCGCACATCACCGCCATCGGGTGTGCGTCGCGGCGGAAGCCGTTGAGGAACGACTTCATCTGCTCGTGAACCATGGTGTGGTTCTTCACCAGGCCGGTGAACTCGGCCTTCTGCGCAGCGGTCGGCAGCTCGCCGTAGAGCAGGGCGTAGCAGGTTTCGAGGTAGTCGGATTTCTCGGCCAGCTGCTCGATCGGGTAGCCGCGGTGCAGCAGGACGCCCTTGTCGCCGTCGATGAAGGTGATCTTCGACTCGCAAGCGGCGGTCGACATGAAGCCAGGATCATAGGTGAACACCCCCTGGCTGGTCAGGCTGCGAACGTCGATGACGTCCGGGCCCATGGAGCCAGAGAGAATGGGCAGCTCGACGGGGGCGGCGCCCTCGATGATCAACTGTGCTTTCTTGTCAGCCATAACCGGCCTCCTAAAATTGTGCTTGGCTTGAAATCATCTTTCTATACACGGCCCCCCAGGCAGGGCCCGTGCCACTATAGAGCGATAAAGGCGAAAGTCAATTTGTCCGAAAGTCGGTCGACACGCCTTCTGCGCGCGCATGTTCGCTCAAGTTCACGGCTATTTACTCCTTTCGGACGGGTGCGACAATCAGTCCTTTAGGCTAAGGCCGCGCGTTGTCAGGCCTGACCTAACTGTCTATACTGCGTGGCCGACCGCCAGAGGCTATGCCAGGCCTAGGTTCTGGCTGTTGTCACTACCTGGTGATGGGTACCTGACAAGTGCACTTCCCGACAACTTGCCCTGCTGGTTGGGGCTCTCAGTGTGAAAAAAGCCGTGAATAGCAAACGACCCGTAAACCTAGACCTTAGGACCATCCAACTCCCAGTCACTGCTTACACGTCCATCGCTCACCGTATCTCCGGCGTCATTCTGTTCCTGGGCATCGCTGTGCTGCTGTACGCACTCGACCTGTCCCTGGCGTCCGAGGAAGGCTTCGAGCAGGTGAAGGCGTGTCTGGCCAGCCCCCTGGCCAAGCTCGTGATGTGGGGTCTGTTGTCCGCGCTCCTGTACCACCTGGTAGCCGGCATTCGCCATCTGATTATGGATATGGGCATTGGCGAAACGCTGGAAGGCGGCAAGCTGGGCTCCAAAATCGTCATCGCCATTTCCGCGGTGCTGATCGTTCTTGCAGGGGTGTGGGTATGGTAACCAACGTCACTAACTTCTCCCGGTCGGGCCTCTACGACTGGATGGCCCAGCGGGTCTCCGCTGTGGTGCTCGCGGCTTACTTCCTCTTCCTGCTGGGCTACCTGGTCGCCAATCCGGGGCTGGGTTATGCCGACTGGCACGGTCTGTTCGCCCAGGGCTGGATGCGCATCTTCAGCCTGCTGGCCGTCGTCGCCCTGAGCGTGCACGCCTGGGTCGGCATGTGGACCATCTCCACTGACTACCTGACGCCGATGGCGCTGGGCAAGTCGGCCACCGCTGTGCGTTTCCTCTTCCAGGCAGTCTGCGGCATCGCCATGTTCGCGTTCTTCGTCTGGGGTGTGCAGATTCTTTGGGGTATCTGATCCATGGCTAGCATTCCTACTCTTTCCTTCGACGCCATCATCATCGGTGGTGGCGGTGCCGGCATGCGCGCCGCGCTGCAGCTGTCCCAGTCCGGTCACAAGACCGCCTGCGTGACCAAGGTCTTCCCGACCCGTTCGCATACCGTGTCCGCCCAGGGCGGCATCACCTGCGCCATCGCTTCGGCCGACCCGAACGACGACTGGCGCTGGCACATGTACGACACCGTCAAGGGCTCCGACTACATCGGTGACCAGGACGCCATCGAGTACATGTGTTCCGTAGGTCCGGAAGCCGTGTTCGAGCTCGAGCACATGGGTCTGCCGTTCTCCCGCACCGAGCAGGGCCGCATCTACCAGCGTCCGTTCGGTGGTCAGTCCAAGGACTACGGCAACGGTGGCCAGGCTGCCCGTACCTGCGCCGCGGCCGACCGTACCGGTCACGCCCTGCTGCACACCCTGTACCAGGCCAACCTGAAGAACGGCACCACCTTCCTCAACGAGTGGTTCGCCGTCGACCTGGTGAAGAACCAGGACGGTGCCATCGTCGGCATCATCGCCATCCGCATCGAGACCGGCGAGACCGTCTACATCCGCTCCAAGGCCACCGTGCTGGCTACCGGCGGTGCCGGCCGTATCTACGCCTCCACCACCAACGCCCTGATCAACACCGGCGACGGCGTGGGCATGGCCCTGCGTGCCGGCGTGCCGGTGCAGGACATCGAGATGTGGCAGTTCCACCCGACCGGCATCGCCGGCGCCGGCGTGCTGGTGACCGAAGGTTGCCGCGGCGAGGGTGGCTATCTGATCAACGCCCACGGCGAGCGCTTCATGGAGCGTTACGCTCCGAACGCCAAGGACCTGGCCGGCCGCGACGTGGTCGCCCGTTCCATGGTCAAGGAAGTGATCGCCGGCAACGGCTGTGGTCCGGACAAGGATCACGTGCTGCTGAAGCTCGATCACCTCGGCGAGGAAGTGCTGCACAGCCGCCTGCCGGGCATCTGCGAACTGTCCAAGACCTTCGCCCACGTCGACCCGGTGGTCGCGCCGATTCCGGTGATCCCGACCTGCCACTACATGATGGGTGGTGTGGCCACCAACATCCATGGCCAGGCCATCACCCAGGACGCCAACGGCAACGACAAGATCATCGAAGGCCTGTTCGCCGTGGGCGAAGTGGCTTGCGTGTCGGTGCACGGCGCCAACCGTCTGGGCGGCAACTCGCTGCTCGACCTGGTGGTGTTCGGCCGTGCTGCCGGTCTGCACCTGGAGAAGGCCCTCAAGGAGGGCATCGAGCACCGCGGCGCCACCGAGAGCGACCTCGAGGCTTCCCTCAAGCGCCTGTCCGGCGTCAACGAGCGCACCACCGGTGAAGACGTTGCCCCGCTGCGCAAAGAGCTGCAGCAGTGCATGCAGAACTACTTCGGTGTGTTCCGTACCGGCGAATACATGCAGAAGGGCATCGCCCAGCTGGCAGAGCTGCGCGAGCGCATCGCCAACGTCAAGATCGCCGACAAGAGCCAGGCCTTCAACACCGCGCGTACCGAAGCGCTGGAGCTGCAGAACCTCCTCGAAGTGGCCGAAGCCACTGCGATCGCCGCCGAGGTCCGCAAGGAGTCCCGTGGTGCCCACGCCCGCGAAGACTTCGAAGAGCGCGACGACGAGAACTGGCTGTGCCACACCCTGTACTTCCCGGGTGAGAAGCGCGTGGCCAAGCGCGGCGTGAACTTCTCGCCGAAGACCGTTCCGGCGTTCGAGCCCAAAGTGCGTACTTATTAAGGGAGGCTGATATGTCGCTTGGTAAAACTCTGCAAGTCAGCGTCTACCGCTACAACCCGGAGAAAGACGCTGCTCCGTTCATGCAGGATTTCAACGTCGAGATCGACGGCAAGGACCTGATGGTCCTGGATGTCCTGGCGCTGATCAAGGAGCAGGACGTGACCTTCTCCTACCGTCGCTCCTGCCGCGAAGGCGTTTGCGGCTCCGACGGCATGAACATCAGTGGCAAGAACGGCCTGGCCTGCATCACCCCGATCTCGCAGGTGATCAAGAACGGCAAGCTGGTGATCCGCCCGCTGCCGGGCCTGCCGGTCATCCGTGACCTGGTGGTCGACATGAGCATCTTCTACAAGCAGTACGAGAAGGTGCAGCCGTTCCTGCAGAACGACACTCCGGCTCCGGCCATCGAGCGTCTGCAGTCCCCGGAACAGCGCGAGAAGCTGGACGGTCTGTACGAGTGCATCCTGTGCGCCTGCTGCTCGACCTCCTGCCCGTCGTTCTGGTGGAACCCGGACAAGTTTCTCGGTCCGGCCGCCCTGCTGCAGGCCTATCGTTTCCTGGCCGACAGCCGCGACACCAAGACCGAAGAGCGTCTGGCGTCGCTGGACGACCCGTTCAGTGTGTTCCGTTGCCGCGGGATCATGAACTGCGTGAACGTTTGCCCGAAGGGTCTGAACCCGACCAAGGCGATCGGCCACGTGCGTAACATGCTGCTGCAAAGCGGTACCTGATGAGCCGCCGTGTGCGGTGAGTCAAAAGAATCTGCGCGGAGTGGCGGCTTGCCGGCACTCCGCGCAGTTGCAGAACCAGCCGTAGCCCACAAAGCCGCGGTTCTTGATTAAAAAACGACCAGCAGGGGCAACCGGGCTGGAGCCCGGACCATCAGCGGGATCCCAAGTGGCTTTGCCGAAGTCGCTGCTCTGGACTTTAAGCCACGGCGGTCTCCACGCCAGATGGTGTCCCCTTACCGAGGGTGACCTAGCATGCATGAAAGCGTAATGCAGCGGATGTGGAACAGTGCCCACCTGTCCGGTGGAAACGCTGCCTACGTCGAAGAGCTCTACGAGCTCTTCCTGCACGATCCCAACGCTGTGCCCGAAGAGTGGCGCACCTACTTCCAGAAGCTGCCGGCCGACGGCAGCCAGTCCCCCGACGTCTCCCATGCCACGGTCCGCGATCATTTCGTGCTGCTGGCCAAGAACCAGCGTCGCGCCCAGCCGGTGTCCGCCGGCACCGTCAGCAGTGAGCATGAGAAGAAGCAGGTCGAAGTGCTGCGTCTGATTCAGGCCTTCCGCATGCGTGGCCATCAGGCATCCAAGCTCGACCCGCTCGGCCTGTGGGAGCGCAAGGCGCCGGCAGACCTGTCGATCCATCACTACGGCCTGACCGACGCCGACCTGGATACCGTGTTCCAGACCGGCGAGCTGTTCATCGGCAAGCCGGAAGCGACCCTGCGCGAGATCCGCGACGCCCTGCAGGCGACCTACTGCGGCACCATCGGCGCCGAGTTCACCCACATCGTCGATTCCGAGCAGCGCAAGTGGTTCCAGCAGCGTCTGGAGAGCGTGCGTGGCCGTCCGCAGTACAGCAAGGAAGTCAAGGCGCACGTCCTCGAGCGTCTGACCGCCGGCGAAGGCCTGGAGAAGTACCTGGGCACCAAGTACCCGGGCACCAAGCGTTTCGGTCTGGAAGGCGGCGAGAGCCTGGTGCCGATGGTCGACGAGATCATCCAGCGCTCCGGCTCCTACGGCGCCAAGGAAATCGTCATCGGCATGGCCCACCGCGGCCGTCTGAACCTGCTGGTCAACGCCCTCGGCAAGAACCCGCGCGACCTGTTCGACGAGTTCGAGGGCAAGAAGCTGGTCGAGCTGGGCTCCGGTGACGTGAAGTACCACCAGGGCTTCTCCTCCAACGTCATGACCTCCGGTGGCGAAGTGCACCTGGCCATGGCGTTCAACCCGTCCCACCTGGAAATCGTTTCCCCGGTGGTCGAGGGTTCCGTGCGCGCCCGTCAGGACCGTCGCGGCGATGTCGCCGGCGACAAGGTGGTGCCGATCTCCCTCCACGGCGACTCGGCCTTCGCCGGTCAGGGCGTGGTGATGGAAACCTTCCAGATGTCGCAGATCCGCGGCTACAAGACTGGCGGCACCATCCACATCGTCATCAACAACCAGGTCGGCTTCACCACCAGCAACCCGGAAGACACCCGTTCCACCGAGTACTGCACCGATCCGGCGAAGATGATCCAGGCGCCGATCCTGCACGTGAACGGCGACGATCCGGAAGCCGTGCTGTTCGTCACCCAGCTGGCCGTCGACTACCGCATGCAGTTCAAGCGTGACGTGGTCATCGACCTGGTCTGCTACCGCCGTCGCGGCCACAACGAGGCCGACGAGCCGAGCGGCACCCAGCCGCTGATGTACCAGAAGATCGCCAAGCAGCGCACCACCCGCGAGCTGTACGCCGATGCCCTGGTCAAGGAAGGCAGCCTGAGCCAGGAAGAGGTGCAGGCCAAGGTCGACGAATACCGCACCGCGCTGGACAACGGCCTGCACGTGCTGAAGAGCCTGGTCAAGGAGCCGAACCCCGAGCTGTTCGTCGACTGGCGCCCCTACCTGGGCCATGCCTGGACCGCCAAGCACGACACCAGCTTCGACCTGAAGACCCTGCAGGAGCTGAACGCCAAGCTGCTGCAGATTCCGGAAGGTTTCGTGGTCCAGCGCCAGGTTGCCAAGATCCTCGAGGATCGCGGCCGCATGGGCGTCGGCGCCATGCCGATCAACTGGGGCTGCGCCGAGACCCTGGCCTACGCCACCCTGCTGGTGGAAGGTCACCCGGTGCGCATCACCGGCCAGGACGTCGGCCGTGGCACCTTCTCGCATCGCCATGCCGTGCTGCACAGCCAGAAGGACGCCAACCGCTACATCCCGCTGCAGAACCTCTACGAGGGCCAGCCGAAGTTCGACCTGTACGACTCCTTCCTCTCCGAGGAAGCCGTGCTGGCCTTCGAATACGGCTACGCCACCACCACGCCGAACGCGCTGGTGATCTGGGAAGCCCAGTTCGGCGACTTCGCCAACGGCGCCCAGGTGGTGATCGACCAGTTCATCAGCAGTGGCGAGACCAAGTGGGGCCGTCTGTGCGGTCTGACCATGCTGCTGCCGCATGGCTACGAAGGCCAGGGTCCGGAGCACTCCTCCGCCCGTCTGGAGCGCTACCTGCAGCTGTGCGCCGAGCACAACATCCAGGTCTGCATGCCGACCACCCCGGCGCAGGTCTACCACATGCTGCGCCGCCAGGTGATCCGCCCGCTGCGCAAGCCGCTGGTGGCCCTGACTCCGAAGTCGCTGCTGCGCCACAAGCTGGCCATCTCCACCCTGGAAGACCTGTCCCAGGGCTCCTTCCATCCGGTGCTGCCGGAGATCGACAGCCTCGATCCGAAGAAGGTCGAGCGTCTGGTCCTGTGCAGCGGCAAGGTCTACTACGACCTGCTGGAGAAGCGTCGCGCCGAGGGTCGCGAGGACACCGCCATCGTCCGCATCGAGCAGCTCTATCCGTTCCCGGAAGAGGAGCTGGCCGAGATCATGGCGCCGTACAAGCACCTCAAGCACGTGGTCTGGTGCCAGGAAGAGCCGATGAACCAGGGTGCCTGGTACTGCAGCCAGCATCACATGCGCCGCGTCATCGCCGCACACAAGAAGACCCTCGGCCTGGCCTACGCCGGTCGCGAGGCTTCCGCTGCGCCGGCCTGTGGCTACGCGTCGATGCACGCCGAGCAGCAGGAAAAGCTGCTGCAGGATGCTTTCACCATTTAATGCCTTCACACTGCGCTGCCGGACCCCGGGTCCGGCAGTCGCATGCCTGAAGAACCCGAATCCATAGGAAATGCACAGAATGGCTATTGAGATCAAAGCCCCGACTTTCCCGGAATCCGTCGCTGACGGTACCGTTGCCACCTGGCACAAGAAGCCGGGCGAAGCCGTCAAGCGTGACGAGCTGATCGTCGACATCGAAACCGACAAGGTGGTGATGGAAGTCCTGGCCGAAGCCGATGGCGTGCTGGCCGAAATCGTCAAGAACGAAGGCGACACCGTGCTGAGCGGCGAACTGCTCGGCACCCTGACCGAAGGCGCTGCCGCCGCTGCCCCGGCTGCAGCTCCGGCCGCTGCCGCTGCTCCGGCTGCCGCCCCGGCCGCCGCTGCCGAGGAAGCCATCCTGTCGCCGGCCGCGCGCAAGATCGCTGCCGAGAACGACCTGGATCGCAACGCGATTCCGGGCACCGGCAAGGGCGGTCGCGTCACCAAGGAAGACGCCGTCGCTGCCGTCGAGGCCAAGAAGGCTCCGGCTCCGGCTGCCAAGCCGGCCGCTCCGGCTGCCGATGCGCCGATCTTCGCCGTCGGCGACCGCGTCGAGAAGCGCGTGCCGATGACCCGCCTGCGCGCCAAGATCGCCGAGCGTCTGGTCGAAGCCCAGTCCACCATGGCCATGCTGACTACCTACAACGAAGTCAACATGAAGCCGATCATGGATCTGCGCAACAAGTACAAGGACCTGTTCGAGAAGAAGCACAACGGC
The DNA here is from genome assembly GCF_904426495.1 of Pseudomonas sp. OF001. NCBI lineage: Bacteria > Pseudomonadati > Pseudomonadota > Gammaproteobacteria > Pseudomonadales > Pseudomonadaceae > Pseudomonas > Pseudomonas sp. OF001. The sequence goes on along the minus strand of NZ_CAJGBM010000017.1, from coordinate 48,458 downwards.
GTGCGCCTGGGCTTCATGTCCTTCTTCGTCAAGGCCGCCACCGAGGCGCTGAAGCGCTTCCCGGGCGTCAACGCCTCGATCGACGGCAACGACATCGTCTACCACGGCTACTCGGACATCGGCGTTGCCGTCTCCAGCGACCGCGGTCTGGTGGTTCCGGTGCTGCGCAATGCCGAGCTGATGAGCCTGGCCGAGATCGAAGGCACCATCGCCGGTTACGGCCGCAAGGCGAAGGAAGGCAAGCTGACCATCGAGGAGATGACCGGCGGCACCTTCACCATCTCCAACGGCGGCGTGTTCGGCTCCCTGCTGTCCAGCCCGATCGTCAACCCGCCGCAGACCGCCATCCTCGGCATGCACAAGATCCAGGAGCGCCCGATGGCCGTCAACGGCCAGGTGGTGATCCTGCCGATGATGTACCTGGCGCTGTCCTACGACCACCGTCTGATCGATGGCAAGGAAGCGGTCAGCTTCCTGGTGACCATCAAGGACCTGCTGGAAGATCCGGCCCGTCTGCTGCTGGACGTCTGATCCCGCGCTTCTCCCACGACGGCCCCTGACAGAGGGGCCGTCCGGTTCATCCCAAAAGGATCGAGAGTTATGACCCAGAAATTCGACGTAGTGGTGATTGGCGGTGGCCCGGGCGGCTACGTGGCGGCCATTCGCGCAGCCCAGCTGGGCTTCAAGACCGCCTGCATCGAGAAGTACAAGGGCAAGGATGGCAAGACTGCCCTGGGCGGCACCTGCCTGAACGTCGGCTGCATTCCCTCCAAGGCGCTGCTGGACAGCTCCTGGAAGTACCACGAGGCCAAGGAAAGCTTCGGCGTCCACGGTATCGAGGTGAAGGACGTCAAGATGGACGTCCCGGCGATGATCGACCGCAAGGCGAACATCGTGAAGAACCTGACTGGCGGCATCGCCAGCCTGTTCAAGATGAACGGCGTGACCCTTATCGAAGGCCACGGCAAGCTGCTGGCCGGCAAGCAGGTCGAAGTCACCGGCGAAGACGGCAAGGTCGAGGTGCTGGAAGCCAGCAACGTGATCATCGCCTCCGGCTCCAAGCCGATCGACATCCCGCCGGCACCGGTCAACCAGGACACCATCGTCGATTCCACTGGCGCCCTGGAGTTCCAGAGCGTGCCGAAGAAGCTGGGCGTGATCGGCGCCGGCGTCATCGGCCTGGAGCTGGGCTCGGTGTGGGCCCGCCTGGGTGCCGAAGTCACCGTGATCGAGGCCCAGGACAAGTTCCTGCCGGCCATCGACGAGCAGGTCGCCAAGGAAGCCCAGAAGCTGCTGACCAAGCAGGGCCTGGACATCCGCCTGAACGCCCGCGTCACCGGTTCGGAAGTCAAGAAGAAGCAGGTCACCGTGTTCTTCACCGACGCCAACGGCGAGCAGCAGCTGACCTTCGACAAGCTGATCGTCTCCGTCGGCCGCCGTCCGGTGACCCAGGACGTGCTGGCTGCCGACAGCGGCGTGACCCTGGACGAGCGCGGCTTCATCTTCGTCGACGACCAGTGCGCCACCAGCGTGCCGGGCGTGTACGCCATCGGCGACGTGGTGCGCGGCCCGATGCTGGCCCACAAGGCCTCGGAAGAGGGCGTGATGGTCGCCGAGCGCATCGCCGGCCACAAGGCCCAGGTCAACTACGACCTGATCCCGTCGGTCATCTACACCCACCCGGAAATCGCCGCCGTCGGCAAGACCGAGCAGCAGCTGAAGGCCGAGGGCGTCGCCGTCAACGTCGGCGTGTTCCCGTTCGCCGCCAGCGGCCGCGCCATGGCTGCCAACGACACCCACGGTCTGATCAAGGTCATCGCCGATGCCAAGACCGACCGCGTGCTGGGCGTCCACGTGATCGGCCCGAGCGCCGCCGAGCTGGTCCAGCAGGGCGCCATCGCCATGGAATTCGGCTCCAGCGCCGAAGACCTGGGCATGATGGTGTTCTCGCACCCGACCCTGTCGGAAGGCCTTCACGAGGCCGCTCTGGCGGTGAATGGCCACGCCATCCACATCGCCAACCGCAAGAAGCGCTGACGCGCCTGGCGCCGGCTGACCCCTTCGTCAGCCGGCCCCGCAGCGGCCCCTGGCGGCGGAAGTCCGGTACTTCCGCTGCCAGGGGCCGTTGTCGTTTCGGGCGGTTGCGCGGAGCGGAAAGCCCATTCCAGAGCTCTAGCCACTGAAGTGCATTCCCGGTTAGGATTCGGTCGCCAATACTTACAACTAAAGTGGTATGGAAAGATGAATCTTCACGAATATCAGGGTAAGCAGTTGTTTGCCGAGTATGGGCTGCCGGTGTCCCGGGGCTACGCAGTCGATACTCCGAAGGAAGCAGCCGAGGCCTGTGACAAGATCGGCGGCAGCGAGTGGGTGGTGAAAGCCCAGGTGCATGCCGGCGGTCGCGGCAAGGCAGGCGGCGTCAAGCTGGTTCGTAGCAAGGATGAGGCCCGCGCGTTCGCCCAGCAGTGGCTGGACCAGCGCCTGGTGACCTACCAGACCGATGCCAACGGGCAGCCGGTCAGCAAGATTCTGGTCGAGGCCTGCACCGATATCGCCAAGGAGCTGTATCTGGGTGCGGTGGTCGACCGCTCCTCGCGGCGCATCGTGTTCATGGCCTCCACCGAAGGCGGCGTGGACATCGAGAAGGTCGCCCACGAAACCCCGGAGAAGATCCTCAAGACCACCATCGACCCGCTGGTCGGCGCGCAGCCGTTCCAGGGCCGCGAGCTGGCCTTCAAGCTCGGTCTCAAGGGCGATCAGGTCAAGCAGTTCGCGCAGATCTTCGTCGGCCTCGCCCAGCTGTTCCAGGACTACGACCTGGCCCTGCTCGAGGTCAACCCGCTGGTGATCAAGAAGGACGGCAACCTGCACTGCCTGGATGCCAAGCTCAACATCGACGGCAATGCCCTGTACCGCCAGCCCAAGCTGCGCGAGATGCAGGACCCCTCCCAGGACGACCCGCGCGAGGCCCACGCCGCCAAGTGGGAGCTCAACTACGTGGCGCTGGACGGCAACATCGGCTGCATGGTCAACGGCGCCGGCCTGGCCATGGGCACCATGGACATCGTCAACCTGCACGGCGGTCGCCCGGCCAACTTCCTCGACGTCGGCGGCGGCGCTACCAAGGAGCGAGTCACCGAAGCGTTCAAGATCATCCTCTCCGACAGCAACGTGCAGGCGGTGCTGGTGAACATCTTCGGCGGCATCGTGCGCTGCGACATGATCGCCGAGGGCATCATCGGCGCGGTCCGCGAGGTGGGCGTCAAGGTGCCGGTGGTGGTGCGTCTGGAAGGCAACAACGCCGATCTGGGCGCCAGGGTACTGGCGGATAGCGGTCTGAACATCATCGCGGCGAGCAGCCTGACCGACGCTGCGCAGCAGGTCGTCAAGGCCGCGGAGGGCAAGTAATGAGCATCCTGATCAACAAGGACACCAAGGTCATCTGCCAGGGCTTCACCGGCAGTCAGGGCACCTTCCACTCCGAGCAGGCCCTCGAGTACGGCACCCGCATGGTCGGCGGCGTGACTCCGGGCAAGGGCGGCACCACCCATATCGGCCTGCCGGTGTTCGATACCGTCAAGGATGCCGTGGCCGCCACCGGCGCCACCGCGTCGGTGATCTACGTGCCGGCGCCGTTCTGCAAGGACTCCATCCTCGAGGCGGCCTTCGGCGGCATCCAGCTGATCATCTGCATCACCGAAGGCATCCCGACCCTCGACATGCTCGAGGCCAAGGTCAAGTGCGACGAGCTGGGCGTTCGTCTGATCGGCCCGAACTGCCCCGGCGTGATCACCCCGGGCGAGTGCAAGATCGGTATCATGCCCGGCCATATCCACCTGCCGGGCAAGGTCGGTATCGTGTCGCGTTCCGGCACCCTGACCTACGAGGCGGTGAAGCAGACCACCGACGCCGGTTTCGGCCAGTCCACCTGCGTGGGCATCGGTGGTGACCCGATCCCGGGTTCGAGCTTCATTGATATCCTCAAGCTGTTCGAGGCCGACCCGCAGACCGAGGCGATCGTCATGATCGGCGAGATCGGCGGCAGCGCGGAGGAGGAGGCGGCGGCCTTCATCAAGGCCAACGTGACCAAGCCGGTGGTGTCCTACATCGCCGGCGTCACCGCGCCGCCCGGCAAGCGCATGGGCCATGCCGGCGCCATCATCTCCGGCGGCAAGGGTACCGCGGACGAGAAGTTCGCCGCCCTGCAGGATGCCGGGGTGAAGACCGTGCGCTCGCTGGCCGATATCGGCAAGGCGCTGGCCGAAGTGACCGGCTGGACCATGAAATAAGCTCCGGTGGAGCGGGCTTGACGGAAGGAGCCACCTGCGGGTGGCTCTTTTCGTTGTGCCTGGCGCCGGATTCCGTTCCCACTTTCTGGTTGTGTGCATGAATCATTTGAAAACCGTCGATGTCCTGGGTCTGGGCTTCATGACCTTCGCGCTGTTCCTCGGGGCGGGCAACATCATCTTCCCGCCGAGCGCCGGCCTCGCCGCTGGCGAGGCCATGTGGAGCGCGGCCCTGGGCTTCCTGCTCACCGGCGTCGGCCTGCCGCTGCTCACCGTGGTGGCCCTGGCCCGGGTGGGCGGCGGCATGGCGCAGCTCACTGCGCCGCTCGGCAAGAGCGCCGGCCTGCTGTTCGCCGTGACGGTCTACTTGGCGATCGGTCCGCTGTTCGCCACGCCGCGTACCGCGGTGGTGTCGTTCGAGATGGGCATCGCGCCGCTGGCCGGCAGCGGCAGCCTCGCGCAGGCCCTGTATACCCTGGTGTATTTCGCCCTGGTGCTGTTCCTCGCCCTCAATCCCGGGCGTCTGCTCGAGCGCGTCGGCAAGCTGATCACCCCGGTGCTGATCGTCGCCCTGCTGGTGCTCGGCGGCGCGGCGGTGTTCGCCCCGGCCGGTACGGTCGGCGCCACCGCACCCGACTATCAGGCGGCGCCACTGATGCAGGGCTTCCTGCAGGGCTACCTGACCATGGACACTCTCGGTGCGCTGGTATTCGGCATCGTCATCGCCACTGCCATCCGTGACCACGGTGTGGACATGGCGCACCGGGTCACCCGCTATTCGATCCTCGCCGCGCTGATCGCCGCCATCGGCCTGGCGCTGGTCTACCTGGCGCTGTTCCGTCTCGGCGCCACCAGTCACGCCATCGCCGGCGATGCGCAGAACGGCGTGCAGATCCTCACCGCCTACGTGCAGCACACCTTCGGCATGGCCGGCAGCCTGCTGCTGGCGCTGGTCATCACCCTGGCCTGCCTGACCACCGCCGTCGGCCTGATCACCGCCTGCGGCGAGTTCTTCAGCAACCAGTTCCCGGTGTCGTATCGCACGGTGGTGATCGTGGTCAGCCTGTTCAGCCTGCTGGTGGCCAACCTCGGCCTGACCCAGCTGATCAGCTTCTCGGTGCCGGTGCTGGTCGGCCTGTATCCGCTGGCCATCGTGCTGGTGCTGCTCAGCCTGACCGACGGCCTGTGGCTGCATCCGCCGCGGGTGTTCCGCCCGGTGATGGCGATGACCCTGGTGTTCGGCGTGTTCGCCGGCCTGGACGCCGCCGGCCTGAAGGCCCTGGTGCCGGGCTGGCTCGGCAGCCTGCCGCTGGCCGAGCACAGCCTCGGCTGGCTGCTGCCGGCGTTGCTGACCCTGCTGGGCGCGATGATCTTCGACCGCCTGCGGGGCTGCCCGCCGGTGCGCGCGTAATCCGGCTGGTGCCTCCGGCAAGGGTGCCGGAGGCACAGGCGCAGCATACAAGGAGTTGTCATGACCATCGACGCGCACTACCTGCCCCATGTGGCCGCCCTGGCCTGGTTCATCCTCTGCTGGCTGGGCTACACCCGCTACGCGATCTGGAAGGGCAAGGACACCCCCTGCCTGGCCAGCGTGATGCACCTGTACCGCGAGGACTGGATGCGCCGCCTGCTGATGCGCGACAACCGCATCGCCGACGCCAACGTGATCGGCAACCTGGAGCGCAACGCCTCGTTCTTCGCTTCCAGCACCCTGATCATCCTCGCCGGCGTGCTGACCGTGCTCGGCTCCACCGAGCGGGCGGTGTCGGTGCTGGAAGGCCTGCCGTTCGTGCAGGAGGTCAGCCGCGAGCTGTCGGAGATCAAGATCATCTGCGTGGCGCTGGTGTTCATCTACTCGTTCTTCACCTTCAGCTGGTGCATGCGCCAGTACAACTTCGCGGCGATGATGGTGGGGGCGGCGCCGATGATCTCCGAGCGCAACGTCACCGAGGCGGAGCGGCGCGCCTTCGCCGAGCGCACGGCGCGGGTGATCTCGCTGGCCGCCAACCAGTTCAACCTGGGGCTGCGTTCCTATTATTTCGGACTGGCGACCCTGGCCTGGTTCATCAATCCCTGGGTCTACATGCTGGCCACCGCCGGGGTGGTGTTCGTGCTGTACCGGCGCGAATTCCATTCCGACGTGCTGGAGGTGATGGCCTACAGCCCGGCACCGCTGGGCGAGCCGGCCAGGGACAGGATGGAGTAGCGCAGGGAGGAGGAGCGCCGCCCCGCCCGGTCGCGCAGACCGGGCGGGCGGCAGGGTGGGGGTTACTGCTGCTTCTGTTCTTCGGCAGGGGCGGCCTCTCCAGCCTTGTCCTGCATGGCGGCGCCTGCATCCTGCATCGTCTTGCCGGCTTCCTCGACGGCAGCGCCTGCCTTCTCGGTCATTTCGGCTGCCTTCTCCTCGACGGCAGCGCCTGCCTCCTTGGCAGCCTCGCCAGCCTTCTGCACGGCGGTGGCGGGCGCCTGGGCGGCGGAGCCGCTTGCCGACTCCACCTTGTCTTCAGGCTTGTCGCCACAGGCCGCGAGGCCGAGGGTGGCGGCAAGCAGCAGGGCGTAAGTCAGGGGCTTTTGCATGTTGGTGCTCCTTGGGAGTATCCGAATCAGGTGAAAGGCGAATGCCGGTCAGATTCAGGTGTAGTGCAGCATCGGGAGGCTGGCAAATCGCCTGCCGAGGCTCGTCCTGCACGGCTTTCCCCGTTCCTCGCAACAACTGGGACGAGTATCGGGGAAGCTCCATTCGCTCATCCGATGAGAGTGCCATTTCGGGCAAAGGTTCCGGGCCGAACCCCGATGTATCGGCGCTTGGGCTGCTGTCGTCGAAGCGGGTATCATGCGATGCCGTTCGTCCGCCAGAATGCCGGCGGGGTTTCCTAGCAGACAAGGTCCTTCGATGAGTCAACTTCTCGTGCTTGAGCGCGGCAACCGCTTCACGGTCGACCAGCCATGATGTCTTCTTTCCCCTCCCGCCACCTGCGGAAGCCTGCCTGATGGATTCCTTGCTGATAGTCGCTGGCCTGCTGCTGATCCTGTCCGGCCTGTTCTGGCTGGTGGCCAGTGCCTTCGCCACTAGTCTGCTGTGGGGGTGCGGCAGCCTGCTGCCGCCGCTGCCGCTGTTGTTCATCCTGCGCCACTGGCGCCGCGCGCGCAGCGCCGTGATGCTGATGGGCCTGGGCTGCATTCCGCTGGTGGTGGGTTTCACCATGCTGGCCGGCCACGATCCCGACCGCCTGGCCGCCATCCTCAGCCTGCGCTGGCTGGAGCCCGAGCCCAAGGCCGCTGGCGGCCTGGAGATCCGCCTGGGCGGCGAGTTCAACGGCAAGCCCTTCGCGCCGGATCTGGGCGAACTGATCGATGGCGCCCTGGTGCTGCGCGAGGGCGACGATTCCTTCGCCCGGCGCGAGCTGCGCATCCGCCTGCCCGCCCATGACGGCGGCGAGCTGCGCGTCGACGTGCTGCCGGAGGATCACGGGACGCTGCCGGAAATCGAGCTCGACTGGCTGCTGCCCGACCAGGACCAGCCCGAGTCTCGGCGCATCGTCGACGGCTACACCCTGCATCTCGACCTGCGGCCGGTACCGCCCAACCGGCTGCGTGGCGACTTCCACCTGGTGCTGCCGCCGGCCTTCCGAACCTCGCTGAGCGGCGAGGTCGAGCTGTACACCGACCGCCTGCGCTACCGCGACGGGCGCGTGGATACCCGCCACAACACCGAGGAAACCATCGCCTGGCTGGTCACCGACTACCTGCAGCGCAGCACCCGGCAGCGCGACCTGGTGCTGGAGCCGCTGCCGGCGCTGGACCTGGACGGCGAGCAGCTGCAGCTGGAAGTGCTGGCGCGGGTGGGCGGGGTGCTGCGCCGCTTCGACGTTGCCCTGCGGCGCAGCGAGCTGCAGGGCTGGCATGTGCAGGGCGACCAGGCGCCGGCCCTGCCGCGGCCCAGCGAGGAGGAGCTGCGTCGCACCGCGCCGGTTCCCACCACTGTGGTACGCGGAGAGCCGCGCCCGCTCGACCGGCGCATAGGCTTTTCGCTCGAGCGCCTGCTCACCTCGCCGAGCCGCTACCAGGGCGTTCGTGTCCACGTGGTCACCGAGCGTGGCCGCAGTGCCGAAGGGCGATTCGACGGACTCAACCCCGAAGGGCGTCTGGTGATCCAGCATTCGCTGGGGGGCCAGGGCGAAGCCAGCTTCATCCTGCGGCCGAGCGAGGTGGCGCAGATCCAGCTGCTCGAGCCCTGAATCCGGGCTTTCGCGGCAAGCCCTTGAAATTCCGGGCGAAGTCTCCATATCCACGGCATTCGCCGCAGACGCGGCTTTGTCATCCGTGGAGTTCGCATTCATGAGCGTGGAGACTCGCAAAGAGACCCTGGGTTTTCAGACTGAAGTGAAGCAACTGCTTCACCTGATGATCCATTCCCTGTATTCGAACAAGGAGATCTTCCTGCGCGAGCTGATCTCCAACGCCTCCGACGCCGCCGACAAGCTGCGTTTCGAGGCGCTGGCCAATCCGGCGCTGCTGGAAGGCGGCGATCCGCTGAAGATACGCCTGAGCTTCGACAAGGAGACGCGCACCGTCACCCTCGAGGACAACGGCATCGGCATGAGCCGCGACGAGGTGATCGCCCACCTCGGCACCATCGCCAAGTCCGGCACCGCCGACTTCCTGAAGAACCTCTCCGGCGACCAGAAGAAGGACTCCCAGCTGATCGGCCAGTTCGGCGTGGGCTTCTACTCGGCGTTCATCGTCGCCGACCAGGTTGACGTCTACACTCGTCGCGCCGGCGCCGCTGCCAGCGAGGGCGTGCACTGGAGCTCGAAGGGCGAGGGCGAGTTCGACATCGCCAGCATCGACAAGGCCGAGCGCGGCACCCGCATCGTCCTGCACCTGAAGGCCGACGAAACCGAGTTCGCCGACGGCTGGCGCCTGCGCAACATCGTCAAGAAATACTCCGACCACATCGCCCTGCCCATCGAGTTGCCGAAAGAGCAGTTCGGTGAAGAAAAGCCGGCCGAACCCGAGTGGGAAACCGTCAACCGCGCCAGCGCGCTGTGGACCCGCCCGCGCAGCGAGGTCAAGGACGAGGAGTACCAGGAGTTCTACAAGCACGTCGCCCATGACTTCGAGAATCCGCTGTCCTGGAGCCACAACAAGGTCGAGGGCAAGCTCGAGTACACCTCGCTGCTCTACGTGCCGGGCAAGGCGCCGTTCGACCTCTACCATCGCGAGGCGCCCAGGGGCCTCAAGCTCTACGTGCAGCGCGTGTTCATCATGGACCAGGCCGACCAGTTCCTGCCGCTGTACCTGCGCTTCATCAAGGGCGTGGTCGACTCCAACGACCTGTCGCTGAACGTCTCCCGCGAGATCCTGCAGTCCGGCCCGGTGATCGACTCGATGAAGTCGGCGCTGACCAAGCGCGTCCTCGACATGCTGGAGAAGCTGGCCAAGGACAAGCCGGAGGACTACCAGGCCTTCTGGAAGGCCTTCGGCCAGGTGCTCAAGGAAGGTCCGGCGGAAGACTTCGCCAACAAGGAGAAGATCGCCGGCCTGCTGCGCTTCGCCTCCACCAGCGACGCCAGCGGCGAGCAGAGCGTGGCGCTGGCCGACTACCTCGGCCGCCTGAAGGAAGGCCAGGACAAGATCTACTACCTCACCGGCGAGAGCTACGCCCAGGTCAAGAACAGCCCGCACCTGGAGGTGTTCCGCAAGAAGGGCATCGAGGTGCTGCTGCTCACCGACCGCATCGACGAGTGGCTGATGAGCTACCTGCCGGAGTTCGATGGCAAGCAGTTCGTCGACGTCGCCCGCGGCGATCTCGATCTCGGCAAGCTGGACTCGGAAGAGGACAAGAAGGCCCAGGAAGAGGTGGCCAAGGCCAAGGAGGGACTGATCGAGCGCCTCAAGGGCGCGCTGGGCGAGCAGGTCGCCGAGGTGCGCGTCTCCCACCGGCTGACCGACTCGCCGGCGATCCTCGCCATCGGCGAGCAGGATCTCGGTCTGCAGATGCGCCAGATCCTCGAGGCCAGCGGGCAGAAGGTGCCGGAGTCCAAGCCGATCTTCGAGATCAACCCGCAGCACCCGCTGATCGAGAAGCTGGATGCCGAGCCCGACGAGGACCGTTTCGCCGACCTGTCGCACATCCTCTTCGATCAGGCCGCACTGGCCGCCGGCGACAGCCTCAAGGACCCGGCCGCCTACGTGCAGCGCCTCAACAAGCTGCTGGTGGAGCTGTCGGCCTGAACGGCTGAACCCCGCCCGCGCTGGTCCTGAAGATGCCGCTCGCCTGTCATGGGCGAGCGGCATTTTTCATCGCGGCGGAAAGACACGAGCGTCATCGCTTCGTCATGAAAAGGTCATAGGCTCGCCGCATCGCAACGAAGGAGAGCCACATGCGACTGTTCAAGATGGGGGCGCTGGCGGCGCTGGGGTTGGTGTCCGGTCTGGCCATGGCCGAGGTGCGGGTCGAGGGGCCGGTGGAGTACGGCGTGTTCGCGACGCCCGAGCGCGAGGTGCAGCCGGGCGAGCGGGTGCTGCTGCGCAACAACCAGCAGATCCGGCAGACCGCCGAGATCCCGGCCCGGCTCGGCACCAGGTTCGGCCTGCGCCTGACCCTGAGCGGCAAGCAGGCCGACGACGTGCCGCTGACCCTGCTGTACCTCACTCCCGGGGTGGTGACGCCGGACGGCCAGCGCCACGACCGCTTCGAGGTGGTGCAGAAGCTGGCGCCCGGCGCCAGCCAGGAGGTGATGGCCTTCGAGTTCAGCGAGCCGCACGAGGTGGTTCCGGGCGAGTGGCACTTCCTGGTGTTCCAGGGCGACCGCAAGCTGGCCGAGCAGCGCTTCAGCGTGCGCTGAGCACGCATCCACGCAGCCCGACAATGGCCGGGCTGCGGCGTTTCCGGGGTCAGGCCAGGCTGGTCAGCAGGTCGGTGCCGTGCAGCAGGTTGTCGGCCAGCGGGCAGCGCCGCTCGATCTCCCTGAGCACCGCCTGCTGCTCCTCGCGGCCGAGGTCGCAGTCCATCTCCACCCTGACCCGCAGTGCCTGGAAGCCCGGACGTACGTCGCTGCGCCGCCCCAGCAGGCCGTCGGGATCGTAGTCGGCCTCGATCTCGAAGCGCATGCCACGCAGCTCGAACTTGCGCTGGTGGGCGATGAAGCGGCCGATGGTGCCGAAGCAGCCGGCCACCGCGGCGAGGATGAGCTCCAGCGGCGTCGGTCCCAGGTCCTGGCCGGCGGCGTTCTTCGGCTGGTCCATGCGGATCACGTGGTTGCCGGCGGCCACGGTGATGGTGAAGGCGTTATCGAGGCTGCCGCTGGCGCGGATGGTCTTCAGGGCCATGGGATGTCCTTGCGTTCGGAAGGGAGTCATCACTCTATACCCTGAGGGGTATGTGCTGCCAGCGGCAGGGAAGTGGCGGAGGGCGGAAACGACGACGGCACCCGAAGGTGCCGTCGTGGATGGTGCGGGAGCGGCTTACTCGCCGGTCCAGCGCTTCAGGACCAGGGTGGCGTTGGTGCCGCCGAAGCCGAAGCTGTTGCTCATCACGGTGTTGAGGGTGACGTTCTCGCGGGTCTGGGTGACGATCGGCAGATCGGCCACTTCCGGGTCCAGTTCCTCGATGTTGGCCGAGCCGGCGATGAAGTTGCCTTCCATCATCAGCAGGGTGTAGATCGCTTCCTGCACGCCGGCGGCGCCCAGCGAGTGGCCGGACAGGCTCTTGGTCGAGCTGATCGCCGGGGCCTTGTCGCCGAACACGGTGCGCACGGCCTTGGCTTCGGCGACGTCGCCGACCGGGGTCGAAGTGCCGTGGGTGTTCAGGTAGTCGATCGGGGTGTCGACGGTGGCCAGCGCCTGCTGCATGCAGCGCACCGCGCCTTCGCCGCTCGGGGCGACCATGTCGTAGCCGTCGGAGGTGGCGCCATAGCCGACCACCTCGGCATAGATCTTCGCGCCGCGGGCCAGGGCGTGGTCGAGGGCCTCGACCACCACCATGCCGCCGCCGCCGGCGATGACGAAGCCGTCACGCTTGGCGTCGTAGGCACGCGAGGCCTTCTCCGGGGTAGCGTTGTACTGGGTGGACAGCGCGCCCATGGCGTCGAACAGGAAGCTCTGGCTCCAGTGCTCCTCTTCGCCTCCGCCGGCGAACACGATGTCCTGCTTGCCCATCTGGATCTGCTCCATGGCATTGCCGATGCAATGGGCGCTGGTGGCGCAGGCGGAGGAGATCGAGTAGTTGACGCCCTTGATCTTGAATGGGGTCGCCAGGCAGGCGGACACGGTGCTGCCCATGGTGCGCGGCACGCGGTACGGGCCGACGCGCTTGACGCCCTTCTCGCGCAGGGTGTCCAGGGCTTCCATCTGGTTGAAGGTGGAGGCGCCACCGGAGCCGGCGATCAGGCCGGTACGCGGGTTGGAGATCTGTTCCTCGGACAGGCCGGCATCCTTGATCGCCTGCTCCATGGACAGGTAGGCGAAGGCGGCGGCGTCACCCATGAAACGGTAGACCTTGCGGTCGATCAGGGCTTCGAGGTCGAGGTTGACGGAGCCGGAAACCTGGCTGCGCAGCCCCATGTCGGCGTACGACTGGTTGAAGCGGATGCCGGATTTGCCGGCGCGCAGGTTGGCGGAAACGGTCTCTTTGTCAGTGCCGAGGCAGGACACGATGCCCATCCCGGTGATTACGACGCGACGCATGCGGGTAACCCTTAGAAGCTGTCAGTGGAAGTGAACAGGCCGACGCGCAGGCCTTCGGCACTGTAGATCTCGCGGCCATCGACGCTGACGGTGCCGTCGGCGATGCCGAGGATCAGCGAGCGACTGATGGTGCGCTTGATGTGGATGTTGTAGGTGACCTTCTTGGCGGTCGGCAAGACCTGGCCGAAGAATTTCACTTCGCCCGAGCCGAGGGCGCGGCCGCGGCCGGGGTTGCCCTGCCAGCCCAGGTAGAAGCCGACCAGCTGCCACATGGCGTCCAGGCCCAGGCAGCCGGGCATCACCGGGTCGCCCTCGAAGTGGCAGGCGAAGAACCACAGGTCCGGGTTGATGTCGAGCTCGGCCACGATTTCGCCTTTGCCGTACTTGCCGCCGGTCTCGCTGATGTGAACGATGCGATCGATCATCAGCATGTTGGGGGCGGGCAGTTGCGCGTTACCCGGGCCGAACAGTTCACCGCGGCTGCAGCTGAGCAGTTCTTCCCGAGTGAAGGCGTTTTGTTTGGTCATGCGAGCTCCTCGACGGTCCCTGAGCGCAGGGGGCAGATCTTTTCTGGCCTCGCCCCTCCCGGGGGGAGCGCGGCTTTGGTCTGGTTATAGACTATGGCCAGGTGATGAAAGTCACAGGCCGACCGGGGGCATTCTGCGACGAATGACTGCCAGCCAAGACTGTGCGGGTGCAAGCCTGCCGCATTTCGCACCTTTTCGCCAGCCGTCTATGGTCGGTTGTGCACCCAGCGCTGCAGGATGGCCCGCAGGTCCGAGCGCTTGAAGGGCTTGGCCAGGTAGTCGTTCATCCCGGCTGCCAGGCAGGCCTCGCGGTCGCCCTGCAGGGCATTGGCGGTCAGGGCGATGATCGGCGTGTGGCGGTTCGGTCCGTCGCTGTCACGGATCTGCCGGGTGGCGCTGAGACCGTCGAGGTCGGGCAGCCGGCAGTCCATCAGGATGGCCGCGAAGGGCTGCTCGGCGACGGCCTGCAGCGCCTGCCGGCCGCTGCCGACCAGCTGGGGAGTGAAGCCGAGGCTGCGCAGGATGGCCTCGATCACCGTCTGGTTGACCGGGTTGTCCTCCACCAGCAGCACATGCTGGCCGCCGCCCTGTGTCGCCTCGCTGTCCAGCAGCACCTGCTCGTCGGCATGGCGGTAGCGCCAGGGCAGGGGCAGTTCCAGGGTGAAGGTCGAGCCCTCGCCGATGGTGCTCTCCGCATGCAGGCCGCCGCCCATGTGCTCGGCCAGGGTGCGGGCGATGGACAGGCCCAGGCCGGTGCCGCCGTAGCGGCGCGAGGTGGAGGTGTCGGCCTGCTCGAAGGCGTCGAACATGTGCTGCAGGCGTTCGGGGGCGATGCCGATGCCGGTATCGCGCACGGCGATGGTCAGCCAGAGCATCTGCTGCTGGTCGAGCACCTGCCAGCGTGCGGTCACGCCGACGTGGCCCTGCTCGGTGAACTTCAGGGCGTTGCCGATCAGGTTGACCAGGATCTGCCGCAGGCGGGTGGGGTCGCCGCGGACCTCGAACTGCTCCAGGCCGGGCTGGATGTCCAGATGCAGCTCCAGGCCGCGCTGCTGGGCGCTGGGGCGGAACACCTGCACCGAGTTGGTGAGCAGCTCGTCCAGCGGGAAGGGAATGTGCTCCAGCTCCAGCGAGCCACGCTCGATGCGCGAGAAGTCGAGGATGTCGTTGATCACCTTGAGCAGGTGTTCGGTGGACTCGGTGGCCAGCGCGGTGTACTCGGCCTGCTCGCCGGTCTGCGTGGTGGTCTCCAGCAGCTGCAGCATGCCCAGCACGCCGTTCATCGGCGTGCGCAGTTCGTGGCTCATCATCGCCAGGAAGTCCGACTTGGCGCGGCTGGCCTGCTCGGCTTCCTCGCGGGCGGCGACCAGTTGGGCGATGCTGCGCTGCTGCTCGATCTGGGCCTGCTCCAGTCCGGCGGCCAGCAGGTTGATGTGGCGCGCCAGATCGCCGATCTCGCCATGGTCGGCCACCGGCAGTTCGGCCTGGTAGTCGCCTTCCTTGATCGCCTGCAGCGCCCGGCCCATGGCATGGATCGGCTCCGACAGGCTGCGCGCCAGGCGGTAGGCGAGCAGCAGGGTCAGCGTCAGCGCCAGCAGCGCCAGCAGGCCGGCGCGCAGGAAGATCTGTGTCTGGCGGCGGTCGAAGGCCTCGTCGGTCATGCCGACCACCACCCGGCCCAGGCGCTCCTCGGCCGGTTCGCGCGCCGCCAGCGGCGGGCTGAGCAGGAAGGGATCGTCGAGGCGGACCTGCTGGCGGAGGATGTCGGCCTCGAACACCTCGATCCGCGCATCGCGCCCACCCTGGGCGCGCTCGACGTAGGCGAGCACTTCGCCGGTCCGGTCGTGCACCTCGATGAAACGCACATGGGGGATGTCGAGGCTGGCCCGCAGCAGGCCCTCGAGGATCGGGATGTTGCCGGAGATCACCCCGTACTCGGTGGCCGGGGCCAACTGGTCGGCGATCAACTGGCCGGTCTGGGTCAGCTCGGCGTGCAGGTCCTGCAGGCGCGAGTAGGCGAGGTAACCGGTCAGCAGCAGGGTCAGCAGCAGCGCAGGGCCGAGGCTGATGGCCAGGGTGCGGGTACGGATGTCGCTGTGGCGCCAGCGCAGCATCATGGCAGGCTCTCCCATTGCTGCAGGCGCAGCGCCTGGTCGCGGTCGTCGCTGAGTTCCACGCCCAGGGAGCGTGCCACCTGCGGGTTGCTGAGCACCTTGAAGTGCTGCGGGTAGGCCTCGCGCGGCCAGTGCTGCGGCGCCAGCGAGAGCAGTCGGTCGAGCTCGTTGAGCCAGTCCTGCTGGTCGCTGTAGCTGCTGCTCAGGCTGCCGGCGCGGATGAACGCCGCGGTCGGGCCGATCAGCGCCAGTCGGCGCCCGTAGCTGGCCAGCAGCACGCCCTTGATGGTGCCGGGGTTGTACAGCGCGGGGTCGTCGACGCCCAGCAGCACGTCGCTGCCGTCGAGCAGTCGGTTGAGAGGGCGGCTGTCGCGGGTGTCCGGCCAGTACCAGGTGGTGATGGCTAGGCCCTGGGCGGCGGCCAGGCGGCGCAGTTCGTTGACCAGGAAGCGGCTGTCATCGCCGTACAGCAGGCCGACCCGGCGTGCCTGCGGCAGCAACTGGCGGATCAGGCGCAACTGGCGGGACGGGGGCGGATCGCTCCACAGCAGGGTCAGGTGGGGCGGACGGCTGTCGCCGAGACGCCGGAAGGCCTGCACCCGGCTGATCTGCATCACCAGGGTCGGTGGTCCGCCCGGCGTGCCGAGCCGCCAGTCCAGCGCATCGGCGCCGAGCAGCACCAGGCGGCTGTCGGCGGGCAGGGACTCCGGGCTGGTCAGCGCCGAGGTATGCACGAAGCGCACCCGGTCATCCGGGCGGCGTGTCGCCAGGTCGTCGACGAAGCGCTGCAGGGCCGGGGTGTCGTTGCTGGCGGCGACCAGGATATCGGTCGCCTGGGCCAGCGCCGAAGCGGCCAGCAGGCAGAGGAGGGCGAGCGCTTGCAATAATCTCATCCTTGAGTACGGGCGCACGGGTCAGAGCTCGAATCCGGCGGAGAGCCAGAATACGCGGCGCTCATCATACATATTGTCGGACCAGCCGAGGGGCTCGTCGTCCAGGCGTTGTTGCACGACACCGGCCAGCTCCAGCTGGCTGCTGCCCAGCTGCAGGCGCTTGGCCAGGCGCAGGTCGAGGCGCTCGAAGCGGTATTCGTTGAGCAGGTCGGCGCCGTAATAGAAGGCGGAACTCGACCAGCCGCGGCCCCAGTCGTGCAGCCAGCCGGCCGAGCCGCTGTGGCGCGGGGTCAGGCGCTCGTCGTGGCGATGGCTGGCCTCCAGTTCGATGTAGGCCTGGCTCAGGCGCAGGCGGTCGCGCAGCCCCAGGCGCCAGTCCAGCTCGCTCTCGATGCCGCGCAGGCGCAGACGGTTGTCGTTGCTCGGCTCGAACCGCTCGAGGGTCAGGGTCTCGCTGATCAGGCCGCCGATCTCGTCGTGGAACAGCTTCACGTCCAGGTTCAGGCCGAGGTCGGCAAAGTGGCCGTGGTAGCCCAGCTCGCGCGAGCGCATGTGCTCCTGGCCGAGCTCGCCGGTGCCGCGGGCGCTGGCGAAATACAGCGCCTCGCCCATGCCCAGGGCGGCCGGACGCAGGTCCCGGACCCGGTAATGCCAGTCGGCGTGGTTCTCGAACATGTCCGGCGAGCGCACCGCCTCGGAGTAGACGGCGCGCAGGCTGTGCGCCGGGGTGATCAGGTAGTTGAGCGCCAGGCGCGGCGACAGCGAGTCGCCGGCGCTGCTGTCGTGCTCGTAGAGGGCGCCGCCTTGCAGCAGCCAGTGGCGGTCGAGCTGCCACTCGAACTGGCCGAAGCCGCGGGCTATGTCCTTGCTGCGCCGGCCGCCCAGGTAGGTCTCGCTGTCGGCGCTGTCATGACGATAGCTCAGGCCGCTGACCAGGCGCAGGCTGTCGGACAGGCTGAGGGTGTCCTGCAGTTCGAGGTCGAAGCGGTTTTCCCGGGTGTCCTCGTTGATCAGGCCGCAGCTGTGGGCCACGGTGCCGGTGGCGGGATCGAAGGTGCTCGCCACCTGGCCGATGAACTGGCTGGCCAGGGTCGTCTGCTCGGGGGTGCCGGGCGGCGGAGTGAAGTCGTTGCGCGCCAGGTTTCGGAACAGCGCCTTGACATAGGCCGGCGAGGAGGCCCACAGCTGGTGCAGTTGCGGGCTGAAGCCGACCTGGGCCTCGCAGGCGCGCCACTCGCGCAGGCGCTCCCAGTGCTGCAGCGAGCTCTGCATCTGCAGGCGGTGGCCGGCGTTCAGGTCGAGGTTCCAGCGCAGGCTGGCGGCATAGTCGCGGGCGCGCACGTCGGCCGCCTCGTCGGCCTCGCCCGGCTGGGCGGCGATCGGGAACACCGACTCGTAGCTGTTCGGCGCCTGGTTGGTGCCTTCCTTGAGCGCCAGCTGCCAGTCCAGCGACTGGCGCGGATCGAGATCCTGCTGCACGCGCAGGTTGAGGCGATTGAGGCGGCGATCGTCGCGCGCCGGGCTGCCGTCGCGCTCGTGGTCGAAGCCCTCGTCCTGCCAGCCGGACAGCGACAGGCGCAGGTTGCCGCCGTCCCAGCCGTTGCCCTGGCTGGCATACCAGTCGGCGATGCCGCGCTCGCCGCGGGTGATCTTCAGGCGGGTGCCGTGGGTGTCGCGCGGTGCGCGGGTGAAGATGCTGACCACCGCCATCAGCGCGTTGGCGCCATAGCTGACCGTGTTGGGGCCGCGGAACACCTCGATGCGCTCGATGTCCTCAATGGCCACCGGGATGTCGCTCCAGTCGACCCGGGCCAGGCCCGAGTGGTACACCGAGCGGCCATCCACCAGCACCTGCAGGCGGCGGGCCTGGGCGGCGTTGCTGCCATGGTAGTTGACCGTGGTCAGGTTGCCGTCCGGCACCACCAGCATGCCCGGCACCAGACGCAGCAGTTCCGGCAGCTCGCGGGCGCCGCTGGCGCGGATCAGCTCGCGGTCGAGCACGGTGACGCTGCCGGGGACCTCGGCGGGCGACTGCTGCAGGCGCGTGGCGGTGAGCACTTCCGGCAGGTCCGCCGCGCCGACGAACAGATCCTCGGCCGCCGCCGAGCCGGCGAGCAGGCCGAGAGATAGCGCCAGCGTTGTGCGCAGGGGGGCGGACACGTGCGGTGTCTCCATTCGGACTCGAGCGGCGCGCATGTTACCCGAGGGCGCGCGTTCTGCCAGCACGACCTCGTCACGGTGTGCTGGTCGACCGGCGGTCGCCCCGTATAATGCAGCGATTGCCGAGTGGCGACCCGATATGGATGGAACATGACTGAGCAGCAACCGATTGCCGTGCTCGGCGGCGGCAGCTTCGGCACCGCCCTGGCCAACCTGCTGGCGGAGAACGGCCAGCGCGTGCGCCTGTGGATGCGCGACGAGGCCCAGGCCGAGGCGATCCGCAGCACCGGCGAGAATCCGCGCTACCTCAAGGGCATCAAGGTGCACGCCGTGGTCGAGCCGGTCAGCGACCTGGCCGCCACCCTGCAGGCCTGCGAGCTGGTGTTCGTCGTGCTGCCGTCCTCGGCCCTGCGCGCCGCGCTGCAGCCGGTGGCCGGCCTGCTCGCCGGCAAGCTGCTGGTCAGCACCACCAAGGGCATCGAGGCGGATACCTTCAAGCTGATGAGCCAGATCCTCGAGGAGATCGCCCCGCAGGCGCGCATCGGCGTGCTGTCCGGGCCGAACCTGGCGCGCGAGATCGCCGAGCATGCGCTCACTGCCACGGTGATCGCCAGCGAGGACGAGGAGCTGTGCCGGCGCGTGCAGCAGGTGCTGCACGGCCGTACCTTCCGCGTGTATGCCAGTCGCGACCGCTTCGGCGTCGAGCTGGGCGGGGCGCTGAAGAATGTCTACGCCATCATGTCCGGCATGGCCGCCGCGCTGGGCATGGGCGAGAACACCAAGAGCATGCTGATCACCCGCGCGCTGGCGGAGATGACCCGCTTCGCCGTGCGCATGGGCGCCAACCCGATGACCTTCCTCGGTCTGGCCGGGGTGGGCGACCTGATCGTCACCTGCTCCTCGCCGAAGAGCCGCAACTACCAGGTCGGCTTCGCGCTGGGGCAGGGGCTGAGCCTCGAGGAGGCGGTGTCGCGTCTGGGCGAGGTGGCCGAGGGGGTCAACACCATCCGCGTGCTCAAGGCCCGCGCCGACCAGCTCGGCGTCTACATGCCGTTGGTCGCCGGCCTGCATGCCATACTTTTCGAGGGCCGCACTTTGCAGCAGGTGATCGGCCTGCTGATGTCCGGCGAGCCGAAGACCGATGTCGATTTCATTTCCGCCAGTGATTTCTGAGGGAGCGCGTTGCATGTCCGATGACAAACAGAGTCGTGAAGGCCTGATCCTGCGGGTGCTGTGGATGGTGCTGTTCGCCATCGTCTGGCAGCTCGCCGAGCTGGTGCTGGTGGCCGTGGTCCTGCTGCAGCTGGCCCTGCGCCTGATCAACGGCGCGCCCAGCCGCGCGCTGATGGATTTCGGCGATGGCCTCAGCCAGTACCTGGCGCAGATCGGCCGTTTCGGCTGCTTCCACAGCGACGAGAAGCCCTGGCCGTTCGCCGACTGGCCGGCACCCCGCGAGGCGCAGGGCGAGGGTGCCCGGCCGCTGACCCCGGCTCCTGCCGTGGCGCCGGCGGCTGCCGCATCCGCAGCCGTTGCCCCGGTTGCGGCCAGTGCGCCGGCCGAGGCGCCGGTTGCCGAGTCCGCTGCCGAGGCCGCCGAAACGCCGTCCGGGACGGACCAGGCCGCTCCGGCTCCCGAGGCCGGCAAGGCGGACGGCCCGGATGCGCCGGCGGAGCCCCGGGCATGAGGCTGTGGCTGCTGCGCCACGGCCAGGCCGGCCCCTACGTGCGCACCGGCGACCACCTGCGCGAGCTGACCGAGCGCGGCCGCACCGAGGCCCTGCATGCCGGCGGCCACCTGCTCGGCGAGCCGCTGGATGCCATCCTGGTCAGCCCCTACGTGCGCGCCCAGCAGACCGCCGAGCTGGTGCACGAGGCCCTCGGCCGCGAGCCGGCGCTGCATACCGTCGACGGCATCACCCCCGACGACGACCCGCGCGCCGCCCTGGCCATGCTCGCCGGACGCCGCGAGCAGAACCTGCTGGTGGTCACCCACATGCCGCTGGTCGGTGCCCTGGCCGGCCTGCTGGTGCACGGCCACCTGCAGCAGCCGGTGACCTTCAATACCGCCAGCCTGGCCCTGCTCGAGGGCGACATGGCCCTGGCCGGGCTGATGGACCTGCGCGCCCTGTACCATCCGCCGGAGCGCTGAGACGACCATGACCGTCGCCGTCGAGGAAATCCGCCTCAACCTGCCGCACATCGAACTGGCCGCCCATCTCTATGGTCCCGAGGACGGCCAGCCGGTGCTGGCCCTGCACGGCTGGCTGGACAACGCCATGAGCTTCGCCCGCCTGGCGCCGCGTCTGCCCGGCCTGCGCATCGTCGCCCTCGACCTGGCCGGTCATGGCCACTCCGGGCACCGTGCTGCCGGTGCCAGCTACCAGCTGTGGGACTACGCGCTGGACGTGCTGGCGGTGGCCGACCAACTCGGCTGGCAGCGCTTCGCCCTGCTCGGCCACTCGCTGGGCGCCATCGTCGCCACCCTGCTGGCCGGCGCCGTACCCGAGCGCATCGAGCGGCTGGCACTGATCGACGGCATGTTCCCGCTGACCCACGAGCCGGAACAGGCGCCGCACCAGCTCGGCGAGGCGCTCCGGGCCCAGCTGGCGCTGCGCGACAAGCGCCGCCCGGTGTACGCCAGCGTCGAACGGGCGGTGGAGGCGCGCCTGCGCGGCGGCTCCCCGCTCAGCCGCGAGGCCGCCGAACTGCTCGCCAGCCGCGGCCTGACGGCGGTGGCCGGCGGCTATACCTGGCGCACCGATCCGCGGCTGACCCTGCCTTCGCCGCTGCGCCTGACCCGAGCCCACGCCGAGGCCTTCGTGCGCGCCGTGCGCTGTCCGGTCGACCTGGTGATTGCCGAACAGGGTCTGCCGGTGCAGCGCGGCGAATGGCTGGCGCTGCTCGACAGCCTTCCGGTGCGCGTGCACCGAGTGCCGGGCGGTCATCACCTGCACCTGGACGACGAGGCCGGCGCGCAGGCGGTTGCAGACTGTTTCAAAGCCCTGTCCGCCGCGCCTTGACTTGTGCCGGCCAACTGTCGAGGCTGAGCGGCATCGCAAGGGAGAAACTGCATGACCGAGCTGTACACCGCTGCGCCGGCCGGCGCGGGCGGGTCGCCGAGGGGCGCCTGGCGCCGCCTGCCGCTGATCGCCAGTCTGGCCATCCTGCCGGCCTGGGCCATCTTGCCGGCCTGGGCCGAGGTGCCGGGCAGCCAGGACCTGGAGATCCTGCCGCGTTTCCCGCGCGCGGAGATCGTCGACTACCGGGTGCAGGACAACGTTGAGCGCATCTATCCGCAGAGCGCCCTGCGCCGCATCAGCGGCCGCCTGCGCGTGGATGCCGAGATCGATGTGGTCGGCCGCCTCAGCGCGCTGACCTACGAACTGCCGCAGGGCCACGGCAGCGCCGACGCCTTCGCCCAGGCGCGCACCGCCCTGCTGGCCCAGGACGCGCGTCCGCTGCACTGGTGCGAGGGGCGCGAGTGCGGCGCCAGCAGCCTGTGGGCCAACAACGTGTTCGGCAACGCGCGCCTGTACGGCCCGGACGAGCAGCAGGCCTATCTGCTGCTGCAGCTGGCCGCGCCGCGCCAGGACAGCCTGCTGGCGCTGTACGCCATCACCCGCGGCACCCGCCGCGGCTACCTGCACGTCGAGCTGCTGGAGGCCAATGCGCCGCAGGGCGAGCATCTGCCCAACGCCGAGACCCTGCTGCGCCAGCTCAAGGATGCCGGCGTGCTCGAGCTGGCGCAGCTGCCCGCCGAGCCGGCCGATCCCTGGCTGGCGCTGCTGGCCAGGGCGCTGCGTCTCGATACCGGCGTGCGCCTGCTGCTCACCGGCCAGGCCGCTCCGGCCTGGCGCGAGGCGCTGGTCGAGCGCGGCACCCGCGCCGCGCGCCTGGAAAGCGCGCCGGGCGAGACGCCGGGACTGCGCCTGGAGTGGCTGCGTTGAGCCCTGAGCCTGTGCGGATCCCCATTGCTCTGCCACCTGCGCCGGCCGGCGCCCTGCTGCAAGGGAAGGTCCGATGATCGAGCATGACCGTTTGCTGGTGCAGATCCTCATGCTGGGGCTGCTGGCCGCCTGCCTGTGGGTGCTGGCGCCGTTCTGGTCGGCGCTGTTCTGGGCCGCAGTGCTGGCCTTCGCCAGCTGGCCGCTGATGCGCGGCCTGACCCGCCTGCTGCGCGGGCGTACCTCGGCGGCCGCCGGCGTGCTGACCCTCGGCTGGATGCTGCTGGTGGCGGTGCCGCTGGTCTGGCTCGGCTTCAACCTGGCCGACCACGTCCGCAGCGTCGTGGCCCTGCTCAAGGATCTGCAGGTCGAAGGCCTGCCCGAGCCGCCTGCCTGGCTGGCCGGAGTGCCGCTGTTCGGCGCGCAGCTGGTGGGCCTGTGGAACAAGCTCGACGTGCAGGGCGCGGCGCTGCTCGCCGCGCTCAAGCCGTATCTGGGCGAGGTCGGCAACTGGCTGCTGGCGCGCAGCGCGCAGATCGGCGGCGGCGTGCTGGAGCTGGCGCTGAGCCTGGTGCTGGTGTTCTTCTTCTACCGCGACGGGCCGCAGCTGGCCGACTATGCGCGCAGCCTGCTGGAGCGCCTGATGAGCGGGCGCGCCGATCACTACCTGGAACTGGTTGCCGGCACCGTGCAGCGGGTGGTCAACGGCGTGATCGGCACCGCCGCGGCGCAGGCGGTGCTGGCGCTGATCGGCTTCCTGATCGCCGGGGTGCCGGGCGCCCTGGTGCTGGGCATCCTCACCTTCGCCCTCAGCCTGATCCCCATGGGCCCGCCGCTGGTGTGGATTCCGGCCAGCGCCTGGCTGATCTGGCAGGAGCAGTACGGGATGGGCTTGTTCCTCGCCATCTGGGGCCTGGTGGTGATCAGCGGCGTGGACAACGTGCTCAAGCCCTACCTGATCAGCCGCGGCGGCAACCTGCCGCTGGTGGTGGTGCTGCTCGGAGTGTTCGGCGGCATCCTCGCCTTCGGCTTCATGGGCCTGTTCCTCGGTCCGACCCTGCTGGCGGTGGCCTACAGCCTGATCGGCGACTGGATCGCCAACCAGCCCCACAAGCGCCATGCACCGCGTCCCGGAGACTCCGGCTGAGCCGGCGCCATTCTCCTTCACTCAATGGAAGAGTCGACATGCACAAGACAGGAATCGCCCTGGGTCTGATCCTCGCCGCGGGCGCCGCGGTCACGCTGCCGCCCTGGTATAGCGGCACGCAGCTGGAGGGCACGCTGCAGGCCGCGCTCGAGCGCGGCAACCAGCAGCTGCGCGAGGCGCTGCCCGGGCAGGGCGCCAGCCTCGAACTGGTGGCCCTCGAGCGCGGGATCTTCTCCAGTACCGCTCGCTACCGGATCGCCTTCGGCGAGGCCGAGGGCGCCGATGGCGACCCCGCCGAGCTGCTGTTCAGCGACCGGATCGAGCATGGCCCGCTGCCGCTGTCGCGCCTGGCGTCCTTCGAGCTCGCGCCGGTCCTGGCGGTCAGTCGCTTCAGCCTCGAGCGCAGCGCGGCGGTCACGCCCTGGTTCGCCGGCGCGGGCGGGGCGGTGCCGCTGAGCGGCTACCTGGTGCTGGGCTATGACGACAGCGTGACGGGGCGGGTCAGCCTGCACCCCCTGGAGCTGGCTTCCGACCAGGGCCGGTTGCGCTTCTCCGGCATCGACCTGGCCCTGACGCTGGGCGCGCAGGCGCAAACCGTGCAACTGTCCGGCGGCATGGACAGCCTGACCTTCGATTTCCCCCGCGACGGGGAGGTGGCGCAGGTCCGCCTCTCCGGCCTGAGCCTGAACAGCGAGCACCGCCTCGGCGCTTCCGGCTTCTATGTCGGCGGCAGCCGCCTGGCCCTGGCCCGCGTCGAGCTGCTCGACGCGGACCGCCCGGGGCTGCTGGTGGAGAACTTCGTGCAGACCGACCGGATCGAGGAGCAGGGCAGCCGCCTGAGCGCCGCGCTCGACTACGAGGTCGGCAGCCTCGGCTACGGTGGCAAGCCGCTGGGTTCGGCCAGCCTCGGGCTGACCCTGGGCAATCTCGACGTGGCCGCCCTGCAGCGGCTGGAGAGCTGGTACAAGGAGCTGCTCGCGCGCATGAATGAGCCGCAGGCGCAGCCCGTCGCATTGACCGACAGCGACGAAAGGCGCCTGCGCGATGGTCTGGAGGCGCTGCTCGCCGGCAAGCCGAGCGTGTCGCTCGATCGGCTGGCTCTGAGGACCGCCAGCGGCGAGAGCCGCTTCGACCTGCGGGTCGAGCTGGACAGGCCGCAGTCCTACGAGTTGCCGCCCGCGGAGCTGGCCCGGCAACTGATCGGCAGGCTGGAAGCGCACCTGGTGCTGGGCAAGCCGACGATCCGCGACCTGATGAACTTCCAGGCGTCCCTCGACCCGGACGCCGATCAGGGCGCGGCGGCCCTGCAGGCCGAGGAGGTGGCCGAGCTGGCCGCGATGATCGCCACCAGCATGCAAGTCGGCCGGGTGGAGGGGGAGGACATCGTCAGCCGCCTGAGCTATGCCGGCGGGCAGGTCGACTTCAACGGCCAGGCCATGCCAGCCGAGGAGTTCGTCGCCATGCTCGCCGGCATGGCGCCAGGATCGCCCCTGGAGCTGATGCCGGGAGTCGTCGACGGGGAAGGCGAACTGGCCGGTCTGGAGGAAGAAGCGGGCGAGGGCTACGACCTGGAGTCCGTGTCGGAAGGCGGTGCGCCCGGCGGCGAGTGAGCGGCCGGGCGGATGCTGGCAGCGGGCGCGGCTGCCTCAGTCGTGGTGCTGCTCGTACTTGTCCAGCGCGTCGCCGGCGATCTGCCGGCCGAGGGCGATCAGCTCCGGCGCCTTGTAGAACTCGAAGAAGCGGCACACCCGCTTGGGCACGTTGACCAGGATATCCGGCGGATAGCCGGCGATCTTGTACTGGGCCAGCGAGTTCTGCATCACGTCGATGCTCTGGTTGATCATCTCCAGCAGGCTGTCCGGCGCCTCGTTCTCCACCACGTGCAGGTGAGTGGCCTTGGCCGCGGCGACGCCGTGGGTGGAGCCGCCCGCCAGCTGCGCCTCGTGTCCCTCGAGCAGCACCGGCAGTTCCGGCCCGCCGCGCCGGCGGAACGGCAGGCGCGCGCCGAGGGCGCCGATCGACGTCATCATCTGGTCGAGACGGTTCTTCATCGCCTGCGGCCGCTCGATCACCGGCAGCTCGTACTGCAGCTGGTTGCTGGCGTTGACGTTGACCGCGACTATCAGGTCGCAGCGACTGGACACCACCGGCACGATCGGGATCGGGTTGAGCAGGCCGCCGTCGACCAGCACCCGCGAGCCTTGCACCACCGGGGTGAACAGGCTGGGAATCGCCGCCGAGGCGCGCATCGCCTGGTGCAGGCAGCCTTCCTGGAACCACACTTCCTGCTGGTTGGTCAGGTCGGTGGCCACCGCGGTGTAGGGGATCGGCAGGTCCTCGATGTTGATTTCGCCGAGAAAGGCGCGGATGCGCCCGAACACCCGCTCGCCGCGGATCGCGCCCATCGAGAAGCTGACGTCGAGCAGGCGCAGCAAGTCCAGGTAGTCGAGGGTTTCCACCCAGCGGCGGTATACCGGCAGCTTGCCGGCGGCGTAGATGCCGCCGATCACCGCCCCCATCGAGCTGCCGGCGACGCAGGCGATGTCGTAGCCGCGTGCCTCCAGCTCCTCGATCACCCCGATGTGCGCATAGCCGCGCGCGCCGCCCGAGCCGAGCACCAGTGCGACAGTCTTGCCCATGATCCTATCCCCCTGTCCTTGCGGGCCGGACAGCAGTGCCTGCCCAGGGCCCTGTTTCCAGTATGGCCCCGAACGACCCCGCAGGTCTTGCCCCGTAGCGTTTGCTAGAATCGCCGCCATCGCGAATTCCCCGGAGTGACTCATGAGCGAACCGATCCGCCTCACCCAGTACAGCCACGGCGCCGGCTGCGGCTGCAAGATCTCCCCCAAGGTGCTGGAAGTGATCCTCGCCGGTAGCGGCGCGCAGAACCTCGACCCGAAACTGTGGGTCGGCAACGCCTCGCGCGACGACGCCGCGGTGTACGCCATCGACGAGGAGCGCGGCGTGGTGTCCACCACCGACTTCTTCATGCCCATCGTCGACGATCCGTTCGACTTCGGTCGCATCGCCGCCACCAACGCGATCAGCGACATCTACGCCATGGGCGGCGACCCGCTGATGGCCATCGCCATCCTCGGCTGGCCGGTCAACGTGCTGGCGCCGGAAGTGGCCCGCGAGGTGATCCGCGGCGGTCGCGCGGTGTGCGACGAGGCGGGCATCCCGCTGGCCGGCGGCCACTCCATCGACGCCCCCGAGCCGATCTTCGGCCTGGCGGTCACCGGCATCGTCGACAAGCGCTTCATGAAGCGCAACGACACCGCCACCGCGGGCTGCCGGCTGTACCTGTCCAAGCCGCTGGGCATCGGCATCCTCACCACCGCCGAGAAGAAGGGCAAGCTGCGCGCCGAGGACGTGGGCCTCGCCCGCGACTGGATGTGCACCCTGAACAGGCCGGGCGCGCGCTTCGGCAAGCTGGAGCAGGTGAAGGCGATGACCGACGTCACCGGCTTCGGCCTGCTCGGCCACCTGGTGGAGATGGCCGACGGCAGCGGCCTGACCGCGCGCATCGACTACGCCGCGGTGCCGCGCATCGCCGGTGTCGAGCACTACCTCGATGAGGGCTGCGTGCCCGGCGGCACCCTGCGCAACTTCGACAGCTACGGCGAGCGCATCGCCCCGCTGCCGGAAGCGCAGAAGCTGCTGCTGTGCGACCCGCAGACCAGCGGCGGTCTGCTGATCGCCGTGGCGTCGGAAGGCGAGGCCGAGTTCCTCGCCGTCGCCGCCGAGCTGGGCCTCGCGCTGGCGCCGATCGGCGAGCTGGTCGCCCGACAGAGCCACGCGGTAGAGGTGCTCTGATGCGTCCCAACAGTGCCCATTACCGCGACATCTTCCTCAACGACCTGCCGCTGATGGACGTGCGCGCCCCGGTGGAATACACCAAGGGCGCCTTTCCCCACACGGTCAACCTGCCGCTGATGAACGACGTCGAGCGGCAGAAGGTCGGCACCTGCTACAAGCAGCACGGCCAGGCGGCCGCCATCGAGCTGGGCCACCAACTGGTGCGCGGCCCGCTCAAGGCCGAGCGCATCGAGGCCTGGGCCGCCTTCGCCCGCGCCAACCCCGACGGCTACCTGTACTGCTTCCGTGGCGGCCTGCGCTCGCAGATCACCCAGCAGTGGCTCAAGGAAGAGGCTGGCATCGACTACCCGCGGGTGATCGGCGGCTACAAGGCGCTGCGCAACTTCCTGATCGACACCACCGAGGCTGCGGTCGCCGAGTGCGACTTCGTCATCGTCGGCGGCATGACCGGCACCGGCAAGACCGAAGTGCTCGCCCAGCTCGGCAACGCCGTCGACCTGGAGCAGCACGCCAACCACCGCGGCTCCAGCTTCGGCAAGCACGCCACCGGGCAGCCGGGGCAGATCGACTTCGAGAACCTGCTGGCCATCGACCTGCTGAAGAAGCGTGCGGCCGGCATGCATTCCTTCGTCCTTGAGGACGAGAGCCGGCTGATCGGCAGCTGCTCGCTGCCGCTGCCGCTGCACCAGGGCATGCAGGAGTACCCGCTGGTGTGGCTGGAGGACAGCCTGGAAGGGCGCGTCGAGCGCATCCTCGGCGACTACGTGATCGACCTGTCCGCCGAGTTCGTCGCCCTGCACGGCGAGGAACAGGGCATGCTCGCCTTCGCCGAGCGCCTGCAGCAGAGTCTGAAGAACATCGTCAGGCGCCTGGGCGGCGAGCGCTACCAGCGCCTGGCGGCGATCATGGACGAGGCGCTGGCCGAGCAGCAGCGCAGCGGTAAGGTCGACCTGCACCGCGGCTGGATCGAGGGGCTGCTCGGCGAGTACTACGACCCGATGTACGCCTACCAGCGCGAGAGCAAGGCCGCGCGCATCGAGTTCAGCGGCGACCAGCAGGCGGTGGTCGACTACCTGCGCCAGCGCGCCCGGCGCTGAGCTTCCCGCCGTGCAACGGGAAGGGGGCGCAGCTGGCCGGCTACGCCCCTTTCGCGTTCCTGGGGATCGCTCAGGCCGGCACGCCGAGGATCGCGCTGGATGCCTCGATCACCGCGCCTGGCTGCACGGAGGCGACGCTTCCCTCGAAGACGTTGCCTGCGCCGATTTCCATGACGCACTCCTGCCGCGAGTCATGTAGGGTCTGCAACATTCGCTATGTCGCTTGTGACATAGCGAATATCGGTAAGCCGGTGGCAGGCCCATGGGCAACAGCGTAAGGGCGCGGCTTTTGGCCGTTCAACCATAGGAAAGACGGTTTGGCATGCAGGTTGCCTTGTATGAATCCGTGAATACAGATAACCAGGTAGCAACCGCCATGACCACGACCGCCACCCGTTTCCTGGCGCGCATGTCGCTGGATACCGACGTCGGTACCGCGCTGTCCGATACCCGCATCCGCCTGCTCGAGGCCATCGAGCGCGAGGGCTCGATCAACCGCGCGGCCAAGGCCGTGCCGCTGTCCTACAAGGCGGCCTGGGACGCCATCGACACCCTCAACAACCTGGCCCCGGAGCCGGTGGTGGTGCGCGTGGCCGGCGGGCGTCAGGGCGGCGGCACGCAGCTCACCGAGTACGGACGGCGCATCGTGGCCATGTACCGTGCCCTGGAGATCGAGTACCAGGGCGCCCTCGATCGCCTGTCGGCGCGCCTCGGTGATGTCGGCGGCGGCGACATCCGGTCCTTCCAGCGCCTGATGCACTCGATGAGCATGAAGACCAGCGCGCGCAACCAGTTCGCCGGCACCGTCAGCGGCCTGCGCGTCGGCGGGGTGGACTACGAGGTGCGCATCCGCCTGGACGCGCAGACCGAGATCGCCGCCATCATCACCCCGGCCAGCGCCGACAATCTCGGCCTGGCCATCGGCAAGGAGGTGTTCGCCCTGGTCAAGTCTTCCTCGGTGATGCTGGCCACCGAGCGCGGCATCCGGCTCACCGCGCGCAACCAGCTGTGGGGCGAAGTCGCCGCCGTCCACCAGGGGCCGGTGAACAGCGAGGTGACCCTGGCCCTGCCGTCCGGGCGCAGCGTAACCTGCGTGGTCACCGCCGAGAGCTGCGCGGCGCTGGGCATCGCCCCCGGGGTGGAGGCCTGCGCCTTCTTCCAGTCCTCCAGCGTGATCCTCGCCGCCTGGGACTGATCTTTCGACAAGGAGTCCAACCATGAGCCTTTCGCTGTCCCGCCTGTCCGTTGCCCTGGGTTCCGTCCTGCTGGCCTGCGCCGCCCGGGCCGGTGAGGTGCAGGTCGCCGTCGCCGCCAACTTCACCGCGCCGATCAAGGAGATCGCCAGCGCCTTCGAGAAGGACACCGGCCACAAGCTGGTCGCCTCCTTCGGGCCCACCGGCGGTTTCTACGCGCAGATCCACAACGGCGCGCCCTTCGAGGTACTGCTCTCCGCCGACGACGGCACGCCGCAGAAGCTGGAGGAGGAGGGGGCCGGCGTGCCGGGTTCGCGCTTCACCTACGCCATCGGCAAGCTGGTGCTGTGGTCGGCCAGGCCGGACTACGTGGACGGCCGGGGCGAGGTGCTCAGGCAGGGCGGCTTCAGGCACCTGGCCATCGCCAACCCGAAGACCGCGCCCTACGGCCTGGCCGCCACCCAGGTGCTGGACAAGCTGGGGCTCAGGGCGACGCTGGCGCCTAAGCTGGTGGAAGGTGCCAACATCGCCCAGGCGCACCAGTTCGTCGCCACCGGCAATGCCGAGCTCGGTTTCGTCGCTCTGTCGCAGGTGTACAAGGATGGCCGGATCACCGGCGGCTCGGCCTGGCTGGTGCCGGCGGAGCTGCATGAGCCGATCCGTCAGGATGCGCTGATCCTCGCCAAGGGCAAGGACAACCCGGCAGCCCGGGCGCTGGTCGACTACCTCAAGGGCCCGCAGGCCGCCGCGGTGATCCGCGCCTACGGCTACGACCTCTGACCCGGAGCTGCGGCCATGCCACTGACCGCCCAGGATCTCGCCGCCATCCGTCTGACCCTGGAACTGGCGTCGTTGACCACCGTGCTGCTGCTGCTGATCGGCACGCCGATCGCCTGGTGGCTGGCGCGCACGCGCTCGCCGCTGAAGGGGCCGGTGGGGGCGGTGGTGGCCCTGCCGCTGGTGCTGCCGCCCACGGTGCTGGGCTTCTACCTGCTGGTGACCCTGGGACCGCACGGCCCGGTCGGCCAACTGACCCAGGCGCTGGGCCTCGGCACCCTGCCGTTCACCTTCGCCGGCCTGGTGGTCGGCTCGGTGTTCTATTCCATGCCCTTCGTGGTGCAGCCGCTGCAGAATGCCTTCGAGGCGATCGGCGAGCGTCCGCTGGAGGTAGCGGCGACCCTGCGCGCCGGCCCCTGGGACACCTTCTTCAGCGTGGTGCTGCCGCTGGCCCGGCCCGGCTTCATCACCGCCAGCATCCTCGGCTTCGCCCACACGGTGGGCGAGTTCGGCGTGGTGCTGATGATCGGCGGCAACATTCCCGAGCGCACGCGCACCGTGTCGGTGCAGATCTTCGATCACGTCGAGGCCATGGAGTACGCCCAGGCCCACTGGCTGGCCGGTGGCATGGTGCTGTTCTCCTTCCTCGTGCTGCTCGCGCTCTATTCCAGTCGCCGCGTCAAGGCGGGGCTGGGCTGATCCGGTGGAGGATTCTCGGATGTCCGCAGCTCTGGAACTCGCCGCCGCCAACAGCGCCAACACGGCCAGCGCGCCGGCCGATGGCATCCGTGCCCGTTTCCGCCTGGACTATGCCGGCTTCGTGCTGGATGTCGACCTGCAGCTGCCCGGCCGTGGCGTCACCGCGCTGTTCGGTCACTCCGGCTCGGGCAAGACCACCTGCCTGCGCTGCGTCGCCGGCCTCGAGCGGGCGAGCGTGGCGCATCTCGAGGTCAACGGCGAGCTGTGGCAGGACAGCGAGCGCGGCCTGTTCGTGCCCACCCACCGCCGCGCCCTGGGCTATGTGTTCCAGGAGGCCAGCCTGTTCCCGCACCTGTCAGTGCGGCGCAACCTGGAGTACGGGCTGAAGCGCATCGACAAGGCGACGCAGCGGGTCTCCTGGGAGCGGGTCATCGAGCTGCTCGGCATTGGCCACCTGCTCGAGCGCATGCCCGGGCGGCTGTCCGGCGGCGAGCGGCAGCGGGTCGGCATCGCCCGCGCGCTGCTCACCAGTCCGCGCCTGCTGCTGATGGACGAGCCGCTGGCGGCGCTGGACCTCAAGCGCAAGCAGGAGATCCTGCCCTACCTGGAGCGCCTGCACGACGAGCTGGACATCCCGGTGCTCTACGTCAGCCACTCGCCGGACGAGGTGGCGCGGCTGGCCGACCATGTGGTGCTGCTCGATCAGGGCCGGGTGGTCGCCCAGGGCCCCCTGCAGCAGACCCTGGCGCGCCTCGACCTGCCCACCGCCCTCGGCGAGGACGCCGGGGTGGTGATCAAGGCGCGGGTGGCCGACCACGATCCGGCCTACCACCTGACCCGCCTGGTCTTCCCCGGCGGCGCGGTGCTGGTCGCCCGGCGCCCCGAGGCGGTCGGCCACAAGCTGCGCTTTCGCGTGCATGCCCGCGACGTCAGCCTGGCGCTCAGCCGCTGCGAGGACAGCAGCATCACCAACGTGCTGGCCGCCACGGTGTGCGAGCTGGCCGAGGCCGACACCCCGGCCCACGTGCTGGTGCGCCTGGACGCTGGCGGCACGCCGCTGCTGGCGCGCATCACCCGCCGCTCCAGCGACCATCTCGGCCTGGCGCCGGGGTTGCAGCTGTGGGCGCAGATCAAGGCGGTGGCGCTGCTCGGCGAGGGGGGATGAAGGGGGCGTGTCCGCATGCGTGGCATTCATGCCCTAGACTTGGCGTATTTCCCCGTGCTGGAGACGTGCCAATGAAGAGCTGGATAGTGCTGCCGGTACTTGCCCTGACCCTGGTCGGTTGCGCCGGCAAGACGCAGAATCGCGATGGTTGCGCCTACTCGGTAGATGCCGCCTGGAAGGAGCTGGACATCGCCAAGGCCGAAGGCTTCGCCGGCACGGTCAGCTATTCCAAGGCCCTGTCGCTGATCACCGCGGCCAAGACCCAGCAGCAGTTCGAGGCCTACGACAGCTGCGTGAAGAAGGCCGAGCGGGCGCGCTACTACATCCGCGAGTCGCGCGCCGGGCGCTGACCGTTCAGTTGTCGGCGGCCACCTTGCGCCCGGTCATGTGGCGCAGGTAGGCCAGCAACTGGTCGAGCTGCGTCTCGCTCAGCGCCGCCTCGCCGAAGCCGGGCATGCGTGCCTGCGGCCAGTGGCGCAGGGCCTGCGGGTCGCGGATGTAGCGGCGCAGCAGGTCGGCGCGCAGGTACTCGGTGGGGTTGTAGGGCACGTTGAGGTCGGGGCCGAAGGCGGCGTCGCCTTGTTTGTTCAGGCGGTGGCAGGCCAGGCAGTGCTTCTGGAACTGGGCGAAGCCGAGGTTGACCGGATCCTCCGCCGCCAGCGCAGGGTCCGGGCGCAGCGCCGGGAAGCGCTCGGCCACGGCGGGGAGCACGCGCAGGCGCACCATGCGGAACGGCCATTGCTCCGGGCCGATCTGCTCGGTCTCGGGATTGGTCCATACCAGATAGAAGGGGCCGGCGCTCCTGCCGGCCTTGCCCAGGGCCGGCCAGGGCGCTGCCGGGTCCTCCACCGCCAGCCAGGCGCGCGCGCCGGCGGCGTCGAGCAGCGCGGCGGCGGGCAGTTCCGCAGCGAAGCCATCGTCGGCCACCGCCTGCAGGTGCTCGCCGGGCCGCACGCCCGGTAGCAGCTCGGCCACCGGCAGCGCGCGGTAGCGCATGGCGCGCTTGTAGCTGACGTCGGCGGGAATCTCGATCTCGCGGCTGGCCGGGTGGGCGAGCAGTTCGGCGCTGCCGTAGCGGCGCGGGCCGTCTGCCAGCTCGACCAGCAGTTCGGCGGCGCCGGCCAGGGGCGCGAGCAGGACCAGCAGCAGCGGCAGGAGGCGCATGGCAGAGCTTCCGACAGGGGGACGATGACGCGCAGCCTAGCAAACTTGGCAGGGCGCGTCCCCGGCGCGTAGCATCGGCTTCTTTTGCGCAAGGACAGGACATGCTGGCCGAGTTGTTCGCCGTGATGGCGCCGGTGCTGATCGTCGCCGGGATCGGATATGGCTGGGTGCGTTCGGGACAGGGCTACCCCACCGACTTCGTCGCCCGCCTGGTACTCAACGTCGGCACGCCCTGCCTGGTGCTGTCGACCCTCAGCCGCACCGAGGTGGACGTCCAGGCCTTCGGCCAGATGGCTTTGGCGTGCGTGGCGGTGTCGCTGGTCATGGGCCTGATCGGCCTGGCCCTCAGCCGCGCCATGGCCCAGGACTGGAAGGTGCTGGTGCCGGCCTACCTGTTCCCCAATACCGGCAACATGGGCCTGCCGATCAGCCTGTACGCCTTCGGCGAGCAGGGCCTGGCGCTGGCGGTGGCGTTCTTCCTGATGCTCTCGGTCGGCCACTTCACCCTCGGCATGATCCTCTCCGGTGCCGAGCGCTCGTGGCGCAGGCTGCTGGTCAACCCGATCATCCTCAGCCTGTGTGCGGCGCTGGCGGTGATGCTGCTGGACCTCGAACTGCCGCGCTGGCTGGCCAACACGGTCAACCTGCTGGGCGGCCTGGCGATCCCGATGATGCTGATCACCCTCGGCGTGTCGCTGGCGAGCATCCGCGTGCAGCACATCGGTCGCGGCATCCTGCTGGGCGCGCTGCGGATTCTCTGCGGGGCGGCGGTGGGCTGGGGGATGGGCGTGGCGCTGGGCCTCTCGCCGCTGGCGCACGGGGTGCTGGTGCTGCAGTCGGCGATGCCGGTGGCAGTGTTCAACTACCTGTTCGCCGTGCGCGCCAACCGCTCGCCGGAGGCGGTGGCGAGCCTGGTGATGTGTTCGACAGTGCTGTCGTTCGTGCTGCTGCCGCTGCTGCTGGCCTGGTGGATGCCGATCGCGCGCTGAAGCGACGCTCGGCGCCGTTTCAGCCGATCATTCGACTCAGGTTAGGCAGTACCAGCAGGAGGGTGATGGCGAATACGGCCAGGGCAGCCTGACGCCATTTGGTATTGAACTTGATCATTTCGGGGCCTGTTGTTTTTGTTGGCCTGTCGTTATCCACGCGGTCTGGCGTTGTCGCTCGAGTCCTGGTGCACCGCGCAAAGTTTGTCAGTGCCACTCTAGATGCAGAATGCACGCCAGATTAGATGTTTTCGATGCAAAAAGTTTCCCGAGCTGCCAGCTGGGTTATCGGCTGGTCCGCAGATGCCTGCCGAGGCCTGATGCAGAGCCGTTGCGCTGCCGCAGCGGGGTGAGCTGCGGCGCTTTGACCGTTGGTCGGGATTTTGGCGGTGCGGCACGCTTGTCCGTTTTCCGCCGCGCGATGTGCGGGCGAATGTTACCACAGGTAGCGGTGACGACGGCGTGACGGCTGCGCCCCCAGTCCGTGCGGAGGCGCGGCCAACCGCCGCACTTGCGGGGCGGTCCGCTCCATGCAGGAGTTCGCGCGTGTTGCAGGCGTGGGGCGGCCAGGCTCAGCGCATGCCGACCGCCGCGAGCAGGTCGCTCGGCCCGGTCTGCTCGGCATTCTGACGGGCTGCTGCCACCTCGCCGATCACCAGGATCGCCGGGCTCTGCAGGCGGAAGGCGGCGGCGTCCTGCTGCATGGCGCCGAGGCTGCTGCGGCACTCGCGCTGCTGTGGCAGCGAGGCGTTCTCGATCATTGCCACCGGCATGGCGGCGGGCATGCCGCCGGCCAGCAGGCCGTCGCGGATGTCGGCCAGCTTGGCCACGCCCATGTAGACGACGAGCGTGGTGCCGCCCTGGGCCAGCGCCGGCCAGTTCAGGCTGCTGTCGTCCTGGGTGTGGGCGGTGACCAGGGTCACGCCGCGGGCCACGCCGCGCAGGGTCAGCGGGATGCCGCATTGGGTGGCGCCGGCGAGTCCTGCGGTGATGCCGTTGACGATCTCGCTGGCCACGCCGCGTTCGGCCAGCCAGTCGGCCTCCTCGCTGGCGCGGCCGAAGATGCACGGGTCGCCGCCCTTCAGGCGCGCCACGCACTTGCCCTGGCGGGCGTAGCGCAGCATCAGGCGGTGGATGAACTCCTGTGGGGTGGAGCGGCAGCCGCCGCGCTTGCCGACGCCGATGACCCGGGCCTGTGGGCAGTGCTCGAGCACCGCCGGGTTGACCAGGTCGTCGATCAGCACCACCTCGGCCTCGCCGAGGGCGCGCACGGCCTTGAGGGTCAGCAGTTCCGGATCGCCCGGGCCAGCACCGATCAGCCAGACTTTTGCGCTCATGTTCACCACCTCTCTCGTGTCGCTTGTCGGCGTTGCCACGCCGGCGGGGCATTCATCGATCTGCGTAGGGTGGGTTAGCCGCCTCGCGGCGTAACCCACCATCGATGCCGTCAGGCATCGCGATTGCCGGCCTCGTGGCCGGTCGGTGGGTTACGACCTGCGGTCTAACCCACCCTGCGGTTCGTCACTGGTTCAGGCCGGGGCCTTGGCCAGCAGCCGCTTGATCTCCGGTACGCAGGAGCCGCAGCTGGTGCCGCACTTGAGTTCCTGCTTGAGGCCGTCGAGGTCGAGGCCGCGGGCGATGCCGCCCTGGATCGCCGCCTCGCTGACGTTCATGCAGCTGCACAGCGTCTTGCCCTTGCACGCCCCGGCGTTGCCCGGCGGGGTGCTCAGCGGGGCGAGCAGCCAGCGGCGCAGCTCGGCGTCGGCCTGGCCGTCCTCCCACAGCGCCTTCAGCCAGTCGCGCGCGGCAGTCTCGCCGGCCAGGCGGATGGCGGTGATGCGCCCGTCCTCGATGCGCACGCGCTTGCCGACGGTGCGTCGCGGGTCGTCGTAGGCCAGCACCGGGCCCTGGTCGAGGTCGAGCAGGGCGTCGATGCGCGCCAGCAGGGCGGCGTCGGGAGCCACCGCGCTGGCGGCCTTGACCAGCAGCGCCGGGCGCTCGCGACCGGTGAGGGTCAGGCTGGCGTAGGCGAAGTCGTCCAGCAGCGGGCGCAGCGCGGCGAAGCGCTGCTGCACGTCGCCTTCGACCAGGGCGAACAGCTGCCAGGGCAGCTCGACCTTCTCCGCCTCGACGCCGGCGTGCTTGAGTTCCGGCTGCTTGGACAGCGGGTCGTAAGCCGGCAGGGTCAGCACGTTGATGCCCAGGCCCTTGAGGAAACGGTCGCCCCAGTGCATCGGCAGGAAGGCCTGGCCGGGACGCACGCCCTCGTCGGCCTGCACCGGCACGATCAGCGAGCCGCGGCGGCTGCGCAGCCTGACCAGGTCGCCGCTGGCCAGACGCCGGCGGCGCAGCTCCTCCGGGTGCAGGCTGAGCACGGCCTCCTCGACGTGGCCGAACAGCCGGGCGACGGTGCCGGTGCGGCTCATGCCGTGCCACTGGTCGCGCAGGCGGCCGGTGTTGAGGGTCAGCGGATAGCGCGCCTCGCGCTTCTCCTGCGGTGCGCGGTACGGATCGGCGACGAAGTTGGCGCGGCCGCTGGCGGTGGGGAACACCCCGTCGGCGTACAGGCGCGGCGTGCCGGCGATGGCGCCGGCCGGGAACGGCCACTGCTGCGGGCCGAGGTCGTCGAGCAGCGCATGGCTGAGGCCGGACAGGTCGAGGTCGCGGCCGGCGGTGAGCAGCTTGTACTCCTCGAACAGCGCGGCCGGGCTGGCGAAGTCGAACAGGCTGGGCTGGCCGGGGCGCAGCTGGCGCTCCAGGCGGCGGGCGAAGTCGCAGACGATCGCCCAGTCCGGCCGGGCTTCGCCGGCGGGCGGTACGGCGCGGCGCACGTGGCTGACGCGGCGCTCGGAGTTGGTCACCGAGCCTTCCTTCTCGCCCCAGCCGGCGGCGGGCAGCAAGAGGTCGGCGTAGCGGCAGGTCTCGGTGGTGGCGTAGGCCTCCTGGACCACCACGAACGGGCAGTTGCTGAGGGCCTCGTGGATCTTCTGCTGGTCGGGCATCGACTGCGCCGGGTTGGTGCAGGCGATCCACAGCGCCTTGACCTTGCCGATCCTGACCGCCTCGAACAGCTCGACGGCGCTCAGGCCGGGCGCCTCCGGCAGGGCGTCGACGCCCCAGTAGCCGGCGACCTCGGCGCGGTGCCCGGTGTTGCCGGCCTCGCGATGGCCGGGCAGCAGGTTGGCCAGGCTGCCGGTCTCGCGCCCGCCCATGGCGTTGGGCTGGCCGGTCAGCGAGAAGGGGCCGGCGCCCGGCTTGCCGATCTGCCCGGTGGCCAGGTGCAGGTTGATCAGCGCGCTGTTCTTGGCGCTGCCGCTGCTCGACTGGTTGAGGCCCATGCACCACAGCGAGAGGAACGACGGCGCCTGGCCGATCAGTTCGGCGCACAGTTGCAGGTTTTCCACGGAAATGCCGCAGATGTCCGCTACCGCCGCCGGGGTGTAGTCGCGCACCAGTTTCTTCAGTTCGTCGAAGCCCTCGGTGTGGGCGTCGATGAAGGCGCGGTCGATCCAGCCTTCCCACAGCAGGATGTGCAGGATGCCGTGGCACAGCGCCACGTCGGTGCCCGGCAGGATCGCCAGGTGCAGGTCGGCCAGCTCGCAGGTGTCGGTGCGCCGCGGATCGACGACGATGATCTTCATCTCCGGGCGGGCGACCTTGGCCGCTTCCAGGCGGCGGAACAGCACCGGGTGGGCGTAGGCCATGTTACTGCCGGCGATCAGCAGGCAGTCGCTCTGCTCGATGTCCTCGTAGGAGCAGGGCGGGGCGTCGGCGCCGAGGCTGCGCTTGTAGCCGACCACCGCCGAGGACATGCACAGCCGCGAGTTGCTGTCGATGTTGTTGGTGCCCACCAGTGCCCTGGTCAGCTTGTTGAAGGCGTAGTAGTCCTCGGTCAGCAGCTGGCCGGAGATGTAGAAGGCCACGCTGTCCGGGCCGTGCGCGCGGATGGTCTCGGCGAACACGTTGGCGGCGTGGTCGAGGGCGCTGTCCCAGTCGCTGCGGGTGCGCGCCAGAGCCTTGCCCAGGCGCAGCTCGGGGTGCAGGGCACGGGCGGCCAGGTCGCCGGTCAGGTGCAGGGTCGAGCCCTTGCTGCACAGGCGGCCGTAGTTGGCCGGGTGCGCCGGGTCGCCCTGTACGCCGGTGATCCGCTCGCCGTCGTGCTCGATCAGCACGCCGCAGCCGACGCCGCAGTAGCAGCAGGTGGAGGCGGTGGTCTGGGTCGGCCGGGTCATGGCTGTCGCTCCGTCGTGGTTCAAGCGTAGGGTGCGCCGTGCGCACCGGATGGGCGTGTCTGGGGTGCGCGCGGCGCACCCTACGGGTCAGGCGCAGTCCTTCAGCGCCAGCAGCACGCGGCCGCCCTCGACCTTGACCGGGTACTTGTGGCTGCAGCCGACGTCCGGCTCCAGGGCCTCGCCGCTTTCCAGGTCGATCTGCCAGTTGTGCAGCGGGCAGGCCACGCGCTTGCCGTAGATCAGCCCCTGGGAGAGCGGGCCGCCCTTGTGCGGGCAGCGGTCGTCAATGGCGAACACTTCATCTGCGGAAGTCCTGAACAGCGCGATGTCGCCCTTGGGTCCGGCGACGATGCGCGCGCCGAGCACGTTGATCTCTTCCAGGGCACAGATATCCAGCCAGTTCATGTCGTTTCTCCTCAATCTCGTTCGGTCGCTCGCGGTGTGGGTGGCAGGTGCCGGTCCTGCCGGTGCGGCGCTTTCCTGGACGCCGACCGGCAGGACCCGCCCCTGGCAGGCGGGGTCAGGCGGGTTCCATCACCCTGACCGGGATGCGCTCGAACTCCTTCTTCAGCGCCGGGGTTTCGATCTGCTGCTTCCACGGGTCCTGTTCGAAGGTCAGGGCGAACAGCAGGCGCTGGTGCAGTTCCTTGCGGCGCGCCTCGTCGCCGAGGACGATCTTCTTGATGTGCTCCAGGCCGACGCGGTGCATGTAGTGCACGGTGCGCTCCAGGTAGAAGGCCTCCTCGCGGTACAGCTGCAGGAAGGCCAGGCTGTATTCCATGACTTGCTCGGCAGTCTTGACCTTGGTGAAGAACTCGCCGGCTTCGGTCTTGATGCCGCCGTTGCCGCCGACGTACAGCTCCCAGCCCGAATCGACACCGATGATGCCGACGTCCTTGATGCCGGATTCGGCGCAGTTGCGCGGGCAGCCGGAGACCGCCAGCTTGACCTTGTGCGGCGACCACATGCCGAACAGCGCGTGCTCCAGGTCGATGCCCATCTGCGTCGAGTTCTGCGTGCCGAAGCGGCAGAACTCGCTGCCGACGCAAGTCTTCACGGTGCGGATGGACTTGCCGTAGGCGTGGCCGGAGGGCATGTCGAGGTCTTTCCACACCCCCGGCAGGTCGTCCTTCTTCACCCCGAGCAGGTCGATGCGCTGGCCGCCGGTGACCTTGACCATCGGGATCTGGTACTTGTCGGCGACGTCGGCGATGCGGCGCAGCTCGGACGGGTTGGTCACCCCGCCCCACATGCGTGGCACCACCGAGTAGGTGCCGTCCTTCTGGATGTTGGCGTGGGCACGCTCGTTGATCAGGCGCGACTGGGGATCGTCCCTGGCTTCGCCCGGCCAGGTGGAGATCAGGTAGTAGTTGAGCGCCGGGCGGCAGGTGGCGCAGCCGTTGGGGGTGCGCCACTCCATGAAGGCCATGGTGTCGGCCAGCGAGGTCAGGTGCTGCTCGCGGATGGTCTTGCGCACCTGGCCGTGGTTGTAGTCGGTGCAGCCGCACACCGGCTTCTCGCTCTTGGGCTTGACGTCGGCGGCGCCGCCGACGGTGTTGATCAGGATCTGCTCGACCAGGCCGGTGCACGAGCCGCAGGAGCTGGCCGCCTTGGTGTGCTTCTTGACTTCGTCGAGGCTGAACAGGCCGTGCTCCTGGATGGCCTTGACGATGGAGCCCTTGCACACGCCGTTGCAGCCGCACACTTCCATGTCGTCGGGCATCGCCGTGGCCTTGTCCTGGCCCTGGTGGCCGGCGTCGCCCAATGCATTTTCACCGAACATCAGGTGGTCGCGGATCTCGGCGACGTTGTGGTTCTCGCGGATCTGCCGGAAGTACCAGCTGCCGTCGGCGGTGTCGCCGTACAGGCAGGCGCCGACCAGCACGTCGTCCTTGATCACCAGCTTCTTGTATACGCCGCCGATCGGGTCGGCGAGGGTAATGGTCTCGGTGCCGTCCGCGCCCATGAAGTCGCCGGCGGAGAACAGGTCGATGCCGGTGACCTTGAGCTTGGTCGAGGTCACCGAGCCCTCGTAGCGGGCGAAGCCGAGCTGGGCCAGGTGGTTGGCGCACACCTTGGCCTGCTCGAACAGCGGGGCGACCAGGCCGTAGGCGATGCCGCGGTGGCTGGCGCACTCGCCGACCGAGTAGATGCGCGGGTCGAAGGTCTGCAGGGTGTCGTCGACCAGGATGCCGCGGTTGCACGGCAGGCCGGCACGCTCGGCCAGCTCGGTGTTGGGGCGGATGCCGGCGGCCATCACCACCAGGTCGGCGGGGATCACATCACCGTCGGCGAACTGGGCGGCGCATACCCGGCCCTCGCCGTCGTCGAGCAGGGCGGCGGTCTGGGTGCTCAGGCGGAACTGGATGCCGCGCGCCTCCAGCGCGCTCTGCAGCAGCTGGCCGGCGGTCCTGTCGAGCTGGCGCTCGAGCAGCCAGTCGCCGAGGTGCACCACGGTGACGTCCATGCCGCGCAGCTTCAGACCGTTGGCGGCCTCCAGGCCGAGCAGGCCGCCACCGATCACCAGCGCGTGCCTGTGGGTCCTGGCGGTGTCCATCATCATCTGGGTGTCGGCGATGTCGCGGTAGCCGATCACGCCGGTCAGGTCCTTGCCGGGAATCGGCAGGATGAACGGGTTGGAGCCGGTGGCGATGATCAGGCGGTCGTAGCCGACCTCGCTGCCGTCCTCGGCGATCACCTTGTGGGCGTGGCGGTCGATGTCCACCACCTTGCAGCCGATGCGCAGGTCGATGCCGTTGTCCCTGTACCAGTCGAGGTCGTTGAGCACGATCTCCTCGAAGGTCTGCTCGCCGGCCAGGACGGGGGAGAGCAGGATGCGGTTGTAGTTGGGGTGCGGCTCGGCGCCGAACACGGTGATGTCGTACATGTCCGGCGCGAGCTTGAGCAGCTCCTCCAGGGTCCGCACCCCGGCCATGCCATTGCCGACCATCACCAGCTTGAGCTTGTTCATGGTTTCTCTCCCATCGCGGAAACCGACCTGCGAAAAACAAAAAAGGCGTCCTGCCGTTGCCAGCAGGACGCCTTTGTCCGGATCCCGAATCGCTCGGGGAGCGCGCCCCTCGCCGTTGAGGGTTACGCTCGATGAATTGTCGAATTCTCTAAAGCAGATAACGTGCCAGATTCTCTGATGCGGCTATTGGTGGAGTTTGCGCCGGGGAGTGCCTAATCGAGCGCATGGATCGGCACCGCTTTGATGCGGCTTGCGTCGTTATGGTGCGTGCCTCCTCCCGTCAGCCGGCCGGCTCGCCGAGCAGCGCCGCAATGGTCCGCTCGCCCAGCGCCGGGCCGACGCTCATGCCGAGGCCCGTATGCATCAGCATGGCGGTGACGCCCTCGGCGGCTTTCGTGACCGAGAACGGCGCCGGTCCGCGCCCGCCGTACACCCCCTGCCAGCGCTCGACCACCCGCAGCGGGGTGGCCAGGGTGTGCTCGGCCAGTTGCAGCAGCAGCCGGTCGACTTCCTCGGCGTTGAACGGCGAGGCGTCCTGGCCGTAGTCGTGGGAGTCGCCGATGATCAGCTCGCCACTCGGCGTCGGGCTGACCAGCAGGTGGATGCCGAAGCGCTCCAGCGCCGGGCACTCGCGGCGGATCTGCTGGCGCACCGCCTCGGCTTCCGGCAGGTCGGCGAAGGCGCCGTAGTGCACGCCGGACAGGCCGGTGAGCACCGCATGCTGCAGGTCCAGCGCCTGCTGCGGGGCGACGCGCAGCATCTGCAGGCGGCAGACCTGCGGCTCCAGCGCGCGCAGCTGCTCGGCGAGCAGGGTCAGGTAGTCGTGACCGGAGCAGACGACGATCTGCCCCGCCTGGAAGCGCCCGGCGGTGGTGTGCAGCAGGCCCGGCTCGACGTCGCGCACCAGGGTGGCGAAATGGAACTCCACGCCGTGCTCGCGGGCCAGCCAGGCGGCCAGCGCCGGCAGCGCCTCGCGCGAGTACAGCTGCTGGTCGTCGAAGCCGTGCAGGGCGGCGCGGTGGTGGCGGAAGCGGCCGGCATAGATGCTGCCCAGCGCCTCACGGCCGAGCAGCTCGACGCGGTAGCCGTGCGCGCGGGCGCGGCCGGCGCAGAACGCCTCCAGCAGCCGTTCCTCGGCCTCGCTGCGGGCGAACAGCAGCGAGCCCTCGCGCTTGACCGCAAAGCCCGCGGCCTGCGCCCAGCCGGCCCAGATCGGCCGGCTGGCGCGGGCCAGCTCGAGCATCGGACCGGGCGCCTGGCCGGTGATCAGGCCCATGCCGAAGTTGCGCACCGAGGCGCCGAGGGCGCGCTCGCTGCGCTCGAACACGCGCACCTTGAGGCCGCGACGGGCGGCGGCATAGGCGTGAGCCAGGCCGAGGATGCCGGCGCCGACGATGGCGATGTCGCAGTGGTTGCTCATGCCGGGCTCCTCACTGCTTCTCGGACTTGCCGTCGTAGCGCTGGCGCCACTCGGCGAGGATGCGCTCGCGCTCCTTCGAGGCCCAGGCGAAGTCGTTGGCGATCAGGCGCTGCTCGTAGTCGGCCGGCAGCTCGCTGATGCGCTGGGCGATGCCCGGCTGGGCCAGCACGGCGAAGTTCTTGCTGTACAGCTGCATGGCCTCCGGACTGGCGGCGAAGTCGGCGAGCTTGCGCGCCGCCTCCCCGGCATCGCTGCCCTTGAGGATGGCGGTGGCCTCCACCTCCCAGCCGAGACCCTCCTTGGGCAGCACGATGTCCAGCGGCGCGCCCTGGCGCTGCAGCTGGATGGCGGGGTACTCGAAGGAGATGCCGATCGGGAACTCGCCGGCGGCGGCCAGCTTGCACGGCTTGGAGCCGGAGTGGGTGTACTGGCCGATGTTGGCGTGCAGCTTGTCCATGAACGCCCAGCCCTGCTGCTCGCCGAAGGTCTGCAGCCAGGCGCTGACGTCCAGGTAGCCGGTGCCGGAGGAGGCCGGGTTGGGCATGACGATCTTGCCCTGGTACACCGGGTCGGTGAGGTCCTCCCAGCGTACCGGCTTGGGCAGGCCCTGCTTTTCGGCCTCGACGTGGTTGAAGCACACGGTGGCGGCCCACACGTCCATGCCGACCCAGCTCGGCGGATTGGCGGCGTCGCGGTACTTGGTATCGATGTTGGCGAGGTTCTGCGGCGCGTAGGCCTCCAGCATGCCCTGCTGGTCGAGGATCGCCAGGCTGGAGGCGGCCAGGCCCCAGACCGCGTCGGCCTGCGGGCGATCCTTCTCGGCCAGCAGCTTGGCGGTGATGATGCCGGTGGAGTCGCGAACCCAGCGGATCTCGATGTCCGGGTGCTTTTTCT
Source organism: Pseudomonas sp. OF001 (assembly GCF_904426495.1). NCBI lineage: Bacteria > Pseudomonadati > Pseudomonadota > Gammaproteobacteria > Pseudomonadales > Pseudomonadaceae > Pseudomonas > Pseudomonas sp. OF001. Next base: position 4,280 of record NZ_CAJGBM010000017.1, on the reverse strand, counting down.
CGAAGGCTTCCTTGTAGGCCTTGAGCTGCTCCACCTCGAGGGCGGTGTAGACGGTCAGTTCGGTGGCGGCCTGGGCCTGCAGGCTGAGGCCGGCGGCTACGGCGATGGCGAGGGCGAGACGTTTGAGCATGGTGGTTCTCCGGGAGTGAGTCAGGGATTCGGGTCCTGGCGCCAGGCCTGGCTGCGGCGCAGCAGGCCGCGCGAGGCGGCGGCCAGCAGCAGGGACACGGCGGCGGAAGTGAGCAGGATCAGGGTGGACATGGCGGCAGCGCCGCCGACGTTGCCGGCGTCGTCCATGTTCAGCACGGCGATGGCGGCGAGCATGCTGTCCGGGCTGTAGAGGAAGATCACCGCCGACACCGTGGTCATCGCCGAGACGAACAGGTAGCGGACGATGTCCAGCAGCGCCGGCAGGCATAGCGGCAGGGTGACGCGCAGGTAGTGGCGGAACAGCGGCACGCGCAGTGACAGGGCGGCGGCCTCGAACTCGCCGTCGAGCTGGCGCAGCGCGGTGCTGGCGGTGATCTGCGCGGTGCTCAAAAAATGCGCCACGGTGCACAGGGTGAGCAGCAGCAGGCTGCCGTACAGGCCGCCGAGCGGGTTGCCCGGCAGGTTGAAGAAGAACACGTAGCCGAGGCCGAGCACGAGACCGGGCACCGCCATGGGCACGAAGCACAGCAGGCGCAGGACCTGGGTGAGGGCGTCCTGGCGGGTCTTCTCCAGCAGCCAGGCGCCGGTGAAGATCAGGAAACCGCCGATCAGCGCGCTGGCGGAGGCCATCAGCAGGCTGTTGAAGTACGGCTGCCAGCCGCCGGGCAGGTCGGCGAAGGCGTAGTGGCGCAGCGACAGCGACAGGTTGTACGGCCAGAAGGCGACCAGCGACGAGTACACCGCCATGCCGAACACCAGCAGGAGCAGGCTGCACAGGGCGATCACCACGGCGAGGAAGGCGGCGTCGCGGCGCGGTGCAGGCTGCGGGCGGAACACCTGGGCGCGACCGCTCATCGCCTCGCGCTGGCGGCGGCGCAGCCAGGCGTCGACCGCGAAGCTGAGCAGCGCCGGCACCAGGAGCACCAGGCCGATCAGCGCGCCGCGGCCGAACTGCTGCTGGCCGACCACCGCCTTGTAGGCCTCCAGCGCCAGCACCTGGTAGTCGCCGCCGATCACTACCGGCACGCCGAAGTCGGTGATGGTCAGGGTGAACACCAGACAGAAGGCGGCGAATACGCCCTGGCGGCTGCCCGGCCAGGTGATGCTGCGGAACGCCTTCCAGGGACTCGCGCCCATGCTCGCCGCGGCGTCGAACAGCCGCGCGTCGGCCAGCGCCAGCGCCGAGAGCAGGATCATCAGCGCGTGGGGGAAGGTGTAGATCGCCTCGCCGAGGACGATGCCCCAGAAGCCGTAGATGTTGTCGTCCAGCAGCTCGCGCAGCAGCCCCTGGTTGCCGAACAGGTAGATCAGCGCGATGCCCGGCAGCATCGACGGCGCCAACAGCGGCAGCAGGGAGATGCCGCGCCACAGGCCCTTGGCCGGGATCAGGGTGCGCTGCAGGGCGTAGGCGAACAGGTAGGCCAGCGGCACCACGATCAGCGCCACGGTCAGCGCGACCTTGAGGCTGTTGCCGAGCAGCCAGCGGAAGTTGGCGCTGGCCAGCAGCTCGGCCGCAGCGGCGAGGCCGCCGCCCTGGCCCGGCTCGCCGGCAAAACCGCGCCAGAGCATGGCGGTCAGCGGCAGCAGCACGGCGAGGACGAGGAGGGCGAGCATCAGCCACTTGCCGCCGTCGACGAACAGGCGGTCGGCGCGGGCGCAGCGCAGGCCGGCGCGGGCGCCGGCGGGGAGGGAGAGGGTGCTGTGCATGTCAGGCGAACACCTGCAGGCGGTGCGGCGGCAGGGCGACCCACAGCTCGCCGGCCGGGTGCGGCAGCGCCTCGGGGGCGACCTCGGCCTGCAGGGCGTGGCCAGGCAGCTCGGCCAGCTCGAAGCTCAGCCGGCAGCGGTTGCCGAGGAAGGTGATCTCGCGCATCTGCGCGCGGCACAGGTTCGGCTCGTGCACCGGCGGGTTGATGACGATGGCCTCGGGGCGGCAGAACAGCCGGCCGCGCTCGGCGCCGGCCGCCACCGGCAGGCGCAGGTCGAGGTTGCCGACCCGGGCGAAGCCCTCGCCGCTGCGCTCGAACGGCAGCCAGTTGCCCTGGCCGACGAACTCGGCGACGAACGGGCTGGCCGGCTGGGCGTAGATCTCCCTTGGGGTGGCGTACTGCTCGACGCGGCCGTGGTTCATCACCGCGATGCGGTCGGCCATCAGCATGGCCTCGTCCTGGTTGTGGGTGACCATCAGGGTGGTGATGCCGAGCTGGCGCTGCAGGGCGCGCAGCTCGGTGCACAGGTGCTCGCGCACGCGGGCGTCGAGCGCCGACATCGGCTCGTCAAGCAGCAGCAGCGAGGGCGCCGGGGCCAGCGCGCGGGCCAGGGCGACGCGCTGCTGCTGGCCGCCGGAGAGCTGGCCGGGATACTTCTTCTCGCTGCCGGTCAGGCCGACCAGCTCGAGCATCTGCGCGACCCGCGCGCGGATCGCCTCGCGCTCGCTGCCGGTCAGGCCATAGGCGATGTTCTGCTCGACGGTCAGGTTGGGGAACAGCGCGTAGGACTGGAACAGGATGCCGTAGTCGCGGGCCTGCGGCGGCAGCGCGGAGATGTTGCGGGCACCGATGTGCAGGGTGCCGCCGTCCTGGCGCTCGAGGCCGGCCACGCAGCGCAGCAGGGTAGTCTTGCCGCAGCCGGAGGGGCCGAGCAGGCAGACCAGCTCGCCGGCGGCGATGTCCAGGGACACGCCGTCGAGGGCGGTGAAGCTGCCGAAGCGCTTGCGCAGATCGTGCACGCGCAGGTGCGGGGTGGACGTGGGGAGCATGATGCGTTCCTCGTGGAGCGGTATGACGCGACGAGGGTCATGCTAGGCGGACTGTGCGAAAGCCCTGTGGCAGTTGGGCAAAACCTGCCGATGGATGCATCGGGATTTTTGTGAAGCCGGGTTTTCAGTCCGGCTGTGCGGCGGCCTCGCGGGCCACGGCGAGGAAGGCCGCCGGCAGGCGGGCCAGGCGGCGTTCCTTCAGGCAGTACAGGTATTCGACGATCTGCGGCGCGCCCTCCAGCGCCAGCACGCGCAGCTCCGGGCTGTGCGGCACCTCGTGACGGGCGATGATGCTGACGCCGATGTTGCGCAGCACCGCCTCGCGGATCGACTCGCGGCTGCCGATCTCCAGCAGTGCCTGCGGGCGCACGCCGGCATCCATGAGCATCCGCTCGGTCAGTTCGCGGGTGGTGGAGCCGGCCTCGCGCATCAGCAGGCAGTGGCGGGCCAGGGCGGCCAGCGGCACGCTGCTCAGCGCCGCCAGCGGATGCTCGCGGTGCACCGCCAGCACCAGTGGGTCGCGGCCCAGTTCCAGGCGCACCAGGCGCGGATCGTCGAGGCGCTGCGAGGAGGCGGCGAGGTCGACGCGGAACTCGTCGAGCGCCTCCAGCACCTCCTGGGAGTTGCCGATCTGCACCGCCACCTCGACGCTGGGCAGGCGCTCGCGGAAGCGCTTGAGCAGGTCGAGCACGTAGTAGGGCGCGGTGGCGCCGAGGCGCAGGCTGCCCTGCTGCTGGCCGCTGTTGCGCAGGAAGAACTCGATGTCGGCTTCCTGCTGCAGCAGCGCGCGCACCCTGGGCAGCAGCTCGGCGCCGGCATCGCTGAGGGTCAGCCGGCGGCCGCCGCGGTAGAACAGCTCGATGCCGTAGCGCGCCTCCAGCTGGCGGATCTGGGTGGTCACCGTCGGCTGACTGAGGCCGAGCTTCTTCGCCGCCTGGGTGATGCTGCCCAGTTGCGCCACCTGGTAGAAAGCCTTCAGTTCGCTGCTCAACGCCGTCGCTTCCGGGGATTGGGGGTTCATTTTAATGCCAGCCGTACTCCACTGGCAGCGGGAGAGCGGTCTGACCGGGCAACTGAGCGGCCCGGGGCTGCCGAAGTCGCGGCCGGAGCGCGGGGCATGGAAAAAAAGCGCGGCCGAAGCCGCGCTGTGAAGAGGTGCTGCCGGAAACTGAGGGAAACCGGCAGCCACCCCGGACGGCTCCGACCTGCCGACCCTTGCGTCGGGGCGCGTGGAGAACGGCAGGGTCAGAAGAAGCCCAGCGGCTTGATGTCGTAGCTGACCAGCAGGTTCTTGGTCTGCTGGTAGTGGTCGAGCATCATCTTGTGGGTCTCGCGGCCCACGCCGGACTTCTTGTAGCCACCGAAGGCGGCG